>JAOHFM010000006.1 GCA_028098005.1 Psychrosphaera sp.
CATGTTTGTTGTAAAATTTGTTTTTAATAACGCTCGTTATTACTTCGCCAACGGTTAGATGCTTTTTAAATGCGCCAGAAATGTGGTTGCATTCATATAACCCGTTACGCGTTGAGTTGTTAACTCTCCGCCACTGGTATTAAAAAATAGAATAGTTGGTAACCCTAAGATATCGTACTCTGTAAGCACTTCTATATCTGCGTCGTTATTGGCCGTCATGTCGATTTGTAGAAGAACAAAGTCTGCCATTTTGTCTTGCACACTTTTGTCTGAAAACGTAAAGGCCTCAAACTCTTTACAGGCAACACACCAGTCAGCGTAAAGGTCTAACATCACGGGCTTTCCAGCTGCGTTCGCTTGAGCAATTTGCTGTTTAATTTCAGTCATATTCGACACTTTTATAAACTCAACTTCATGCGATTCAGCTGATGCAGACACCGTTTGAGTTGGCAATATTGGCTTAATCACTAGAACAAAGCCCAACAGGAAGCTAAATAACGATACTACCCAAAAGCCACTTTTTGCCGTATTAGACGCTTGACCTAGATATTGGCTATGGAAGTAACCCGCTATTACGATTAACAAAATACCCGCGAGTAACAGTACCCATTGTAAATCAACAAAACGTTCTAATAGAATGAGTGGGATAGCCAATAAGATAAAGCCGAATAGGTTTTTAACCACATTCATCCAGTTGCCCGCTTTAGGAAGCAATTTACCACCTGAGGCACCAATTAATAATAGAGGTAAGCCCATACCTAAACTAAGCACGTACAAGGTAACAAAACCTATGAGTAAGTCGCCTGTTTGAGCAACGTATAATAGAGCGCCCGTTAACGGAGCCGTAGTACACGGCGAAGCGATAAGACCACTTAACAAGCCCATTACAAACACGCCCACTAAATTGCCTGATTTTTGATTGTTACTCACTTGAGTTAATTTGTTGGTCCAAGACTGAGGTAACTGAAGGTTATACCAGCCGAACATCGCCCCAGCGAGCAATACGAAAATGACAGACACCGTAATTAAAACAGCAGGATGTTGCAGAGCAGCTTGGAACTGCACGCCCATGCTAGCAACAACTAATCCCAATAGTGAATACGTGATTGCCATACCTTGCACATAAATGAACGCAAGCCATAAACCTTTTTTAACGGTCATATTACTTTGCCCAGCAATGATGCTGGATAAAATTGGGAACATTGGGAAAACACAAGGCGTGAAGGCCAAACCTACACCCAAACCGAAGAAAATAAGTAACGTCCATAACAAACTCTCATTCGCTAATGAGTCTGCTAGTGAGTTTTGTTGAGAAGTATTTGCTATTGAAACTGAACCGTTTGTTGATAAACCAGGTGCTGAAACCGAGTCTGATGTTTCCGTGCCATTGTTCGAGTTATTAGTGCTGTTATTGCCAGTGCTGCTAGCTGCTTTTAATGCGGCAATCTCGTCAGCAGAAATCGCAGTTAAAGGAATACGTTTAACGGTTGGGTTGTAACAAAAGCCTGCTTCAGCACAACCTTGATATCTTATATTCAAATAGCCGTTTTCAGCTATTTCGCTGAAGCTAACGTCTATTTTTGATTGAAAGAAGTAAACATCCACCACCCCAAAAAACTCATCTTCAATTTGAGTACCGTCTTGCTTAACTGTTTCGGCAATTGTGCTGTTGTCTGCTTGGAACTGAAACTTGTCTTTATATAAATAGTAACCGTCTGCTATGGTCCAGTTTAAAACAACCTTGTTATCAACCTGTTTAAAGTCGAACATAAAGGCTTCATCTACTGGTAAGTATTCAGTTTGTTGGCCAAACAAGCCTTTTAGTGGATCCGCCGTAATTGCAGCGTGACTAACGCTGGTAAATAAAGACAAACTGGCGAGGGTAAAAGCAAAAATCCAATTTGTAATGGTACTACGTGTGTTAAGCATTTATTTGTTACCTTGTGATGTCATTTCTTGTACCCAATTTAAATAGTCACGGTTGCCGTGATTTACATCAATAACCAGAAACTCAGGTACTTCGTATGGATGATGTTCGTTTACATAAGACTCGATTGCCGCGATATTTCTTTCACTTGTTTTTAAAAACATTTGAACTTCAACATTTTGTTCTAGTTTTCCTTCCCATTTATAGAGGGAAACCACTGATGGGATTAAATTGACGCACGCCACCAAATCTTTATCGAGTAAGCCCTCAGCTAAAGAATGGGCAGTGGGTAAATCCGGACTAGTGATTAAAATTAATTTAACGGTCATTTTATTATCTCGTTCAATGTATTACGTAAACCTTAAGAAAAAATTAACAAATGGTTACATACTATTGTTCAACTTTACTTGAATACCGTCGTATTGTCCCATACTTAACTAGAGTTAATATTGAATTTTTATTAGGAAAAATATGCCACTGTTTTTTATTTTTATCATCATTCCATTAATTGAATTAATGATCCTTCTAGAAGTAGGTAGCATTATTGGTAGTGGCTGGACGTTCATCATTATTATCGCCACCGCTATTTTAGGCACTAAGTTAGTTAAGCAACAAGGTGTGCAAACGTGGACTAAGATACAGCAAGAGTTGGCAACTGGTTCACTTCCTGCCCAAGCAATGTTTGACGGCATATGTATTTTAGTTTCGGGTGTATTATTGATAACACCTGGTTTTATGACTGATATTTTTGGTTTGCTTCTGCTTACACCACCATTTAGAAAAGCCGTTTATTTGCAAGTAGGCCATAGAGTGCAAGTGCGCGGCGCCGGTTTTAATGCATCAGGGTTTGGTCAAGGTGGAGGTGGGTTCTCAAACCAGTCAACAGGAAGGACTTTTGAGAATGAAATGGATCAAAACACTCATCAAGATACGGGTGATTCAAGTTCAAATAGCCAGCAGGGTTATATTGATGAAAACCCTCAACAGCCAACAACTATTGATGGCGAATACAAGAGAAAGGAATAAACGCCAGCAAAACCTTGTCTGAGTCGTTAAGAAAAAAGGGCCTAAAAAGGCCCTTTTTTGTTGCATCTAGCCAAAGTTCCAACACCCAAACAGAAACAACAAATCCACCTTATTCTACAACTTTCATGAAGGCAAACATTTTTATCCCAAAATGGGATATTCGCTACACGCACCTACTGTTCGCCCATGAACAAACTCTGGTGTGAAAAAAACTCACGCTTTCGAACCTATTTAAAAGAAATTAGAGAAGTCTCAGGTCAAACCCAGACACAACTCGCCAGTAGCTTAGGGAAACCACAAAGTTATGTTTCTAAATACGAAAGCGGAGAACGAAAGTTAGACTTCTTGGAAACAATTGAAGTTGTTGAAGCCTGTGGCAAGTATGATTTGCAGGAATTAGTTACATTGTTATCTGACAAATCTCAAAAGCTAAAATAGAAACCTCGCAGCCTTTAAAGCAAAACTAAAAGCGCGTGAACCGTCTGACTTACATAACCCCTATTATTCCCTAATTTTTCGTTATTTTTTTCAATTTTTCACTTGGGTTTTTTAAACCCACCCTCATATATTCGCCAACAACTAATTTTTAGTTTGTTTTAAAGCCTCCCAACCCTAAAACAGGGACTTTAAAACCTATTACAACCATAAACTTGGAGATAATGACAAATGAGCATTCGTCCTCTACATGATCGTTTAATCGTTAAACGTAACGAACAAGAAACAAAATCAGCCGGCGGCATCGTACTAACGGGCTCTGCAGCTGAAAAATCTACTCGCGGTGAAGTTATTGCTGTGGGCAACGGTCGTATTTTAGAAAATGGCGACGTTCGTCCGTTAGATGTAAAAGTTGGCGACACGGTTATCTTTAGCGATGGCTACGGCGTAAAAACTGAAAAGCTTGATGGCGAAGAAGTATTAATCATGTCTGAGTCAGACATCTTGGCAATCGTTGAATAATAGGAGTTTAAGATTATGGCAGCAAAAGACGTAAGATTTGGAAATGACGCTCGCAAAAAAATGTTAGCAGGCGTAAACGTTTTAGCAGACGCAGTAAAAGTAACGTTAGGTCCTAAAGGTCGTAACGTAGTATTAGACAAATCATTTGGTGGTCCAGCTATCACTAAAGATGGTGTATCTGTAGCTAAAGAAATTGAACTTGAAGACAAGTTTGAAAACATGGGCGCTCAAATGGTGAAAGAAGTTGCTTCTAAAGCCAATGACGAAGCCGGTGACGGTACTACAACTGCAACAGTTTTAGCTCAAGCTATTATCAACGAAGGCATTAAAGCCGTTGCCGCTGATATGAATCCAATGGATCTTAAGCGCGGTATCGACAAAGCAGTAAAAGCGGCAATTGAAGAGCTTAAAGAGTTATCTGTACCATGTTCAGATTCAAAAGCGATTGCACAGGTAGGTACTATCTCTGCAAACTCTGACAAAGAAATTGGTGACATCATTGCTGAAGCAATGGAACGTGTTGGCCAAGAAGGTGTTATCACTGTTGAAGAAGGTCAAGCATTAGAAACTGAACTTGACGTTGTTGAAGGTATGCAGTTTGACCGTGGTTACCTATCTCCATACTTCATCACTAACCAAGAAAATGGTTCGGTTGAACTAGACAATCCGTTCATTCTTTTAGTTGACAAAAAAGTGGGCAATATCCGTGAGCTACTTCCTACACTGGAAGCCGTTGCTAAAGCCGGTAAGCCACTACTAATTATTGCTGAAGACCTAGAAAGTGAAGCCCTAGCAACGTTAGTTGTTAACAACATGCGCGGAATCGTTAAAGCGTCTGCTGTTAAAGCTCCTGGTTTTGGTGACCGTCGTAAAGCAATGTTACAAGACATTGCGGTATTAACTGGCGCGACTGTGATTTCTGAAGAAATCGGCATGGAACTAGAAAAAGCACAACTTGAAGACCTAGGTACTGCCAAACGTGTTGTTATTACTAAAGATGACACAACTATTATTGATGGTGCAGGTGAGCAAGATGGTATTGATGGCCGTGTTGCACAAATCAAAGCGCAAATTGAAGAGTCTTCTTCTGACTACGATAAAGAAAAACTTCAAGAGCGTTTAGCGAAACTTTCTGGTGGTGTTGCCGTCATTAAAGTAGGCGCTGCTACTGAAATGGAAATGAAAGAGAAAAAAGACCGTGTTGACGATGCATTACATGCCACTCGTGCTGCGGTTCAAGAAGGTATTGTTGCCGGCGGTGGTACAGCGCTTGTTCGCGTTGCAGCTAAACTTGCTGAGCTTAAAGGCGACAATGAAGACCAAACTCACGGTATCAAAATTGCGTTACGCGCAATGGAAGCACCGCTTCGTCAAATCGCGTTCAACTCTGGTGATGAAGCATCAGTGGTTGTTAACAAGGTTAAAGAAGGCGAAGGTAACTACGGTTATAACGCCGCAAACAGCACATACGCAGACTTAGTTGAAGAAGGTATTCTTGACCCAACTAAAGTAACGCGCAGCGCGCTACAGTTTGCAGCATCAGTTGCAGGTCTTATGATCACAACTGAAGCAATGGTAACTGACGCACCGCAAGATGCATCAGCGGCTCCTGCAATGCCTGATATGGGCGGCATGGGCGGTATGGGTGGAATGGGCGGCATGATGTAATAGAGATTTTCTCTATCGCCATAGCTCTAACCACTTAAACGAAAGCCTGAACAGAAGTGTTCAGGCTTTTTTATATGCTTTACAGGCTTACCCCACCTAACCTCTGCTCCATCTCAGCTAATAGGGGAAGTACTTGATTTAGGTTCTTTGTTTTAGCCATTTTTTTTGCGGTTTTAAACCGCTGACGTGCAGCTAAAGCGTCTCCTTCGCGCAAATGTAAATCAGAAATATCAAGATGTCCTTGTACGATTCCCATAGGACAGTTTAATAACTCTTGATATTCCAATGCGGCCTCAAAAAACTGGTAAGCATTACTATACTCATTTTGAACTATATTATATTTACCTAACATTGACTGGCTATAAGCGTAGTAAAGCCAATCTTTGTTTTGCTTCGCAAGATTTTCTGCCGCCACTAGATGGCTTTTTGCTACGTCAAACCTCCCTAGTGCCATGAGTGCACTACCTTTAAAGTACTCTAAACGATGAAAGTACTGCCCTAGTATCTTTTTATCATCAATCGCCAAGGTTTCATTAATAGCGTTAATGGCCTCATTAAAGTTTCCTAGCTGTAAGTAAATTTTAACGAGAAAGAAACGCGCAACAATATTTTTTGGCTCATTAATTACCGCACTATTTATGAATGACAAAGCAGAAACTAGATCACCCACTTCGAAAAACTGTATAGCTTTTGCAATCAAGTCATTTTGCAGTTGTTGGTTAAACACTCCATTTTCAAAGGAAAAGTCCTCACCTGTTGACTCTGCAAAAATATCACCCAATAACGTAAGCAAATGCTCGAGACTCGCGGCCTGAAAGGTTCTAGTCACTTTTGTTGTTCTACTATAAATAGTATGCACGACATTTAACTCGCCAGGTTGACCAGAAAGAGATGTTTCTAATATGTATGAAGCGCCAGATTTAGCGAATATTTTATCAATATGATCACGTTCGCCAATGTCGACTCTATTAAGTATTTCGATAACATCTTCAAGGTGAAAAACTGTCACACTATTCTCTGGAGAAATTCTCTTAATTAATCCCTCCATTGCGCCATACCTCAGCCATCGTTGCGATTCATTCAAAGAACTTACATTGAATGGCAATACCAAAATACCTTGATGATTATCTGTGGCTTTTTCGGAAGAAGCTGAACTAGACGGTTTGAACGTTTGCGCATTGAATCTATTGTCATTCACGAAAAAATACGCGAATAAAGATGCTGAAAAAGACAAAAATAAAACGGTATATAGAATGACAGTTTTATGTTCTTTTGGTGACATTGGGTTTCTAATTAATGTTTTTTCAACCACTCCATCAATAAACTTTATGGGGGTCTCCCATTTGTAACCTCTTTTCGGATAGGTTTTTATAACCTCTGCACTGGCAAACTCTTTTCTAATCTCATTTATAGATTGAAATACAACTTGATCTTCAACTACAGAGCCATCCCAGATAGAGTCTAAAATGTCTGCTTTAGAGTGAAGCTTTTGAGGGTTCGAAGATAATAAAACTAATAAATCAAAAGTTTTGGGCCTTAACACTATTACTCTTCCGTTAAAAAGCACCTCTCCTGTTGTTCTATTTATTTCACAAACATGATCATATGAAGACAACGCTCACTCCTGAGAATAATAAAAAGATATTGGATCAATAATTTTATAAAACAGAGATTCAGAATACTGCAAGTACTATATCAAACCCATTGTTTTTAAATCGTTTTAGGGAACTTATAGATAACTTATAGCATTCATTAATGGTTTTATAACAGTAAAAATTACAATCTTTATACCTATCCTCTAGCTAACTGCTTTGAGAGTAAATAAATTTTATTTAACGAGTACGAAGGTATTAGAAATGAAAAATTTTAAACCAGTATTAATAACAAAATGGATATGCCTGCTTTTCTGTTTAAACCTGTCGATTAATGCTGCCGCTTTAAACAGCTTAAATACCCAAAATAGACTTGAAGTGGATCGAGCATTTATAGGAGCAAATATTCTTAACCCAAATCTTGATTTCCCTATTTCAAATGCCACGGTTTTAGTTAGCCAAGGTCGAATCGTCAAAATACAATCTAGTAATGAGCAGGTTCCAGCTAACTACGCGTTAATTGACGTTAAAAATAAGTGGCTAATACCAGGATTAATAGATGGTCATATACATTTGGCTCAATCTGGTGGCGCTTTTACAAGACCGGATATACTTGATGCAACAAAAATATCCAGTTATGAAACTGACCAAAAGTGGTTGCATGAACATTCAGCATCAATTCTGAAGCGTTATCTAGCGCTTGGAATCACTACGGTTTTTGATATGGGAGGGCCGTCGGAATATTTAGAAAATTACCAAAGAATCATTAATAAAGGCACTTACCCTGATGTGTATGCAGCCGGTGCCCTGATATCACCAATGGCAATACCAAAACTTAATGTTAATGGTGAAACCTTCTCTAAAGTAACCAACGCCGATGAAGCGAGGTCAGCAGTCAGCAATCAAATCGCACTAAAGTCCCACATAATCAAAATTGTGTGGTCACAAGAAAACGGCCTTACAACAAAGCAACTATTCGAAATGTACACACCCGCAATTGCTTTGGCGAAAAAGCATAATAAAGTCATCGCTATTCATGTTGAGGGGCTAGAAAATGCAAAAATGGCCATCAAAGCAGGCGCTGATATTTTAGTACACGGTGTCACAACCGACCGGATTGATAGTGAGTTTATAGGCTTAATGGAAAAGAACAATGTAACTTACATGCCGACTTTGACTGTTTATGAACACTACTTTCAGCTTTTCAAAAATGAGCTTACGTTTACCCCATTTGAACACCAACATTCGCATGACGAAATTATTAATTCGTTTAAATCTTTAATAGAAAACGTGAATCAAACCGATCAAATGTTTCAAATATTCTTGAAATATATGCCAAGAGTTGATGACTCTGACGCTCAACTTGCATCACTCTCCCAACAAGAACAATCGATTGTAAAACAGTTGCGTACTCTATTTTCATCGAAAGTAATGAATATTCATAAGAAAAACTTAAAAGACATGATCAATGCCGATGTCAATGTGGCTTTTGGAACCGATGCAGGAAATCCTGGAACGCTCCACGCGTCGTCGGTATATGGTGAGATTTTGGCCTGGCAACAAGCAGGCATTTCTAACAAAGATATACTAAAAGCCGCTACTTTTGGTAATGCAAAAGCGCTTAATTTGCAACACGACGTTGGCACAATAACCCATGGCAAATATGCTGATTTTGTGGTGCTCAATAATAATCCATATGAAACGTTAAATACTCTCGTTGAACCCGTTATGACAGTTAAACGAGGTGTCGTAATTAATGGCAGTGGTGCTCAGGTAGGCGTCAGGTCAGCACGCTTTAGTGCAAGTACAGAGTTAAATGAAACAAGCCTAGCTTTGTCTGATTCCCTAAAGCAAAAAAGATGGAATCATGGCTCTGCAAATTGTGAGAATAGTGACGAGCCGGATATTGAAGTTCATCAATATAATCAATCAAGCTACATCCTTCGCCAAAATAAATGTACAACTTATGAAGCGCCTTTCATTTACGTTTTAATTGGGGATGAGAAAGTGCTAGTTGTAGATACAGGAGCCATTGAAAGCTCTGCATTATCGCCATTGTATGAAACAGTGAGATCTTTGCTCGACAACCCATCTAGCCAAAGTATAAATGCTGACAAAGAAATATTAGTTATTCATTCTCACGGCCACAGAGATCATTACTCCGGGGATATTCAGTTTCAAGGCAAGCCGAACGTCACTGTCGTAGAACCCAGTCGCGATAGCGTCGATAAATTTTTCGGTTTTAATCACCCTCTAAAAACGCGTGCATATATTGACCTGGGCCAAAGGAAAATAACTGTCATTTCAACCCCAGGCCATCAAGAAGAAGCTATCACAATTTATGATCCGAAAAATAAGTGGTTGCTCACCGGAGATACATTTTACCCAGGTGCAATATTTGTAAAAGACTGGAAAGACTATAAAAATAGCATTGCCCGTTTAGTATCTTTTATACAGACCAATGAAGTGAGCTTTATTTTAGGAACGCATATTGAAATGACCAATACAGCAGGTAAATATTATTCAATAGGAACAACCTATCAACCTGAGGAAACTTCTTTGGTTTTGGTGCCAAAAGATCTACTCACTTTAAATGACGTTTTGAAAAAATCTAGTGGCGAAAGAACGATAGTTTTGGACAGGTTAGTTGTTGAGCCAATGGGCTTACTGCAAAAAACCATCAGTAATATTGCACGGTGGCTAACTCAATGATTAATAACACTTCGAATCAAACTCAACAAAAAAGACTCAGATGAAGTCGTTAGGGAAATAAAAAGACAACTTAGAGGCAAGAACAACCCCTAAGTTGCTTTCATATTCAGTCCAGATTTAAATGGCCGGATTACCTTCAATATCCAATATTACTGGCTCTCCGTAACCAAACTCTTTCATTCTAGATAACTGAGTTTCTGCATCTCCTACAACAACATAAATCATTTGTTGTTCGTTAAAGTGCTTTTCTATTACGTCATGAACGGTTTTTAACTCTAGTGACTTAACGTAATCTTGCTGCTGTTCAACAAAATTAGCGTCGCGGTCAAAGCGGCTCATTTGAGTTAACATACCCAACAATTGATTCAAGGTTTCAAACTTACGTGAGTTACCTTTTATGATCATATTTTGAGTCACTGCTAAATCATCTTCTTTATACGTCTCTTTGTAATTACCAATTAAATCTTTGAATATCTGTAGCGACTCCAAAGTAACATTGGTACGCACTTGCGAAGATGCGATAAACGGAGATTGATAGCCTGCTCCGCGAATATAAGAGTAAGCACCGTACGTGTAACCTTTTTGAATTCGCAGGGTTTGTGCCAGTCTTGCACTCATGCCACCGCCTAAGCGATTGTTTGCAACTTCAATCGGATAAAAATCGACGTCGTCGCCACTGACTACAGGTTTGCCCGCCATAATGACAGACTGTTTTGCTCCTGGAACGTCAATGAAATACAAGGTTGGTTTTTTACGCTGAGATACCTTTGGCTGCTGAGGTAACTCTACCGCTTCACCTTGCCAGTTGCTTAACTTAGCTAACGCTTTAGTGACTTGCTTCTCAGACACGTCACCCACCACATTAAACGTAGCCATTTTTGGTGACAAATTCTGTTGGTAATATTGCTTCACATCGTCCAGTGAAATATTGCTCACCGTTTGTTCTGTGCCGCCAACCGGGCTACCCGCCACATGAAATTCTGTATATAGGGTTTTGTAAAACGCGTTTCTCGCGATGGTGCTAGCGTCACCTTTGCCCTGATTAATGCGAGTTAAGCGAGTTGATTTTAAACGGTCAAATTCGCTTTCTTGCCAACGTGGCGACATCAATATTTCAGACAGCAACGCAATTGTTGCATCAAAGTTTTTCGCCAATGAACTGCCAGAGATAGTCACGCTTTCCAAGTTGCTTGATACTCTTAAGCTAGCGCCTAAAAGACCAATGGCCTCTTCTAGTTCTTGCGGCGTTTTATTTTGTGTACCTTCGTTCATTAACGCTGCCATCAGCGATGCTGTGCCGAGTTTATTTCCGTAGTCTAGTTGCTGACCACCTTCAATCACCAAGTTAAAGTTAACAATTGGCAATTCACTTTGTTTAATACCATAAACTTTTAGACCATTGCTTTGCGTGGTTTGCCAAACATCTGGGGTTGTAAGCGTTGGAAGTTCAGTAAGTGCGGGTTCGCTGCGGTCAAACTTGCTTGGTGTTTTCTCAAACTTTATGGCGTCATTCTCAACAAACTGTTGTTCTTTACCTTGCTCAATCACTTCTTCAACTACATTGGCTTTTACTGAGCCCGATACAATGAGCTCTTTTTGATCTTTTGGAACAAAGCTAGTAATAACACTTGGTTTATTTTTAATGTATTTTTTGAATACTCGTTTTACATCATCTACGGTGACTGACGTTATGTTTTTAATGTCCTGTTTAATAAATTCAGGTGAGCCTGCAAACTCATTATACTGACCAAGTTTTTGCGCTTTATCTAAAACGCTTTCAATTTCATAGAAAAATGACGTTTCCTGCTCCGCTTTTATCTTTGTTAACTGGGCTTCGCTAAAGCCATTTTTTTCAAAGTCATCCAGTGCTTCTTCAATTGCTTGATAAATAGTGTCGAGTTTGGTGCCTGCATTGCCACGAACTAACAGGGTAAATGTGCCGGCAATTTCCTCTGAGCTGTTCCACGCATAAACCCCTGGCGCTAATTTTTTCTCTTCAACAATGGTTTTATATAAAGGGGCTTGTTTGCCTGATGACAAAATTTCACCTAATGCATCTAGCGCATAAGCGTCTTTGTGGTAGCTCTCTACCGTAGGAAAGGTTAAACGAATTTCTGGGATTTTTGCGAAGTTGTCTAAGTGATATAGCTTTTTAGTTTCTGTTAATGTCACCGGCTGTGGTGTCATTTTTCCTACTGGCTTACCGGCTTTAATTTCCCCAAACCACTGTTTAACTTTTGCTTTTGTTTCTTCAATTTCAATATCACCGGCAATCACCATGGTGGCATTAGACGGTACATAAAATTGGTCATAAAATTCGCGCACATCAGCTAGCGTTGCAGCTTGCAGGTCTTCTAAGTCACCAATGACCGTCCAGTTGTATGGGTGATCTTTTGGATACAGTGCTTTTTTAACAACATGACCAACGTGGCCATAAGGGCGGTTATCCACGCGCTGACGTTTTTCGTTTTTAACAACCTGCTTTTCACGCTCTAGTGTGCCTTTATCAACCGTATTGATCATGTAACCAAGGCGGTCTGAATCTATCCAAAGCAACTTATCAAAGGCATCTTTTGGTACTACTTCGTAATAGATAGTACCGTCACTCCAAGTACCGCCGTTTCGTGACCCACCTAACTCAGGGATCATTTTTCGGTTCGCGCCTTTTGGTACATTTTCAGAGTCATTAAATGACATATGTTCAAAAAAGTGGGCAAAGCCTGTTCGGCCGGGTTTTTCGCGGCTAGAACCAACATGAACTATGGTAGATATGGCAACGATAGGATCTGACTTGTCTTGGTGGAGAATGACTTTTAAGCCGTTGTCCAACGTAAATGACTCATAAGGTAGTTCAAAACCCTTCGGTGCTTCGGCTTGCTTTAGCTCTTGTTGCGCTTCTTGTTTCATTTTTTTAACAAGGTCGTCGGCATTTTTACTGTCCGTTGCGGCAATGTCTACCTTACCGCAAGCAACTAAAACCATTGCTGAGGCTAAAGTAAGTGCTAATTTAGTTTTCATATTCTATCCATTTAGTTTTTGTTATTTCCAACTTGTTCGATTGATTTGCGTATCTGTTTGCGATGCCGTTGTTATTGCTATCTGCGTGTCGTCTTTATTAACGGCAAAACCTACTATTTTCTGCGGCATGTCTATGTACGACGTTTCACCTGTAGTTAATTCGGTTTTCACTAACTGAGCATTTTTTCTATCGTATACATAAAAGTACTGGTTGCTTAAGCTCATTAGCGAGTGATAAATATTAATATTGGCTTTTATTTCTATGTCTACCGAGTTAGTTAGCCCAACAAGTCTACTCCCGGTTGTATAATAAACGTTGCCGCTAGGATCGTTTAACATATGTATTGCATTGGCAGGTATGAGCATCTTGATATTATTTGAGATTAAATCGTATTCCCAGACCTGGGTCTTTTTATTAACCGAGATGACCGTATAGATTTTCCTTTTATCAGGGCCAATGGCAGCACTATTTATGAAATGATCTTTTTTGTATTCAATTTTTCTTTTTACGCCTGTGTCTGCTTCAACAAGGTAAAGTTCATACTCTGCCTGTAATAAGTAAAAGCTGCCGTCATTAGCTATTCGAGGAGGATAAATGATCCTACTGTATTCCTTATCATAGGAGCTGATTTGCGATAACTCATCACCCGCTAACCAATATTGATACGCTCCACTTCTATTAGAGACGAACATAAGCTGATCATTAAAAAATCGCGGGAAAAAGCTTTGTCCATCTGCTTGAAGCTTTTTGTCTTCAACAAGGTTAAGCTCCATATCATAAATAGAAATACTACTTTTTGACTCGGGTCGACTAACGGTAAGGGCCTGTGTTTTGTTAATAGGCGATAAATTATTAATTGGCTCACCGTTGGTTATATTTAAATAAGTTATTAATCCCGTATCTAACTCTAAGGTTGTTAAACCTGAATCCGAAGGCCAAATTAAAGAGTTGCTGTCGGTATACCAGCTTACATTTTTTAATATTGTAAATTTTGGAAACTCAAAAACCTTTTTACTTTCTTTTGACTGAAAGTCATAGATATAAACATTGGTTGGTTTAGTGTGCTCTTCTTTAAGGTAAAACATTGTTTCACCATCTGGTGATATACCAAATTGAAGTATGCCTTTGTACAAGTCATTAGAAGATAAAAACATGCGAGATTGCTGAGCCTCTATATCCCACACAAGTAGGTCAGTGGCATTGTCACCTTTCAGTGAATAATATAAATTCTGTCCCTGTTTATCTAATTCCATTTTATAAAAAGGCTTTTTGGGACAAGGCATAAGATTTTTTACAAATTCAACGGTGGGGAAGGCACTCGCATCAAAAAGCCCAATGTGGCAGGTAGATGCTTTTTTATCTCGCACATAAGCAATTAAATTAAAGGATTCTACTTGCCACGAAATAACATAAATATCTGAACTTTTATATTCTAACTGTGTATTTGTATTATCCAGTAAACTGCCGACAAAACTTTTTGTGCCCTCGTCTGATGTATTTATATAAGAAAACAAAGAACTATCAGGTGATACTAATGGTCTAGACTCCGCACCAATCAACCAACTCGCTGGCAATGAGTTTACTTCGATGTCTCGTTCTGTACTTTTACCTTGATTGAGGTTATTACTGCTTGAGGTTTGATTGCTTACAGCATCGCTGTTGGAGGTAACCGATGAATAAGACGTGTACGCTACATAAAATGCAAGGACCAGTACAATAGCCACTATCATTACTTTTATATTTAGCTTTATTGAGCCAGCGTCTTTAGAAAAACCACCCGCATTTAACTCATCGAGTTTATCAGTTTTGGTAATCGTGTCTGAGCTGACATCGCTGTCTTTGTTGGAGTCGGTATTACTGTTGTTATCGGTATGGCTGTTTTTATCGGTGTTGGTATCCGTGTTGGCCGGAATTTCTACCGGAACATAGGTCAGGCTGTAACCTTTTCTATAGTGTGTTTTTATATATATGTGATTGGAGTTAGGTAATTTAAGCTGCTTTCTAAGCTCTGAGATTGCACGATTGATTGAGTTGTCATCTACGTAGGCATGTTGCCATACATTGTCAATTAGCTCTTGACGAGAAACAATTTTATTACTATTCGCAATGAAGTAGTTTAATAGCTTTTCAATGAGTGGCTCTAATTCCCTAACGATATCCTCACACTGAATCTCACTTTTTTCAGCATTGTATCGCCACGCACCAATTTCAAACACCATTACTATCTTCCATTTCCATTATTTTTACACCGACAGGTTACAAACTCCCAAACTAGATAGCAAGAACATTATTTATACAAGTGTTTTCAATTTTGAAACCTTATGAAAATATAAGACCAACCATAATGTTTGCCAATTATATTCATATATACCAACAACTTATACAAACACAAAAACAAAAAAACTTATGAATTTATTGTTAAGAGTTCCATAAGCGACATATTCACTTTTCATCTCTAATCTTGTCACCACTGCAAACGAACACTCATCTCAGTTGATTCGAAATGCAGATAACTTTTAGCTGTATTTTAATTAACAAAATAGATTGGTTTAGCCAACAAGGATTTAAAAATGAAAAACGTAAACAAAAATAAACTAGCTCTACTTACTTGTGTAATTGCGTTATCTCTTTCTGAAACGGCACAAGCATCTTCCACTACATTTGCTCCAAGTAACCAGGAGGCTTCTTACAACCAGCTATCTAACAAGGTAATGACAACATCAAATGAACGTGTTAACAAATTTATCAATAAAGAAATCGACAAGTTAAACGATACGATGGCGACTAAAGTTTTGGCCAAGATTGGTTACGTGGGCAGTCACTAAACAAACAAATGAATAATTGAATAATTGAATAATTGAATAATTGAATAATTGAAAGGTAATGAAATGAAAAATATAATCAAAAATACACTTAAAGTCTCAGTTCTAGCGGGTCTTCTTACTACATCATTTTCTTCTTTTTCCAACTCTGTGTGGGAAGTTAAAAAAGGTGAAGATGTGGTTCATATTGGCGGTACGATACACCTACTTCCAATTACTGAGTACCCGTTACCAAACGTATTTACAGATACATATAAAGAGGCTGATAGCATAGTATTAGAAGCTAAGCTTCCCACACCTGATGACCAAACAGGCCAAATGGCAATGCTTAAAGCAATGGCATATGCAGAGGGAGAAACCTTAAGCCAACATCTGTCTGAACAAACAAATGAAAGTCTTAAACAGTACTTTTCTGCCGTTGGCATCCAATTTGATAAGTTGGATAAATTTAAGCCTGGGTTTATCTCTTCTATGATTTTAAACATTGAAACCCAAAAAGCAGGCATGGGTGGAGCCGGTGTTGATATGTACTTTTCACAACTTGCTAATAAAGACAATAAATCAATCGAATATCTAGAGACCTTAGACTTTCAGCTTAATATGCTAGCCAATATGGGCGTTGGTAACGAAGAGTACGTTGTTAAACATAACTTAGCAGAAGCGGAAAAAATAGTTCCAATGCTGAAAAAGCTTATTGCGGCTTGGAGAACGGGTGATGAAAACGCCATCAATGAATTAGCTTTAGTGCAAATGAAAGAGCAGTTTCCTGAGAGCTTTAAAACAATGATGACGGACAGAAACCTGGATTGGGTGCCAAAGATTGAAGCACTTTTTAATGACGACGACAAAGAGTTTGTTTTAGTTGGCGCCGCTCACCTTGTTGGTGAAGATAGTGTTATCGAGCAATTAAAGAAAAAAGGGTACGAAATTACCAAGTTGTAATTTAAGGTTATAAACTAAAATTTTAATCAGGCGCTTTACCTAAAGTTTCCTAAACAAGTCTTTAAAAAAACGGTCTATTTTCATCTAAAGTGATTATAGACCGTTTCTGTTTTAACCCGCTTCAATTAACTGAACAAGCTAAGTTCCTGAGGGTTCTATAATCTCAAAAACAACCTACAAGTATTACTTAAACACTGCTGTTTTTTCGAACAAAGGTGAGAAATTATTATTGATCAGTGCTAGAATGCGCTGGTAAATCCTTCCATTATTTTGAGAATCCATTTTGAGTCAATCTTCATTTTCCACACTTGGGCTAAAGCCTGAGTTATTAAACACTTTAGAATCGTTAACTTATACAGAAATGACGCCTATTCAGGCTGAATCTTTACCTCTTATTGTTGAGGGTAAAGACGTTATTGCGCAAGCTAAAACCGGCTCAGGTAAAACTGCGGCGTTTTCTCTTGGTTTACTGCAAGCGTTAGACGTAAAACGTTTTAGAATCCAAGCTATGGTATTGTGCCCTACTCGTGAGTTAGCCGACCAAGTAGCAAAAGAAATTCGTACATTAGCCCGTGGTATTCATAACATAAAAGTACTTACTTTATGTGGTGGCTCGCCTATGGGTCCGCAAATTGGCTCTTTAGAGCATGGCGCTCATATTATTGTTGGCACACCAGGCCGAATAGAAGATCACCTTTCTAAAAAGCGTTTAGATTTATCAGAATTGAAAACGCTAGTATTAGACGAAGCCGACAGAATGTTAGAGATGGGTTTCCAATCGTCGATGGACGCCGTTATTGACGCAGCTCCTAAACAACGTCAAACATTACTATTCAGTGCTACTTACGGCGACGAAGTTGCGGGCATTGCCAATAAAATTATGATTGATCCAACGTCTATCAAAGTTGAGTCTAATCATAATAAAGAAACCATTAAACAAAGCTTTTATGAAATTGATGACAATGAACACCGTTTATTAGCAACGCAATTATTAGTGATGGAATTTCAGCCAGAGTCGTGCGTTATATTCTGTAATACCAAACGTGAAACACAAGATGTTGCCGATGAATTATGGGATATGGGTTTTGACGTTCTAGCACTGCATGGTGACTTAGAACAACGTGAACGTGATCAGGTTTTAGTGCAATTCTCTAATAAAAGTGGTTCTGTATTAGTAGCAACAGATGTTGCAGCTCGTGGTTTAGATATCGAAGACTTAGATTTAGTGATCAACTATCAGTTAGCGCACGATACTGAAACACACATTCACCGAATAGGCCGCACTGGTCGTGCTGGTCAAAATGGTCGTGCGTGCAGTTTAGTAGGCAAAAAAGACGGTTATAAAATGGGTCTGATTGAAGACTATTTAAGCCGAACTATTACACCTGAAGCATTACCTTCTGAAGCCGTATTAGGGAAAACCGTACCTGTTGCAGCAATGAAAACGATTCGTATAGACGGTGGCAAGAAACAAAAAGTACGAGCTGGTGACATTCTTGGTTGTCTAACTGGCGACGGTGGCATCGACGGAAGTGAAGTAGGTAAAATTCAACTTCATGACATGTGGGCGTACGTTGCTGTAAAAAAAGAAGTGGCGAAAAAAGCCGTTAAGAAAATTGAAAATGGCAAACTAAAAGGTCGTAAATTTAGAGCTTGGACCTTACGCTAGCTTCATAGTGATTAAATTAATAAAGCCTCACCGTTTCAAAGCGAGTGAGGCTTTTTTGTAAGCAAAAAAAATCCCCGGCTAAGCGAGGATTTAATATTTGTAACGAACAATTTAAGTGGCCATATTAAATAGCCACTTATTGCTAACGATTAAATATCGTTAGGCTTTGAGCGTGAAGCACGTTTACGTTCATTTTCCGATAAGAACTTCTTACGGATACGAATGCTTTCAGGCGTTACTTCTACTAATTCATCATCATCGATAAACTCTAGAGCTTGCTCAAGAGTCATAACAATGTGTGGAGTAAGTGTTTGCGCTTCGTCTGTACCAGATGAACGTACGTTAGTTAATTGCTTACCTTTAAGTACGTTTACTGTTAAGTCGTTATCACGGCTATGGATACCAACAACTTGACCTTCATAAATGTCAGTTGCGTGTCCGATCATCATACGACCACGTGATTGAAGGTTGAAGATAGCATTCGTTAGGGCTTTACCCGTCGCGTTTGCAATCAATACACCATTCATACGTTGGCCAATTTCGCCGCCTTTGTGTGGACCGTATTCGTAGAACGTGTGGTAAATCAAACCAGAACCAGACGTTAGTGTCATGAATTCAGTTTGGAAACCAATTAAACCACGGCTAGGCATGATGAAGTCCATACGGATACGGCCTTTACCATCTGGTGCCATGTCAGTAAGTTCAGCTTTACGAAGACCCATTTTCTCCATGATCGCGCCTTGATGCTGTTCTTCAACATCAATCGTAACCGTTTCGTATGGTTCTTGTTTTTCGCCATCAACTTCACGCATGATAACTTCTGGACGTGATACTGCTAATTCGAAACCTTCACGACGCATGTTTTCAATTAATATGCCTAAGTGTAATTCACCACGGCCAGATACTTTAAATTTATCAGCATCGTCAAGTTGTTGTACACGTAATGCAACGTTGTGAACTAATTCTTTGTCCAAACGCTCTTTAATGTTACGTGAAGTAACAAACTTACCTTCTTTACCAGCAAACGGAGACGTGTTTACTTGGAAAGTCATTGTTACTGTAGGCTCGTCAACTGAAAGTAAAGGAAGACCTTCAACTTCAGATGGACAACAAATTGTGTCAGAAATCTTAAGTTCGCCAAGACCTGTAATTGCGATGATATCACCAGCACTTGCATCTTCAGCTTCGTAACGATCTAGACCTAAGTAACCAAATACTTTACCTACTTTACCGTTGTGGATTGTACCAGCAGCAGTTTGGATAGTTACTTGTTGGTTAGGCTTAACGCTACCACGAGTAATACGACCGATACCGATAACACCTAAGTATGAGCTGTAATCAAGCTGAGAGATCTGCATTTGGAACGGACCATCAACGTCAGCGGCCGGAGGTGGCACTTGGTCAATAATTGTTTCAAACAATGGCGTCATGTCTGTACCAGTTTCGCCTTCTTCGTGAGAAGCCCAACCGTTAAGAGCAGAAGCATATACTACTTTAAAGTCTAACTGTTCATCAGTCGCACCAAGGTTGTCGAACAAGTCAAAAACTTGATCCATAACCCAATCAGGGCGAGCGCCTGGCTTATCAATTTTATTGATAACTAGGATTGGCTTAAGGCCTTGAGCAAATGCTTTTTGTGTTACAAAACGCGTTTGAGGCATTGGGCCTTCTTGCGCATCAACAATAAGCAATACTGAGTCAACCATTGACATAACACGTTCAACTTCACCACCGAAATCGGCGTGTCCTGGAGTGTCTACGATGTTTACACGGTAGTCGTTCCAGTTGATTGCAGTGTTTTTAGCAAGAATAGTGATACCACGTTCTTTTTCGATGTCATTCGAGTCCATAACACGTTCGTCATGGTCAGTACGCGCATCTAACGTACCTGATTGTGCCAGTAGTTTGTCTACAAGCGTTGTTTTACCGTGGTCAACGTGAGCTATGATAGCTACGTTTCTCAGGCCTTTATGGGCATTTGAGCTCATCAATTCTTCCTCAAAAAAGGGTATTATGTCGACTAAAGATCAACTGGGTTCTATCTGGCGCGGGATTATACACGAAACAAAAACATAATGAGTGTATTTAATAAAAATAGCTCATTTTTTTTACAAATTACTATAGCAATTAAATTTTATATCCATAGAATGAGAACACATTCAGGGAATGATGGTACATATATGAATACGGATTCTTTCAACTTTATGCAGGAAATTTTCAATACTGTTCTCAAAAACAGTCTTGACCTATTTGCTTACATCGACAAAAATCAGCGATACCAATATGTGAGCAATAGTTACGCACAGTTTTATGGCCACAACGCGCAATGTATGATTGGCTTAGACCCTAAAGACATTTTTGAACCAACAACTTACGAAGATAAAATCCTTCCTAATCTAACTCATTGCTTAGAATCGGCTACACCGGTTAACTATAAATCTTGGATTAAACCCAAAGATGGCAGTGACGAGAGTTTTCTGTACATCACATACTTACCGCATTTTAGCAAAGAACATAATGAAGTCGTTGGTATTATTGTCATCGCTAAAGATGTTACAAAATTTAAGCGTGCTGAGACTTTGTTATCTAAAACTGCAAATACCGACGCCCTGACCAACATTCCAAATCGTCTATTTTTAACCAATAAGCTAAATGAACTAAGCCAAAATTCTAATCGCTACACAGATCGATATGCATTGTTATTTTGTGATTTAGATGGTTTTAAAAGTGTAAATGACAAATATGGTCATGCCGTAGGTGATCGAATATTAAGCCAAGTAGCTAAACGCCTAAGAAATGAAATCAGAGAGGAAGATATTATTGCCCGATATGGTGGTGATGAATTTGTCATTCTTATTACTGACCGAGCCTCTCTCGTCACTTTAAATGCGGTTAGAAAGAAGATATTTAATTCAATTTCTGCGCCTTTCCAACTTTCTGGCGATGAAATTAAAATTGGTATTAGCATAGGCGCAGCGATATATCCTGACGACGGCACGGAACCTGATGAATTATTAATCAAAGCAGACCAAGAGATGTACTCCAGCAAAAATTCGTAGCAAATTCGGTGGCTTTTTTTGTTCTTAACGGCTAAGTTTATAGGGATAACCCTTAACCCGTAATTAACTAAAAGAACTTTTTTACTATGAATGTAGAGTTTATAAATCCTTTTCTTAGCTCACTAATGAATGTGTTAGAAACCATGGCCATGACTAAACTTGTGCCTGGTAAGCCGTCTCTAAAAAAAGAAGAGGTTTCCAGAGGTGACGTATCCGGAATTATCGGTATGGCAAGTCCTCAAACTAAAGGCTCGCTTTCAGTTACGTTTGAAGAATCTTTAGCATTATCCATTATGGAGAAAATGCTTGGTGAACGCCCAGATACAATCAATGAAGAAGTTACCGACATGGTTGGTGAAATAACTAACATGGTAACGGGTGGCGCTAAAAACATGTTGGGTGACAAAGGTTACGACTTTAATATGGCGACACCCACTATTGTTTCAGGTAAAAATCATACTATTAGCCATCAATGTGAAAGCTCTACTTTAATCATTCCGTTTACTTCTGAAAACGGCAAAGCTTATATAGAAGTATCATTTGATGTATTGGTAAAATGATCATTATTTGGTAATCCAATTACCTTTGGCGTAAACAGGTGTACTTCCGAGTTTTCACCTTTGCCAAAGGTAGAATCATAGCTACTGAAGCTTTCTCTTACTGTCATTACCAATCGATTACCAACTACATCAAACTTTTGTAAACGCGTGCCCGCCGCTTTAACCGAAAAAACCACATAAGCTCGACCACTGCCTTTATATTCTGCTGCCAGTTCAATTGGTGTGCCATCTTCACTTATCGTCAATGTCATGCGTCCATCAAAATCGTCAACGTACTCGCGAGTGCGCTTATTAGTTATGATTGCTTCTACTGGCAAACTAAAGTGTAGCTTTGACTGACCTTCATCATTTGTTGCGACTTCCTCAACCTTATTCAGCGTTGCTGACTTTAATAACTGATTAAGGGAATCGATGGGAGACAGCAAGTTGTTAATGTTACTCATGCTAAAGTCATTGATGGCGTCGATGGTTGGCGTTGATGCCTCTTCGTTCTCGAGCTTTGCCGCGGATTCTTCCTTCATGTTTTGAACTAAACGGCTTGAATAAGAAGTTGTTAATCCATTGACGTCTTCTCGCACCATTAAGCTTGCTTGCCCCGACTTTTGAGTTTGTTTTTTACCTTCACCTTCAATATTGTTAAATGACACAACGATATGCCCAGCAACGGGAACCTTTGCATCTAATTTGTCTAATGCCTCTGTTAACTTTTGCATTGCTGGCTCACTTGAGCCTAGCGCGCTAACCTTAGTGGTTGCGAGCAAAAGTAACAGTATTGAAGTCATCTTTAATGTTTTTTTCATTTGTAATTCCTATTTACAAAAACCTTAACTAGCAGACAAGCAAGGCCTTTAAAAGTTCCAATAACGATTAATACGAGTGTTGATTGATTAAGTTCAGTTGTGTATCCAATTGAATAAAATTTGCTTGAGTGCCAACCGTTACTGAGCTCACTTTTGAGTCCAGTTTTAAAAATTGTGCCGGGTAAGTGATTGCCATCCTTAACGACTCTTCTAACGATATTTGTAAGCCATGATGTGCGTTTTGTACCGCCATTAATAAGTTTAAATGTGCTCCAGCTAACGTACCAAATTCGTTTGTTAACTTACCTTTATTGACAGTCACCGTTTGGCCAAATAAATTGAATCGGGTTTGGTCACTGCCTATTGAAGACATAGCGTCAGACACTAAAAACAACTTACCTGAGTCTATAGTTGTGGTACTAACCTTAGAGTTTTTTACCCTCCATGCCAGCTTAGCCGAAGCGTAATCGACATGGAACCCATCCAGTATTATACCTGCATACACAGAGTCATGATTAAGGGCGGCTCCCACAGCTCCCGGCTCGCGGCCTGTTAACGGTGACATGGCATTATATAGGTGAGTAAAACCTTTAGCTCCCACCTCAATTGCATCACTACAAACCTGATAGGATGCATTTGTATGACCTATGCAAACCACACAATTGTGCTTAATTAAATATTGAATATCGTCTTTTGATACTAGACCTGGGTCGAGTGTAATTAGTTTTATGCCAATATCCGTTCTTGCATACAGTGCTTTCTCTCTGCAACTCAGTGCACGTATAAACGGTTCAGGGTGTACCCCTTTTTTAGGAATACTAATATGAGGACCTTCAAAATGTACGCCTAGAATACCTTTATACTTGCTTTCAATTGCAGCGGCCACTGTGTTGGCAGCTTGCTCCATCACTTCAATGCTATCGGTAATTATAGTGGGCAAAATGTGGCAAGTGCCACTCTCTCGATGCGCTTGCGAAATAACTCTGAGGCCCTCTAAATTTGGCTCATCATTAAATAACACACCGCCTCCGCCATTAACCTGCACATCTATAAAGCCCGGGGACAGTATACCGGCTACTTTAGTAACCCTCTCATTGTTAAGCAACGCCGAACCATGATGAATGTTTTTAACTTCACCGTCGGCAATTTCTATTACCACATTTTGTAAAAGCTGATCCCCATCAAAGAGGTATTCTGGTGCAATAAATTTGGTCATAACTATTCGTGTAAGAAAGAATAAAAGTAGAGGTGATCTAAAATAAAGCTAAAAATCTGCTTAAGTATCATTTTTTTATTTAAATGATAATGCCTTGCTTAATTGGGTGTGTAAATGGTTACTTGGTTTCGGCCACTCGATTTTGACTTGTATAGCGCTATGTCAGCCTGCTTTAGCAGTTGCTCAATGGGTTGTTGTGTAAGGTCACTATTCACAACACCAAAGCTGCAGGTTAACTTAAATTCGACTTCGGGATTTACGTTAAATACGCTATCTTCAATAACTTGTCGTAGATATTCAATTTTTTTCAATAGAATAAGAGGTGGCTCCCCCTCTAAAATAAGAACAAATTCTTCACCGCCGATACGAGCAATAACGTCTCTCGTTCGAAGGTTATCTCTTATCATGTCTATTAAACGCTTTAATACAATATCGCCAACGTCATGACCAAAACTGTCATTAATTAGCTTAAAGTGATCAATATCCATCATGACAACAATAAAAGATCGATTGGCTTTGTATGCAGATTCAATAGCATTTTTGCCATCTATATAAAGCCCTCTACGATTCAAAACTTCGGTTAGCGCGTCTGTTTTTGCCAGTTTTTCTAAGTTTAGCGTTTTATCTTTTATTTCCGTAATATCTCTTTCAATGGAAGCGTAGTGAGTAACAATGCCTTTACTATTTTTTAACGGGACAATATTGAGGTCCACCCAATAAGGCTCGCCATTCTTTTTATAATTGATCACCTCTTCTCTAACGGGTAGAAATTGCGTCAAATGATCCATGATTTTTTTAGTCTTAATCGGACTGGTTTTTTCACCGCTTAGAATGGACGGAGTTTTACCAATAACTTCTGCACTGCTATAACCAGTTAATTTACTAAAGGCTTCATTTACATAAACAATTTCAGGTCCTGCGCCTTTAGTATCAACAGCTTGACTAACAATTACCGCGTCATTCGCTTTAGCAACAATGTCTTTAAAAGGGATAATTTCTTTTTGGTCAGAGATATTTGTAAATGTGAGGACATAATTATCCAAACCCGTTTGCGGGCTTTTTTCTATATAAGCGTTGCATAAAAACCATGAATAAACGTTGGTGGTGTGATTTAGCACACCAATCTCATAATTGCACAATGGTTTTTGTGTACGGGCTACGATAACAGCTGGAAATTCATCTGTTGCCAATAAGTCTCCGTGTTTGTCTACAATAGTCCAAAACGGATCGGCAATAAGGTTAGAGGTTTCTAGATCGTTTGTGAGACCAAGCCAGTCAATACCAGTTTGATTTGCATATTCTATTTTAAACTCGTTATTAAATACAATGATGCCTATTGTTAATGAGTTTAATAGTTGTTTATGGTCTATTGTTAAATTCATTCTGTACCCGAGAGAAGCGTTTTTCTACTCGCCCTGTAACTCCACATAACAATTCATAGGGGACTGTTTGAGCATAGTCTGCAATTGTTTCTAAAGGCAAATTTTCGCCCCAAAGAATTGCTTCATCACCTATATTAATTGCATTCTCATAACCTATATCAATTGAGATCATATCCATTGATACTCTCCCTGACAAAGGGTATTCAATCCCATTCACCAAAATTGGAGTACCATTTACGGCATTCCTCGGATAACCATCGCCATACCCTATAGCGATTACAGCTAAGCGCGTATCTTCTTTTGCAACCCACGTAGCACCATAACCAACACTTTGACCTTTTTTAACGTCTCGTATTGCGATGATACTGGATTTCAACGTCATCACTGGCCTCAGGTCATAGTTTGAAGCACTCGTATTATTCACTGGCGATACACCATAAAGCATGACACCTGGGCGAACCCACTGATGATGACTATTTTTAAAAGACAAAATGGCTGCCGAATTTGCAAAAGAACATTCACCTTCATGGTGATTTTGTAGCGTTTTGAATACCGAAAATTGATAATCATTTAAGGGGTGTGTGACGTCGTCGGCACAACCGAAGTGACTCATTAAAATAGGCTCGCCTAATATGTTCTTATGCCCAGATATTTTTTCTCTGATTGCAGGAAATACTTCAGGTGGTAAACCCAACCTGTGCATGCCCGTATCTACTTTTAACCATACTCGCACTGAACGCGGTATGTCTGCTGCAAGAAAATCGTCAAATTGCTGCTCGGTATGAAGAACAGTATCTAAGCCAAGATTAGAAATGATTTGTAATTCGTCCGCTTCAAAAAAGCCTTCAAGTAATACGACAGGCTTTGTAATACCAGCAGCTCGAAGTGCCACGGCTTCCGTTAAGCGAGCAACGCCAAATGCGTCGGCTTGATGAAGACTTTTTGCAATTTCAGTGGTGCCATGGCCATATGCATTTGCTTTTAACATTGCCAAAACTTTACTGTTTGGGGCATTGCGCTTAACAACTAATAAGTTGTGCTGTAACGCTTCTAGGTTTATTTCAGCAACTGCAATTTTCATGTTTTTGGATTAATCCTCGATGATGGCATTACCGGCGTAATTATCAAATCTTGAATAATGCAGTTGGGTTGTTAACCTTATGCGCCCAATTGGTCCGTTACGGTGTTTACCTATAATAATTTCAGCTGTACCTTTGTCTGCTGAATCTTCGTGATAAACCTCGTCTCTATAGATAAACATGATTAAGTCGGCGTCTTGCTCAATTGAGCCCGATTCCCTTAAATCTGAGTTTACTGGACGTTTATCTGCTCGTTGCTCTAGTCCACGGTTAAGCTGAGCTAGTGCAATAATTGGAATGTTTAATTCTTTTGCGAGTGCTTTTAATGAAGCCGATATATCCGCAATTTCTAACGTACGATTGTCTTTAAATTCAGGTGATCGCATTAATTGTAGGTAATCAATCATGATCATAGACAAACCACCATGTTCACGGGCAATACGTCTAGCACGAGACCTAACTTCTGTTGGTGTTAGGCCCGATGAGTCATCGATATAAAGCTTACCGCTTTCCTGCATTATCCCTAGAGTGCTGGCTAAACGAGCCCAATCGTCATCGTCTAAGTTACCAGTTCTTACTTTGGTTTGATCTATTCGGCCTAAGGAGGCAAGCATCCTCATCATGATTGAATCAGCCGGCATTTCTAAGCTGAATACTAACGCTGGATAGTCTGATGTTAACGCGGCAGTTTCCACCAAGTTCATGGCAAAAGTTGTTTTACCCATTGATGGACGAGCAGCAACGATAATGAGGTCCGAATTCTGGAAACCACTGGTCATCTTGTCGAGGTCAGAGAAACCACTGGTTAAGCCTGTAATACCGTTATTATCACTGCGCATCAGCTCTTCAATTCGGTCAACGGTAGAGCTCAAAATAGAGTTTAAATCTTTAGGACCTTCGTTGGCGTTTTCTCGTTGTTCGGCAATTTTAAATACTTTAGATTCCGCAAAATCCAATAGCTCTTCACTGCTTCTACCTTCGGGGTTATAACAAGCGTCGGCGACTTCATTGGCGGTACCAATTAACTCTCTTACGACGGCTCGCTCTCGGACAATCTCAGCATAGGCAACAATGTTTGCGGCACTTGGAGTATTTTTCGCTATTTCACCTAAGTAAGCAAAGCCGCCAACACCTTCCAATAGTTTGTCTTTTTCTAATGCTTCGGAAACCGTAATTAAGTCGATTGGATTATTTTGTAAAACTAAGCCAGCCATGGCATTAAAAATAGCTTTGTGTTGACGCAAATAGAAGTCGTCTTTAACTACCTTTTCTGCAACACGATCCCACGCATTATTATCTAGCATCAAACCACCAAGTACAGATTGTTCCGCCTCAATTGAATGTGGTGGTAACTTTAGAGAATCAACTTGCGCTTGCTGCTCTCGACTTGGTTTGTAAGAAGACTTTGCCATGTATTGCTAGACCTAATATTGGAAATTTGAGTACATTTAAAATGTAATGAACTTACATTTTATGGGTAATATTAGCGAACCGCAATAACAATAAACCACAAGATTTTGAGTCTTGTGGTTTATCTCTCTTTTGTATGAAATTTGTATGAGCTTTGTTTGCAAATTGTTTTAATTTTGTTGACAGATAATCTTACTGCTGCTCACTATTAGTTCTTTTTAAGAATAGTTATGTCGCCATTAACCGTATTCATATCAAACTTTATAAGCCCACCAGCAGTTTCAAATTCTAATGATTCGCCAGGGCCATATCTATTTCTCTTAGACTGCTTATCGGTCAGTTTGTTTACAATGTCACCACCAGTATGCGTTTCAATTTGAAATACACCAGAAATACTATCAGGAACGTATAGATCAACCTCACCACCAACAGTTGAAATATAAACTTTTCCTTTTTTGTTGTGGTTATAGTCCAGCTTTATATCGCCATTAACTGTATTTATTTCTGTCTCTATAACATCGCGTAACAACAAATTCATATCACCGTTAACATTTTCAATCGCTAACTCTTGCACTGTACTCTCGATATTAATATCACCATTTACCGTGCTAACTTCCATTTCACCTTGGCTATTTTTATCATCCACTTCGCCATTCACGGTACTTAACGTGATATCACCATTTAGGTCGACGCTTTTAATTTTCCCGTTTACTGTTTCAAGGTTAATTCTTTTGTTGAGCCCCAACGCGGTAATATCTCCATTAACCGTATTAATACGAGAGCTCCCTGTGATGCCTTCTACATCAATTGAGACATTAACACCTTCAAACCTAAGGTCACTTTGCTTTGGTATATAAAATGTTAGTGCGGCACTTGAGTCTTTCCAGTTACCCCAACGTTGTTCTGGCATTTCTACTCTAAACAATATTCTATTGCCAAGGCTTTCAAATTGATAACCTTTCGCTTGGTCATCCAGCTCACCAATAACTTTAACTTCGTTTTTGTCCCAACTCTTCACCGTTACTAAGCCAGTCATAACATCAATATTAACTCGACCATCGGCTTGAGCTGTTAGTGTTTTATCTATTTTTTCGCCTGCCCACAAAGTAGCTGAAGACAAAGCAACTACGCTTAATAAGCTAAATTTTATTAGACTCTTCGTTAAATTCATTTCGTTTATTCCTACTTTGTTAAATTTGAATATATTTAGGTTGATGACTTCTGGCAATAATATCGAGCTGCCGCTGATATACATGCGTTAACATTTTCATCAATGCTGGGTCACCTGGTTGCGACTTTAAAGCTTGTTTTAAAGACTGTTCTGCCTGCTCCAATTCCTTTAGAGACTGTTGCCAATTATTTGTTATTTGTGGCTGATCACTGACTCTTTTTAATAACTGAGTTTTTTGCAGCTCAAAGCTTGCTGTTACAGGTTCTAACCAAGGCATTGATCCTGTCGTTTGATTAGTGCCATTGATATAAAAGCCCATTAAAAAGGCAAACGGTAAAAACGCTGCCGCTATGCTTTTCCAATTTGAATAAACCGGCGGCCTTTTGTGTTCTTGCTCTGTTTTGGCTACAGCTTGTTCTATACCGGCCCAAAGGTCGCGGCAAGGCTCTAGTTCTTTGGGTAAGTCATTGATTGCTCGTTCAAGTATTTGATCATTGTCTGAATGATTCATTAGGCAACCACTCCTCTATTTTGCTCTTCTAACGTAAGGGCGTCTTTTAACAGTTTTTTCGCTCTGTGGTATTGAGCTTTACTCGACCCTACCGCAATATTTAATTCTTTTGATATCTCTTCATGACGCCAGCCTTCAATTGCAAACAGGACAAAAACGATTCGAGCTTGCTCCGGCAGATTAGCGATATGCTTGTCTAATCCACTTCTAAATAACTCAAAGTCATGTTGCTCGTCATTTGTTGGTATCGCATCAATCATGGCTTCACCTGACTCACTGTCTTTATCTACAAACCAACTTTCCCACCAACGCTTTTGTTTACGCATGTAATTTATAGCTTGGAAGCTGGTAACCGAATAAAGCCAAGTGCTAAATTGGCTATCGCCGTGAAAGTTATTTATTTTCTTCCATACTTGTACAAATACCTCTTGGCATATGTCTTCCGCTATTTCAGCATCACCCGACAGGCGATAACAAAGTGCATAAACACGTTTACCGTATTTGTCATATAGTGGTTTTAACGCCGTTTGTTTGCCCTGCTTTAATTGATCAATCCAACCCTGCTCATCATTGGCATTGTTTTGGCGTTGCTTAAACGCTGCAGGTTGAATTACATTTCCAGTCACGGCCCATGCTCACTATTTTTATCATTGTTTTTGTTTGTTATTTCTTTAGTCACCATCAAACCAAAAAAGGTTTAAACAGGCAAAAAAAAACACCGCACTAGGCGGTGTTTTTACTTAAAGATAAATCTTTCGATTTAGCTAAAATTACGCTTCAGCGATAACAGCTACTTTAACATTAGCCATTACTTCTGCGTGCAATTGAACTGCTAGTTCAAATTCACCGATTTCACGGATTGCACCTTCAGGCATTTTAACTTCAGCTTTAGCAACTTCAACACCAGCTTCAGTGATCGCGATAGCGATGTCACGTGTGCCGATTGAACCGAATAGCTTGCCTTCGTCACCAGCTTTAGATGCGATAGTTACCGCTTCTAATGCATTTAGTTTCTCAGCGCGAGCTTGTGCTGCAGCTAGTTCTTCAGCAACTTTCGCTTCTAATTCAGCGCGACGTGCTTCGAACATTTCTAAATTTGCTTTGTTTGCTGGAACTGCTTTACCTTGTGGGAAAAGGAAGTTACGAGCAAAACCCGATTTAACGTTAACATTGTCACCAAGTGAACCTAAGTTGGCAACTTTGTCTAAAAGGATTACGTTCATAAGTATTAAACCTCTTAATTACCAATCTTATTGATGTAAGTCTGTGTATGGTAGCAATGCTAAGAAACGCGCGCGTTTGATTGCACGAGCTAGTTGGCGTTGATACTTTGCACTTGTGCCAGTAATACGGCTAGGTACAATTTTACCGCTCTCTGTAACATAGTTACGTAGAGTTGCTAGATCTTTATAATCGATCTCTTTTACGCCATCTGCTTTGAAACGGCATACTTTACGACGTCTGAAATAACGTGCCATTAGTATTCTCCTAATTGAGTCTTTCTATATGTTGGGCGTGAATGGCAATAATGGCTTGGCCGTTTTTGCTTTCATGTCGGTTTAAAAAACCAGACACTTGAACTTCATCACCTACAATAAAATTTTTGATTAACTGCTGCTGTTGCTCACCACAAGTTACTACATGAAGCCGGACATACGCATTACGATTAAATCCATCTTCCTGTTGTATTGATTTATGCTCAATTGAAAACTGACCATGAATCACACCTGCAGGGCTGGTTGTAAACTTGGGTGACTTGCAAACTTGGCCGGTTAAAACCAACTGATTAAACACCTAAGCTAACTCCCTAAATTAAGCAGCTTGTTCTTTTTTCTCTTCTTTTACTAAAGGAGAAGCTTCAGTAACAGCAGCGTCTTTACGGATAGTCAAGCTACGTAAAACAGCATCGTTGTAACGGAAAGTCTCTTCTAATTCAGCAATAACTTCGCTAGTTGCTTCAACGTTCATAAGAACATAGTGCGCTTTGTGAAGTTTCTCAATTGGATAAGCTAGTTGGCGACGACCCCAGTCTTCAAGACGGTGGATAGTACCATTTGCTTCAGTGATAGAACCAGTATAACGCTCGATCATACCAGTAACTTGTTCACTCTGGTCAGGGTGAACCATAAAAACGATTTCGTAATGACGCATCGTTAGATTCCTTATGGATTAGTAGCCTCATCGACAAGCTCAGCCAAACTTGAACAAAGGCAAGGAACAAAATTAGTAATAGCTGATTTGGGCGCGCAATTATAAGGATTTTTGCGCGTTACACAAGTTAATTGAAGGAAATTTGAACGGTTTTATTGATGTTATTCAGAATCGTCTTCTTCACCATCTTCAGACTCAGGTTTTGGTGGCGCTTCAAAGTCCGCTTTTAGCTGCTCGTAGGCAACTCTTAACTCTGGATCATTGGGATCAAAGCCGGTATGTCTGTAGATTATCTCACCTTCATGGCTTACAAATATTGTGGTTGGCGTTCCAATCACACCAAATGCCTTTGCAACGGCATCACCTTCAAGTAAAACGGGAAACATTAACCCGCGACTTTCCATTTCTTTAACGGGTTTTGCGCCTGGGTTTTCCCACCAACTTACTGCATAAGTAGGAATACCACTTTCAATATAGTCTGCCGCTATATAATCCAAACCAGGTTGAAAGCGTTTGCAATAGGGGCACCATGTCGCCCAAAAATGAAGTACGTAAGGTTTTTCAGCTAACGTGGCTGACGAAACTGTATCGCCTTGTCCATCAACTAGTACCCATTCAGGGGCTTCGTCTAACTTTACAATTGGATTGCCATCTTCATCTAATTCAACTTCAGGATCGTCTGCCAATACCTGAACTGAAATGAATAAAAATAATAAAACCAGTGTGGAAAAGAGTTTAGATAACTTCAAAATACGACCCTAAATAAGTGCTCAATCTTAATCTAATATTATAGACCAAGGTTGAGCATATTTAATTGCAAATTATCGGGTTCTTTGGCGAACCGCTTCATACAGAATTACGCCCGTTGCCACGGATACATTTAAACTTGATACTGAGCCAGCCATAGGAATTTTGACTAATTCATCACAATTTTCACGAGTTAGCCTGCGCATTCCTGTACCTTCGGCACCCATAACAATAGCTAATGGCCCTGAGAATTTCATCTCAAATACATCAGCAGTTGCTTCGCCGGCAGTACCGATAATCCAAACATTATTGTCTTGCAGTATTTTTAAGCTTCTCGCTAAGTTAGTAACGACAAACAACGGCATGACTTCCGCAGCGCCACAGGCTACCTTGCGAGCGGTACCATTTAGTTTTGCCGACCTGTCCTTAGGAACTATTACGCCATCAATTCCGGCAGCGTCGGCTGTACGCAATACAGCACCTAGATTGTGAGGGTCGGTAACGCCATCTAACACTAATAAAAACGGAGGCTTGTCTCTATTTTCAACGCTTTGAAGCCATTGCTTTAAATCGCCTTCGTCACGCTGTTTAGCAGGACGAACTCTAGCTACAACACCTTGGTGCTGCTCGCCATCACATTTATCGTCTAGCGTTTTTCTTGACGTGTACTGCACCGAAAAACCTAACGAATAGGCTTGTTCTAAAATCGGCTTCATACGATCGTCTTCGCGCCCTTTTAGGACAAATAACTCAATAATTCTTTCCGGCTCATGTTCAATGATGGCCGTTAATGAATGGATGCCATAGGCTATTTCAGAACTCATATCTTTCTCTAATCACTTTTTTTCTTGGCAATACGTTTTGCCGCTCTAGACTTAGGTTTTTTCTTAGGCTTACGCTTCCCTTTAGCCGAAGTTTCATCTTTTTTCGGCTTGCGCTTGGCACTTGGTCTGCCTTTTTCACTTGGCTTCTTAGCACCTTTAGGCTTTTCTTTACCTTTACCCTTTGAACCCGAACCTTCCTTGTCAGACTTTGATTTTGACGTTAACTTGCCGCTCTTTAGCTGTTCTCGCACACTTGGCTTTTTAGAACGACTAGAACCAGCATTTGTGCTTCTGCGTTTGCCACCGCTGACACCTACTAATTCAAAATCAATCTGCTTATCTTCTAGGTTCACAGAAACAACTTTGACTTCAATGGCATCACCTAAGCGATATACTTGTCGGCTGTTTTCACCAATTAAAGCGTTTCGTTCAGGACTAAAGTTAAAGTAGTCTTTACCTAGCGCCGTAATATGAACTAAACCTTCTATGTGCAAATCCACCAAGCGAACAAATAATCCAAAAGAAGTTACTGAGGCAATAACACCCTCGTACTCCCTATCGATATGATCTTGCATGAACTCACATTTAAGCCATGACTCTACGTCTCTTGTGGCGTCATCGGCACGGCGTTCAGTCATTGAACACTGCTCACCAAGTTGTTCTAGTTCATCTTCTGTATAAGCATAATGGCCTGAAGTGCTCTGACCTTTTTTCTTCACTATGGCTTTAATAGCACGGTGAACAATCAAGTCTGGATAGCGACGAATTGGCGAGGTAAAGTGCGCATAACCTTCAAGTGCCAAACCAAAGTGACCAATATTATCTGGCTGGTATACGGCTTGGCGCATACTCCTAATCATCATGGTTTGGATTAACTCACCATCTGGACGGGATAAATACTGATTAACCTGGCTGCTTAACTCTTTAGGTGTTGGCTCATCACTAAAAGTAAGTTCACCACCCAATTCACTTAAAAATGCTCTGAATGTTGCTAGCTTGCTTGGGTCTGGCTTGTCATGTACGCGAAATAAAGCGTGGCCGTCATTACCTTCAATAAATTGAGCAGCCGCCACGTTTGCCATTATCATGCATTCTTCAATAATTTTATGCGCGTCATTTCGTTCAACCACTTCTACATGGTCAATCTTTTGCTGTGCATTAAATATAAACTTAGGTTCAATAGTATCAAACTCAAATGCACCACGTTCAGCACGAACCAGCTTAAGTGCTTTATAAAGATTATTTAAATCTTGAACGTGAGGCCATACATGCTGATAACGTTCTTGAAGCTCTTTGTCACCCTTCAGCATTGCTGAAACTTTGGTGTAAGTTAGGCGAGCATGTGAATGCATCACAGCTTCATAAAAGGTGTGATCTTTTAGTTTACCTGACGCATCAATATCCATTTCCGCCACTAAACATAATCTGTCTGTTTGCGGGTTTAATGAACATAATCCATTGGATAGTGCTTCAGGCAACATAGGAATTACTTTTGATGGGAAATAAACTGAATTTCCTCGCTCAATAGCTTCTTTATCTAAATCTGAGTTGTGTTTTACGTAATGCGAAACATCGGCAATGGCAACATAGAGTGTCCAACCGCCTGTTGATTTAGGCTTACAGAAAACTGCATCATCAAAGTCTCTTGAGTCTTCACCATCAATAGTAATAAGTGGCATTTCTCTAAGATCAACTCGGCCCGCTTTATCTTTTTCTAATACTTCAGAGGATAATTTAGAAACGTATTTATCAATGCTTGCTGACCACTGGAAAGGAATGTCGTGGTTTCGAAGTGCAATATCAACTTCCATGCCTGGTGCCATATGGTCACCTAACACTTCAGAGATTTTACCTATAGCATTGCTGCGTTTACTTGGTCGCTCAATAAGGTCAACAATCACCATTTGACCGTGACGCGCACCATTCTCTTGACCTTTCTCAATCAAGATCTCTTGTTTAATTCGACTGTCGTCAGGGATCACAACAGCAACGCCCATTTCCACGAAATAGCGGCCTATAATAGGTGCAGAACGACCTTCAATAATATTTGTGATTCGAGCTTCAGTTTTACCTTTGTATTCACCAATTGGCTGCGCCAATACATAGTCACCGTGGAGTAAGCCACGCATTTGGCTGTGACTGATGTACCAGTCATTTTTACCGGATACTTTGCCGTCTGGCTGAAGAAAACCAAATCCGTCCCTATGGCCTAAGACTTTTCCTTTAACGATTTCTTTCTCGTCAGGAATGGCGTATTTCTTAAATTTATTAAAGATAAGTTGTCCGGCATTTTCCATCGCTCGTAATCGGCGCTTAAGTGCGACAATGAGTTCTTCATCGGAAATAGAACAAACTTTTATTAATTCATTAAATGTTAGGGGCTTATCGGCCTGCTTAATCGCGTCGAGGATAAATTCGCGGCTGGCAATAGGGGTAGAATACTTTTCTTTCTCCCGAGCATAATTCGGGTCTTTTTTTGGCATTAATGTTCACTTTTTCAGTTGTTATAAAAGACGCCGCATTTGCGCCGTCTTTATTAGTATACCAACTGAGCAAATTAATGTTCGAAACTTTTATTAAATATAATGATATTTGTTTATTTAACCACTGACTTATTTAGCTTTTGCGGCTTTTACTGATTTAGGGTGCATTAACTTTTCTAGCTTTTGTAGTTGTTTTGCAGCTTTAGAATGTAATTTTTCATCGGCAATAATGGCATGATGTAACCAACGGTATGCATTTTCAAAGTCGTATGGACTGCCAACCCCAGCAAGTTGTAAATCAATTAAACGCAACTGAGCCTTTAAATTTCCAAGTTCTGCTGCTCGCAAAATGTAGGTATATGCCTTTTCTGTGTCTTTTTGAACAAAACGTCCAATGTGATAATAGCGTCCGAGCTGCTCTATAGCGGCAACAAGGCCTTGTTTTGCCGACTCACGAATATAATACATTCCCAGTTCAGCATTTTGATCTACGCATACGCCCCAAGCCAACATGTCACCATACAGAAACTCATAACTTGGTAAATGGAGCTTTACCGCTCGGTCTTCAATGTCTCGAGTTAATTGACAACGGTCTGCTTTGACTCTATCTAAGTGTTTGTTTTGTTTTATTAAATCAAGCAGTTCATCTTGTGTGTATATTTGCACAGCTTGAAGTGGTTCAGCGTCAGCAGCGTTGGCTTTAGAAGTGTAAAAAAGTATACCAATGGCGGTAGAGAGGAAAATGGCAATTAACAGATGATTGAATACTTTCATAAAAACCTTCAAGAAAATGTTGGAACTGAATACATGTACTCAGTTCCAAAGCAATTACTAGGCCATTATAATAGGTTTTGTGCCTTTATTGGGCCTTTTGTCCAATCAATTTTTTGCTTAGTTTTATCAACTTTAGGCATACTTTGAGCAGTAACTTGTCCGTGCTTCTGCGTGTCGTTGCTACAAGATCCTGTTTTTAAGTAGTTAATACCTTCCGCATACATAGGGTCAGTTTCAACACCCCAATCACCAGTCACAACTTCATCAACTTGGCAGTCTACTTCTAAACCGTCGTAATACTCGCCTTCTCCTGCTGCATTCACAGAGTCAAAGTTAATAGCAAATACAACGTCATTACATATTTCGGTTGGACTCATTCCTACAGGCTTACCACAGGTTTGATTTCCTACTGTCACTACTTCAATGAACGGCTTAAGAGAGTTAATAACAAGCTCACTAGATGAACAACTACCTTCAGATGTTAAAACAACAACTCGGTCTAGATTCATTTTCTCAACGCCTTGGCCTAAACTGAAAGGTACAGTTTGGTTGTTCGCGCTTTGTTTATTGTTGTAACGATATTGAACAAACGTTTCGTCAATAACTGCATCACCTGCAATTTGAGAACTCAATTGGTTCGCAACACGAATTAAACCACCACCGTTATAACGCAAGTCTAAAACTAGCTCATCAATACCATCTTCTGAAAATGAGTCAAACGCGGTATTCAGCTCTTCTTCAGATACGGAATCAAAAGAATTAAATACTAAATAACCAACATTTTTCTCTTCTTCATCTAACGTAACTTGTTTTATTTCTTTAGCAAGTACGGTATTGGCCGTGATACTTCCTTTTGTAATTGTCGCTTCTTTTACATCACCATTTGGTTTTTCAAACTTAATATCAATGGAGTAGCCATCTTCATTAGGCCCAAAAAAGTCTCCTAGTGTTTTAGAACCGCCATTAACTTCGGCAATGATTTCCGACATTGGCTTACCATTAATTTCGGTCATGGTATCGCCTCTGCGTAGGCCGTTTTGGGCTGGTGTGCCAGCTTCATACACGTAACGAATTAATAAACCATCTTCGGTTTCATTTACACTATGAGAAAAGCCATAACCAAAGAATACAGAATTAACGTAGTCATCATATTCGTCAGTTGACATAGAAAAACTAAATTTGTCTTTTGCAACTCGCATCGAGTCAATTGCTGATGAAATATCTGCGTAAGCTTCTGGATCAAACTCTGTTGGTAAGTCTCTATTCCAAAAGTACCAGTTTTTCATATAGGCGAAGAGTTTTTCATTGGCATCAGGTGCCGAACAATAAGCGTAACCACCGTCATCTAGCTTTACTTGCTCAACACTATCTGAGCCTCCTCCACAGGCGCTCAATAGACCTGTTGCCAAAATTGCAGCGGCTAATTTTTTACTACTAAACATGCTTATTCCTACTAATTAATTTTTGTTTTTATTATTAGCGGTCAGCATACAAAAAAAGCCGTCGAATGACAGCTTTTATAGAAAGATAATGGCACTATAAAAATGTAACTAATTGTTATAGTGCATTTGAATGTTTATTCAGAGAATGGATTTCTTAGAATAAATGTTTCGCTACGGTCTGGACCAGTAGAGATAATATCCATTGGGATACCTGTAATTTCTTCTAGGCGTTTAATATAAGATTGAGCAGCTTTAGGAAGCTTATCAAACTCAGTAACACCAAAAGAATTTTCAGACCAACCAGGTACAGATTCATAAATAGGTTTTGCACTAGCATAACCTTCTGCAGCCATAGGTGGCACATCTACAATTGAACCGTCTGCTAGTTCGTAACCAGTACAAATCTTGATTTCTTCAAGACCGTCTAATACGTCTAACTTAGTTAAGCAAAAACCAGTAATTGAGTTTAATTGAACTGCACGTTTCATTGCTACAGCGTCAAACCAACCACAACGACGTTCACGCCCTGTAGTTGCACCAAACTCATGGCCTTTAGTACCAAGGTGGTGACCAACTTCATCGTTTAATTCAGTTGGGAAAGGACCCGAACCAACACGAGTTGTGTAAGCTTTTACGATACCTAGAACGTAATCAATGTGACAAGGGCCAAAACCAGCACCTGTTGCAACACCACCAGCAGTAGTATTAGAAGAAGTTACGTATGGGTAAGTACCGTGGTCAATATCAAGAAGTGTACCTTGAGCACCTTCAAACAAAATTGATTCGCCAGCAAGACGCGTCTTATCTAGTAAGTCAGTTACATCAACAACCATCGCTTTAAGCATGTCAGCTACAGCCATTGCGTCATTGTATGTTTTGTCGAAATCAACCGCTTCAACACCGTAGTAATTTACTAGTGCAAAGTTGTGGAATTCTAAAACTTCTTTCAATTTTTCTGCGAATAATTCAGGATTGAATAAGTCACCTACGCGTAAACCGCGACGAGCCACTTTATCTTCATACGCAGGACCGATACCACGACCGGTAGTACCAATTGCTTTATTGCCACGCTTGATTTCTCGAGCTTGGTCTAATGCAATGTGGTAAGGAAGAATTAACGGACATGCTTCAGAAATTAGTAAACGCTCTTTTACAGGAACGCCACGATCTTCAAGCATCTTCATTTCTTTTAACAACGCTTCTGGAGATAGAACAACGCCATTACCAATGATACATTTAACGCCTTCGCGTAATACGCCAGATGGTATTAAGTGAAGAACGGTTTTTTCACCGTTGATAACTAGAGTATGGCCAGCATTGTGACCACCTTGATAGCGGACCACATAAGAAGCCTTATCTGTCAGCAGGTCTACAACCTTACCTTTACCTTCGTCACCCCATTGGGTGCCTAAAACAACAACGTTTTTGCCCATATTTAATTCACTCAGAAAAAATTAGGCGGGGATTCTACCAAAAAAGTGGCCCAAAGATCACCCGCTTTATCGAAAAATTAGAATAAAAACTGCTAGATGCCTGTTTTAACGATTAAAAATATCTATCGAAACCAGAGCAAAAGAAGCCCAATAGTGAATAACACTAGACCAACTTGGCGAATTACCCCAATTGGCTCTTGAGATAATTTTTGAATATAACTTCGCCATGTTTTGGGAAACAGTAGTGGCATCATCCCTTCAACTATCAACACCATTGCGATGACTACAAGCCAGTCGATATCCATATTGCACCTCTAAAACAACAAAGGGCCCCTAAGAGCCCTTTATATTTAATCTAATTAAAGACAGATTATTTACCCGATATGGTCTTCATGTAACGGAAGAAATCACTATCTGGCTGAATAACCATAATATCATTTTTGCTATTGAAGCTGTTTTTGTAGGCTTCTAAACTACGTACAAATGCGAAGAACTCTGGGTCTTCGTTAAATGCATCTGCGTATACTTTAGCAGCCAATGCGTCACCTTCACCACGAAGCGTTTGCGCTTCACGTTCAGCTTCTGCAAGCATAACGGTAATTCTTGCATCAACATCTGCACGAATAATTTCCGCTTTCTCACGACCTTCTGAACGGTGAGCTTTCGCCACTTCTTGACGTTCTGTACGCATACGTTCGAAGATTGAATTACTTACCCTTACTGGTAAGTTAATTTGCTTAACTCGAACATCTAATACTTCAATACCTAAATCGCTTGAGCTTTTTGCCGCTTGAATCGCTTGCTGCATTAGCTCTTGACGTTCACCAGAAACAATCTCTTTGATGGTTCTAGAACCAAAAGCTGTACGAAGACCATTATTCACTTTCTGTTCTAATAGCGTCTCAGCGTTTAGCTTGTTACCACCAGTTGATAGGTAGAACTTAGCAAAGTCAGATATGCGCCATTTAACAAATGAGTCAACTATTAAGTCTTTTTTCTCTACTGTTACAAAGCGATCTGGCTCTCCATCAAGTGTTTGAATACGAGCATCAAGAGTTTTTACTTTTTCAACTAAAGGAAGTTTAAAGTGCAAACCTGGTTCGTTAACAACTGGCGCACCAGCGTCATCACGCTTAACTTTACCAAACTGTATTACAATACTTCTTTGGCCTTCGTTAACAACGAACAGCGAGGAGAACGTCATGAATGCAAACACGACGATTAAAATCATACTAAATGTTTTCATGCTTAGTTTCTCCCTTCATTAAAGCGGTCACCACGGCTTGGGCGATTGCTTTGCGTTGGCTGTGTCGTTTGACCTGAGCCAGTATTGTAATCTGTTGCAGGGCGCTGACCAGTCGCTGGTAAAACACCTTGCTGTTGCATGATTTTATCTAGCGGTAAGTACATCATGTTGCCATTACCTTTAGTATCAACTAACACTTTTGATGTGTTTGATAATACTTGTTCCATTGTCTCTAGGTATAAGCGTTGACGAGTTACTTCTGGCGCCGCTTTATACTCTGGAAGCAATTGGTCGAACTTAGCAACTTGACCTTGTGACGCTAAGATCTTGCCTTGTTTATAAGCTGTTGCTTCTTGAACCATACGGTTAACTTGACCACGAGCACGAGGCTCAACTTCGCTTGCGTACGCTTTTGCTTCGTTTACATAACGAACTTCATCTTCTCGAGCAGCAATAGCATCATCAAATGCGTCTTTAACTTGTTCAGGAGGACGAGCGTCTTTAAAGTTAACATCAACAATTGCTAAGCCTAATTTATAAGGTTCAATAATTGCTTCTAATTCTTCACGCGTGCTCTGACGTACAATCTCACGACCAGACGTTAAGATGTCATCCATTCGAGAGTTACCAATTACCGAACGTAACGCACTGTCAGTTGCCTGACGTAAGCTGTTAGTTGGATCCGGTACTGAGAATAGATAATTTTTTGGATCTAGTACGCGGTACTGTACTTCCATTTCAACTTGAACCACGTTTTCGTCTTGCGTTAACATGAAACCAGATGCTGGAATTGTACGAACCGTTTGAATATCAACCGGAATAACCTTGTCGATAAACGTTGGGTTAAAACGAAGACCGGGTTCTTTTAATTCAGTGTACTCACCAAATCTTAAAACCACACCGCTTTCTGCTTCACGTAATGTGTACCAACCCGATAAGAACCAAATAACAAAAGCAACAACAAGTACTATAGAAATACCAATGCCGCCAGGTCCTTTACCTTCTTTATTCGGCTTGCCACCAAATAAACCATTAAATCGATTGCCTAAATCTTTAAATAACTCGTCCAAGTCAGGTGGCCCCTGATCTTTGCCGCCGCGATTTTTCCACGGATCGTTATTATTATTTCCCGGCTCATTCCAGGCCATAAGTTACTCCAGTTTCATTCAGAAAAGTTACTGTTTAATTTAGCAAAGTCGTTTGCATAACTCTATGAAATTGAGTCAATACTGCAAACAAACTGCACTGTCTGTATATTTAGTGACTGCTTTGCCATTTTTCAATGGCATAACCCATTTGTTTATTTAAACGTTGCTGGTCTATTTTGCTTATACGCACACTTAAAACAAAATGACCATTCTCATCAATTTTCTCTTCAAGCACACCGTTTAATTCGTACAAGTCTGCTCTAAGCTTTCCCTCTTGAGGCGGTAAAACAAGCTCTACATCCCACATTGCTAAACCAAGAAGCTCTGACATTGCTTGCTCAACAAGCTCCAGGCCTTCACCTTTTTGCGCCGTTAACCAAACTGAAACGGGTTTGCCTTCATCATTTCGCTCGATGTGCGGTTCAGCATCTTTTAATAAATCAATTTTATTAAAAACAAGTAATTGAGGAATGTCATCCGCTTCAATTTCTTTTAATACTTCTTCAACTTGGAAAATATTATCACTGCGTCTTGGATCAGCAACGTCAATAACGTGAAGTTGTAAATCTGCTTCTTTGGTTTCCGTCAGTGTTGCTTTAAAGGCCGCAACTAAATCATGCGGTAAATGACGAATAAATCCAACGGTGTCAGCTAAAATGGTTTCACCCACATCCGCTAAATCTATTTTTCTTAATGTTGGATCTAAGGTGGCAAACAATTGGTCTGCCGCATAAACATCTGCATTTGTTAATGCATTAAACAATGTTGATTTGCCGGCATTGGTATAACCAACTAACGATACTGTTGGTACTTCTGCTTTTTTTCGAGAGCGACGACCTTGTTCACGCTGTTTTGAAACCTTGTCTAAACGAGATAAAATATGAGATATACGAGCTCGCAGTAAACGCCTATCGGTTTCTAGCTGAGTTTCACCAGGTCCACGTAAACCAATACCACCTTTTTGTCGCTCTAAGTGAGTCCAGCCTCGAATCAATCGTGTTGATATATGCTTTAGCTGCGCAAGCTCAACTTGTAATTTACCTTCGTGAGTTCTTGCTCGCTGTGCAAAAATATCTAATATAAGACCGGTTCTATCCAACACCCTACATTGAAACAAAGCTTCTAAATTACGCTCTTGTGAAGGCGATAAAGAGTGGTTAAAGATAACAATATCTGCACCTTCAGCTCGCACCGCGTCTGCAATTTCTTGCGCTTTACCGGTACCTACATAGTATTTTGCGTCTGGGGAATGTCTGCTTGTTGTAATCACAGCGAGAGTGGAAACGCCAGCAGAGGATACTAATAATCCTAGTTCTTCTATGTCTTCTCTGTCGCTTTCAGCAGAAAAGTTAACGTGTACTAAAACGGCCTGTTCACCGACTTCATATCTATCAAACAAATGTTTATCCTAGGTTGAGTTAATTAAATTTGCATTGTTTAAAATGCAAAAAAGGAATACGTATATACGTATTCCCCTTAAATTTTAGATTAATAATTACTGTAAATAATAATTATTGTTCTGGTTCTTCATTGCCGGCGTAATGCGGATTAGTCTGGAACGGTCGTGCAGGAACAATTGTTGAAATTGCATGCTTATAAACCATTTGACTCAATGTATTTTTTAACAAAATGACAAACTGATCAAATGATTCAACCTGACCCTGTAATTTTATACCGTTCACTAAATAGATCGAAACTGGGATTCGTTCACGACGTAATGCATTTAAAAACGGGTCTTGTAAGGACTGCCCCTTGGCCATTGTCAATGTTCCTTCTTTTTAGTTTTATTATTTATTGTTTTTGTTAGGTATACCTTGCACATTAACTATAATACAACTGTGTCTAAGACTAGCTTAGCGAGTTTATTATCCGTTGCAAGTTTTCTTTTTGTTTTCCTACTTCTAGGTACATTACGTTGGGCCAACTTCGTAACCACGTAAGTTGTCTTTTAGCCAACTGCCTTGTTGCTACAACACCACGAAAAACCATTTCATTCCAATCAAGCTCACCTTTTAGATGTTGCCACATTTGACGATAACCTACCGCGCGAATTGAGGGTAAATCTAAGTGTAAATCTGATCTTTTGATCAAACCTTCCACTTCTTCTTTGAACCCCTGCTCTAACATAATGTTAAATCGCTGTTCTATTCGTTCGTGCAGTACCGCTTTGTCTTCACACATAAAAGCAAACTGTTTGATATTATAAGGTATCGGCTGTTTTTCTTGAGACATTAACTCAGTCATCGACTTTCCACTTATCAGGTACACTTCGTATGCCCGATTGATTCTTTGTGGATCGTTTGGATGAATGCGTTTTGCCGCTACCGGATCAACTTCAGCCAATAAGTCATGAACATGTTGCCAACCTTTGTTGTTTGCCAACGTTTCTATTTGTTCTCTTATTTCGCTGTTGGCTTCCGGTAAATCGGATATCCCTTCAACTAAAGCTTTAAAGTACATCATCGTACCCCCTACCAGTATAGGGGTTTTCCCGTTTTTAAAGCTTTTTTCTATAGCCTTTAGAGCATCTTGCCGAAAATCCGCTGCCGAATAAACCTCAGAAGGATCTAAAAAACTAATTAACTGGTGTGGATATTTTAATAACTCTTCAGGTGTTGGCTTTGCCGTACCAATATCCATTCCTTTATATATGAGTGCGGAGTCAACACTAATCAAGTCACCATTAATTAAATCGGCTAACTGCATAGCTAAATCGGTTTTTCCCGATGCTGTTGGGCCCATTATTGAAATGACGGTTTTGCTTTGATTTTCAGACATTACTCAATGATTCTCTGGAAGTTTTAGGTTGTTTAGTTAAAGCGCTTTAAAAACTTGATGAAGGTCTAAGGGCTTTGCTAACGCCGACCATGTTTGTGAAAAGTCGCTGCTTTGTTGAAGTATATGCAATTGTTTAAGTATTTGCGCCTGATCTAAAGGAATACTGTCCGTTTGATTCAAAATATTGGCTATCGTTGCCGAAGTTAATTTGTCTCTTTTAAGGAGTTCGCTAAATAATTCCGGTAGATAAGTTCCGCTACTTCTGCTGCGAACAAACGAAGGGACTTGCTTAATGATTAGGTAATTTTGATGTACTTTAGCATCAAACCCACTTGCTAAAATTTCCGGCTCACAAGATTTAAACTTATTAAGCTCGAAGTCTGTTAATTTGATTCTAATAGGCACAAGCAGTGGCGTTGGTTGCAGTTGCTCAGGCGTTAACGATGTTGTTGATGTTGAATCAAACAGGCCAGATAGGTCCACTACCCAATGCTTATTTTCATATTCAATTAAGGCATACGAAAGCTGAACACAAATGAGGTTAAAAGCTCTGTCTATTTTGACACTTGCAAGCGATGCAATTTCGCTTAATTCATTGGTATGGAAGCTCGGCGTCAGTGATTTTTTATAATCCGTAATAATGTCAGATTGTTGTGTTTTATTTGTGTTGGCCTTTGACTTTAAGCCCGTATATGCAGCTGTTTGATTATTAGGTGCAGCTTGCTTCTCAATCACTGGTGAACTATTCAAATCCTGAGGCTCTGCTAACCACTCTGGCGCGACTTGTTGAACTTGATGAAAATCGGTTAAGCCTTCCTGAATGGTGCCGACAATTAGGTCGTGTAACAATCTTGCGTGATGAAAGCGTACTTCATGTTTAGCCGGGTGAACATTTACATCAACGTCGTTCGCTGGCAGATCAACAAACAAAACATACTCTGGTTGCTGTTCTGAATTTAACGAACTGGCATACGCCTGACGAATAGCATGCTGAATCAGCTTATCCCTCATCATACGGCCATTAACAAAAGAGTACTGAGCAGGATTTACCGATTTACATTCGCTTGGTGACTTAGCCCATATGGAAACGGAAATATTGTCATATTGGGCAGTTCGAACACTTGATTGCTCAACAAACTGCGAGTTAATCACTTCCGCAATTCGAGCCGACTGTTGGGCAATTCTGTCATTACTGCTTGATTGAGCTCTATACCTTTTAACAACTTTGTTGTTGTGTTGAAGTACAAAACTAACGTCTGGTCTGCTCATGGCAATTCGACGAATCAGGCTTTCAATATGGCTAAATTCTGTTTTTTCAGCTCGTAAAAACTTTCGGCGGGCCGGCGTATTAAAAAACAGATCTAAAACTTCAACTGTGGTGCCATTTGGGTGCGCGGCAGGCTTAACATCAACCTCCATATCTAACCCTTCTGCAATAGCTGACCAAGCCTCTTTCTGAGACTCAGGTTTAGATGTCATGGTTAATCGAGCTACAGAGCTTATTGACGCCAATGCTTCACCACGAAAGCCTAAGCTTAAAATAGCTTCCAAATCAGATATATTGGTTATTTTGCTGGTTGCGTGACGAGACAATGCTAGTGCTAGCTGATCTTTTTGAATGCCTTTGCCATTATCTTTTATTAAGATTTTTTTATGGCCGCCACGCTCAATATCAATGTCAATTTTTGTAGCGCCAGCATCTAATGCATTTTCGACAAGCTCTTTAACAACCGACGCAGGCCGCTCAACCACTTCACCAGCGGCAATTTGGTTTGCCAGTTGTGGCGGTAATATTCTAATAGTCATTGGCTGACTTATGACTGTGGAATAGAAAGGACCTGACCAACTTTGATCATGTCATTTTTAAGTCGGTTAGCCGCTTTAATTGAAGAAACACTAACTTTATAATTTTGAGCAACCAGTGATAATGACTCGCCTCGTCTTACCTTATGCGTTAACACTTTATGAAGTTTTGCGTAACGAGTGCCATCAGGTGGACGTTTTTTAAAATGCGTTTTTACCGCGTTAACTATGGCTTTAGCAAGACGATTTTGCTGCCACGCGTTAGTGAGCATTTTCTCTTCTCTAGGATTAGATATAAATCCACCTTCTACCAATATTGATGGAATATCAGGGGATTTTAAAACACCTAGACTTGCCGATTGAGGTTTACGTTGATGCAGCTTTGTTATCTTTTTTAGCTCGCCTAGTACCGTATTTGCAACCGTAAACCCTTGATCACGAGAATGGTCCATTGATAAATCAATAAAGGTTCTGGCTAAATACTTTTCTGTGTTCGTGTCTTTTAACGCTTCCGATACACCACCAAGCAACTGACCGTACTCTTCTCGTCTTTCTAACGAACGACCAACTTCAGTAGTTGCCCTTCTGTTACTTTGTACCCAAACCGAAGCACCATTTGGACCTGGTGAAGTGAACGCATCGGCATGAACAGAGATAAGTAGATCGGCTCTCGCGTCGCGTGCTTTTTTAGTTCGTTTATTAAGATCTATATAATAATCGCCAGTACGAGTCATAATCGCTCGCATACCGTCTTCTTGATTGATCAGCTTTTCTATTTTTTTAGCTAACTTTAATGTGACGTGTTTTTCATACGTGCCGGCTCGGCCAATTGAACCTGGATCTTCACCGCCATGACCGGCATCAATAGCAATAATAATATCTCGGTCTGTTTCAATTTTGCGTTTAGCTTGTTGAACTTTTTCTTCAGCATTAAATAGGTCAACCACTAGCCTGTGACCGTAAGGCCCCGCTGGCACTAAAGCAAATAGCATAGGATTTACATTTTGAGAAAGGTCTAATACAAGACGTGTTGACCCTTTACTCTTAGGTGTGCTTTTTCGAACATTTGTTAATACTTTTGCATCATCGGCGAGGCCATCTAAAGATGTGGACAACTTAGTATTTTTTAGATCAATAACAAGACGTTGTGGGTTTTTAAGCTCAAAGTATGTGTATTCCGCAGGGCCAGATAGGTCTAAAACCACTCGAGTTGAATCCGGCGCTGGCCAAATACGAATGCCATCAATTTTTTCACCAGCAACACTTTGAGGTGCCAGTATAAGTAAGCAAATAATAACGAGCGAATGTATTAGTTTAGACACTGTAAAAATTTAACCTCATAACCACTTATTAATATTTGGACTCTATTTTTAAAACCGTCTGTTCACCTATTTGTGATAAGGCCTGAAACCTTATTTCACGCTGTTCGTCGGCGTATGTCAAATATAACTCAAGGTCGGCCTTGGGTAAAAAGTCTTGACCCTTTTCTGGCCACTCAATTAAACATAGCGCTTTGTCATTAAAATAATCACGAAAACCCATAAATTCAAGCTCTTCTGGGTCCGCCAAACGGTAAAGGTCAAAGTGATATGCACTGATATTCTCAAGCTCATAAGGTTCTACCAATGTATAAGTTGGAGACTTTACGCGACCATTGTGACCTAACCCTTGAATAATGCCACGACTTAAGGTGGTTTTACCCGCTCCTAAATCACCATGAAGAAATATGGTCATGCCCTGCGACAAAGACTTTGCAATATGATTGCCCATTGCAACCGTTGCTTCTTCATTTTCTAATATGGTTGAAAACTCTTTCATGGCCTTTGCTACCTACTACATCATTACTACGTCAAACTGGTCCTGATTATACATAGGTTCCGTTTTAACTTTAATTTGTTTGCCAATAAATACTTCGAGTTCAGCTAGATTATGATACTCATCATTTATCAAAGACTCGGCAACGGCTGGCGAGGCATAAACGATAAACTGGTCAGCTTTATATGCACGGTTTACACGAACAATCTCACGCAATAACTCGGCACATATCGTTTCAACCGTTTTTACATATCCTCTGCCTTTACATGCTGGGCAAGTACCACATAAAACGTGCTCTAGGCTTTCTCGTGTGCGCTTTCTTGTCATTTCAACTAAGCCTAAACTAGAGAAACCATTTATCTTGGTTTTCACTTTATCTTTGCTTAGCGCTAATTCCAAACTGTGCAATACGCGGCGTTGATGGTCAGTACTGTCCATATCGATAAAGTCGATAATGATGATACCGCCTAAATTACGTAATCTCAGTTGACGGGCAATCGCTTGCGTTGCCTCACTATTGGTATTAAAAATAGTGTCTTCTAAACTTCGGTGTCCCACAAAAGCACCGGTATTAATATCTATTGTGGTCATCGCTTCCGTTTGGTCGATCACTAAATAACCGCCGGATTTTAGCTCTACCTTTTTGTCTAACGCGCGCTTAATCTCAGCTTCTACATCAAACAAATCAAAGATAGGTCTCTCGCCAGGATAATACTCAAGCTTTGATGTCATCTCTGGCATGAACTCTTCAGTGAATGCGGTAAGTTCGCCGTACATCAATTTCGAATCGATTCGAACGCGCTCTAGCTCGTCAGTTATAAAATCTCTGATCACTCTAAACGCCAAACTTAAATCTTCGTAAAGAACAGCTTGGTTACGCGTTTTTTTCTTTTTCTTTATTATTTTCTGCCACAGCTTTTTTAAGAATAAAGCGTCTTGAGCCAATTCCTCTTTACCGGCTCCTTCAGCTGCGGTACGTACGATAAACGCGCCTTCACCTTCTTCATAATGTTCTTCAACAATCGATTTTAAGCGGTTTCGTTCTTTGTCATTTTCAATGCGCTGTGAAATGCCAACATGTTTTGAATCTGGCATAAACACTAGGTATCGAGAAGGCAAAGTAATGTCCGTGGTCAGTCTTGCCCCTTTTGTGCCTAAAGGATCTTTAACTACCTGAACAATAATTTTCTGACCTTCGCGAACTAGCTCTTTAATGTCTCTGGCGGTATTGCTGTTGGAGGTAATTTGATCTTTTTCGTCGTCATAAGTAATGATGTCTGATGCGTGTAAAAATGCGGCCTTTTCCATTCCAATATCAACAAACGCAGCCTGCATACCAGGCAATACTCGACTTACTTTGCCAAGGTAGATATTGCCAACAATCCCGCTCGCACTTTGACGCTCAACGTGAAGCTCTTGCAACATGCCGTTCTCAACTGCTGCAACTCTTGTTTCACTTGGAGTAACGTTAACTAGTAACTCTACACTCATACTACTTAAATTCCTTCAATGTCGCGTCTAATTCAACAAGTGGCAATCCAACTACCGCACTCACACTGCCATTTATTGAGCTTACAAATTTGCCACCAATACCTTGAATAGCGTATGAACCAGCTTTGTCTTGAGGCTCTCCAGTATTCCAGTAATCAATAATTTGTTGTTCTGTAACTGCAGCAAACTGTACGTTAGTGATGACGGTTTTAGTAACTGTTTTTGCTTTAGTGACCACACTGTAGGCCGTAAGTACTTGGTGCTCTTTGCCTGATAATGCCATTAACATGCTTTTGCATTCATCTAAGTTTTCAGGCTTTCCTAATATCTCTCCGTTGCTCACTACTGTTGTATCAGAGCCTATGACTAAAGAGTTTTCTGGACCAATTATCTTGTTAAAAATCGCTACTGCTTTTTGATTGGCTAGTCGTTCAACGTAATGCTGAGGATCTTCATTATCTAATACCGACTCGTCGATATCAGCGCTTTGCTGTTCAAAGTCCGGAATGAGATAACCGAGTAATTGTTTTCTTCTTGGAGACTGGCTAGCAAGTATAATTTTCATAAAGCCTCATCGTATTTTAAAGCGTCTTCTGTAACCACGAAGAACAGGAAATAACCATAGCCAAAATAGGCTACTTGTTAACGCAGGGTATAAATATTCGATGGAAAAACTTACGTCGATTAGGAATCTATTGGTCCAAAAAATAACAAAATGATAAAGAATTAAAAACACGAAAATAATAGCGGCTTGTTGCCAAACAGAGAAGTTTCGTAGCTTTTGAAAATTGTTTGCAGATATATAAATAACTAACGATATCGCTAGCGCATGAACACCTAAAATGGTCCCTAATAAAATATCTAGCGCGAAGCCTAAAATCCATGCAACGCCAACATTAACTCGGTGCGGCAATGCCATTGTCCAATAAATTAACACCAATGCTAGCCAATCTGGGCGCAGAGCTTTAAGCTCTAAAGGAAGCGGCATAATACTCAAAATTAAAGCTATAAACAGCGTGATACCAATAAACCACCAAGCTGAATTAGTGAAACGCGCCATTATTCAAAATCCTTCTTTTCAGGCCATAACAAAAGGACATGCCGTAACCGGTTTACTTGGGCAATTGGCGAGGCGGTTACAATTAGAAATGGCTTGCTTGGGTCATTGTTCACTTCTTTTACTGTGGCCACTGGATAACCATCAGGGAACAAACCACCTAAACCTGAAGTAATAAATCTATCACCTACCTTTATGTCTGTATCGTGCGGTACGTTGTTCAAAACCATCCTATTAATATCACCCGTACCACTTATAATCGCTCTTATATCGTTTCTTAAGTTTCGCACCGGTATAGCGTGGGTCTGATCCGTTAACAAAATAACTCGGGCGGTATTATTTCCAGCTGAAATGACTTGGCCAACAACACCTTGTTCGTCAATAACAGGTTGACCTGCAAATACATTGGAAGACTGCCCTTTATCAATTAATACATTGTGAGAAAAAGGATGGTTTGCCACGGCCATTATTTCGGCGACTACTTTTTTTGCCTCAATACGAGCATTAGTATCGAGCAACGCCCTCAGTTTTGCGTTTTCATTCAACAACATTTGATAACGTTGTAGCTTTTCATTCTGGATTAATTGTTGATTCTTTAATCGCGTGTTTTCATCCAATATAAACTGCTTACGTGCAGCATACTTGGATAAACTATCAAAGCTCTGTTGAGGCAAGTCGGCAATATACTGAATTGGCGCAACAACACTGCTGAGCGCGTTTCTGATTTGTTTAGAGCTGTCTGTATAAACATCCACCACCATTGCAACAACGCTTAGTACAAAGACGATTGCAAATCTCAGTGTTAGGGCCGGTCCTGCGCCGAAAATGGGGTTCATACTGTTACCTAAAATTGAAAGGTTTGTTAGCAAAACGGCAGTCGAAACTGCCGTTATTGTTCATACTTAAGGTGCCTAGCTAGACATGTTAGTCGTAGCTAAATACATCTCCGCCATGAACATCAATCATTTCAAGCGCTTTACCACCGCCTCTAGCTACACACGTTAATGGATCATCAGCGATGATGACTGGAATTCCAGTTTCTTCCATTAATAAGCGGTCTAGGTCTTTAAGTAACGCGCCACCACCGGTAAGAACCATACCACGTTCAGATATGTCTGATGCGAGCTCTGGTGGCGATTGCTCAAGCGCAACCATAACCGCACTCACGATACCAGATAATGGCTCTTGAAGTGCTTCTAATATTTCATTTGAGTTCAGTGTAAATGAGCGAGGAACACCTTCGGCTAAATTACGACCACGAACTTCCAATTCTTTTACGTCTTGTGACGGGTAAGCAAAACCTATCTCTTGTTTAATTCGCTCTGCAGTAGCTTCACCGATTAAACTGCCGAAGTTACGACGAACATAATTAATGATTGCTTCATCAAAGCGGTCACCACCAATACGAACTGATGAAGAATAAACCACACCATTTAGAGAGATGATTGCAACTTCAGTTGTACCACCACCAATGTCTACAACCATTGAACCTGTTGCTTCTGACACCGGTAGACCAGCACCAATTGCGGCCGCCATTGGCTCTTCAATTAAAAATACTTCTCTTGCTCCTGCACCAAGCGCTGACTCTCTAATGGCTCTTTGTTCAACCTGAGTTGCGCCACAAGGAACACAAACTAAAACTCGAGGACTAGGGCGTAAAAAGTTATTGCTGTGCACTTGTTTTATAAAGTGCTGTAACATTTTTTCAGTGACGTAAAAATCGGCAATAACACCATCTTTCATTGGGCGTATTGCTTTGATGTTGCCAGGCGTTCGACCTAACATTCTTTTCGCTTCACCACCTACTGATGCTACGCTTTTCGGGCCACCAGCACGTTCTTGACGAATTGCGACTACTGAAGGTTCATTCAGAACAATGCCTTGGTCTTTAACATAAATAAGAGTATTTGCCGTACCTAAGTCGATAGACAAATCATTTGAAAACATGCCGCGCAGATTTTTGAACATGGCGCTCTAACTTCCTTTGAAAACTTCATCAAGATAATAACCACTAACTTTACCTAACGGTTATTCACTGGGCAAGTGAATAGCGCAAACAAATTGAAAATTCTGTGATTAAATTACAAAAACCGATTGTTATTTTCAATTTGCGGTGGCTATCGCTCCCTTTTATATATAATTCTATCGTTACCTCGTAATCGACCAAACGCGACTTGGGTAATTGGCAAGTTCAAATCCAACGAATCGTCAATACCATCGCCATCAATATCAACAAAACTACCAGTTCGGTCGGCGTCCCAATCCCAGCTTAAGAATGAGTTTTCATTTTCTAGGCTAACACCAATTTCAATACTACCTACGTTGAGGCTTCCTGGGCGTTTAAATGGCAATACAATAAAACCATTTTCAGCCGTCACTAAACTCTTGTTTTCAAATCCAACAAGTTCCGTCGTTCCGCTAGAGCTATTTAACGTATAACGAGGTGGGTTATTCACCACATCAAACTCATTTAAACCATCTATTGTTATCGCATCTTGGGTGAATACGGTGCAATTATCTAAGTCATTTCGTTGCCAAACTCCGGCAGCCGAGAATACTTGAAGCTCAGCACGCCATGGGAGGTCTTGAATCTCTGAGCCTAACGCGCTGTTGACTTTGATCCGTGCATATTTTTGTTCAGTGCCCTGTATATTGTCTATGTTAACGGCCTGGAAGCTTGTGTCTGTATTTACCGTCTTAATGCCTATACCAAAGCTATCTATAAACGCACTTGCTGGAATAGTTAAATTAATATCCGAGTCAAAAGGAACTCCTGGCTCGCTTGTTTTACGGTATTGCAGTTTCTGATTCAAAACGGAATAAGTTCGCATACCATCCACTTTATCAGTGTCAATTTCAGAGACCGACAATGCACCATTGTTAGTGGTAATGACATTATTTGGATTCACGTTGTTATCCAAATATGTATTGCTTACCATTTCAGTGCTGATGTTTGTTATATTTTGCGTCCAGTAATTAAGTACATCTGCAAATTGGGTTGTTTCGTTTATGGCATTTTTGGCGGTTAACGTAACGTTTGGCGAAATATCCCAGCCAAACTCTTGTCCAATATAATTTGAGGCGTTACAAGCGCCTATAACACTTGGGGTATTCACTGAAGCCGAGTAATAACTAATGGTAAAAGTGCCTTCTAGATTACTATCCATACCAATAGTTTGACCAAAATAATTCACATCACTAAATGTCAGTTGCAACCTTGCCGATTCGTCATAATTTAAATCCACTATTGCCGTATTTGCACTACTCGATACGTCGACAGGCGTTGGTCCAGAGTTTGGTTTAACGTAGGTGCTATTTGCAAGTATAAGGTTTTCAAGATCATTTGGCGTTAATGTTGGCGCCACAGAAAGAATTTCGGCATCCGATGGCATGCTTCTGTTCGCTTCCACCAGGTACTCGCCTGATGGCGTATAGTTTTGTAAAACCGTTCCATCGGCACACTGGCCAGAAATAATAACCTGCTCATCGATCGCCGCTAAATTATTAGGGTCACCATCGGCCCACTGCGCAGTAAGTTTAGCGGGTATATACGCCAGTGTTGCTGATGTACTTGATAAAACGCCATCCGCATCATTTACTTGAATAGAGATTTGTCCTGCTTCCGCGTAATTAACATCAATTTGCGCTTGTGCATTATTGTCGAAAGGCACACTAACAGGCGATCCTACTTGTGACGCGATATGATCTTGTCCCTGAATATTTGCACTGGCCTTATTCAGCACTGAATTAACATCTGGATTTACATAATTGTAGCTAAATGTAAGAGGAAAATTACCATTTGAGTATGCTGGTACACAGGCACCTCCTACTCGTGAATCTGGAGATTTTACAGCCTGAATCGTAAATGAGTTTGTACCGCAAGATTGTGCGGTGCTGTTATTTCCCGATGACACAACAAAACCACTTGAAGAAACGTTGTAATTACATGAGTTGTCGCCAGTTGATGTATTTACACATTGTATATCAGAAGAGATTGACGACTCACCGGTTAAATTAAAGGAGCCCACAGTGGTTTCATTAAAGGTCGCATTGTTTAATACACCGGTTGCACCACTGATTGTATACACACCTATATCTGTAAGATTACCTGCCTCTTCTTTTTTCAGCGTAAATTCAATATCACTGCCTGTATATAATGTACTGCAGTCTGAGTTAGCACACGCTCTGAGGTTCACGCTATGGGCGGCACAGGAAACCCCATTTCCAGTGTGGACAATTTCGATATGATCGATCCCTGCTACACATGGTCTCGCTTTTCTCATGAGTTTATTAATTTGGCTTTGTGAATATGCAAATGGAATTACATTCACTTCATCAATGGCACCGTCAAATACTTTTAATATATTAGTGCCGGTATATAGGTTGCCAATATAAAAGTTTGAGTTTGTATTGGGTATAAAGGTACTTGATTCTGAATACTTGCCTTCTAAAACACCATCTACATAAACACTGACTCTTTCACTTTGAGGTAACGTGCCATCAAATACAACGGCTAAGTGATACCACTGATCGGTATTAAATACCTTCTGCGTAGCAAAACGGTCGTTTTGTGTAACAATATCTATATAGAGTTTGCCGCCCTGACCATTTAAAAAGAAAATACCGTAGGACATGTTACTAGAGAAATCAGGACGTTTAGAAAGTATTCCTCTGGCATTACTGCCATTAGTTTGAGTAAATGAGTCTGCTTTAAACCAAGCAGATAATGTTATTTGAGAAGTATTGTCCAAACTGTCTCTGTCTTCGACTTCTATATAGTCATCAACTCCATCAAATACACCATAGTGACAGGTGCCAGGTGAACCAACGA
>JAOHFM010000060.1 GCA_028098005.1 Psychrosphaera sp.
ACATCTTACTTTCGCATCAGATAATATTGAAGTGATTACCACGACGGGTTATCGAACGGCAACGTCTTTAAATACATCTCTTTCTTCGCAAATAGTAATTACAGCGGATGACATTGAAAAAATAGCCCCACTTTCTATTACCGATCTATTAAGTGCCTATGCAGCCATTGATGTATCAGCATCTGGCGGCCGAGGTCAAAATGCGTCGTTGTTTTTACGGGGCGGAAATGCTGGTCATACATTAGTACTGGTAGATGGGATACGTATTAGTTCGTCAACCTTAGGCTTAAGCGACATTCAAAAGCTATCGGTAAACAATATTGAGCGCATTGAAATTGTTAAGGGTGCTAGAGCATCACTTTGGGGTTCAGAAGCTATTGGCGGAGTGATCCAAATATTTACAAAAAGCGCAGCTGCAACGTCATTGTCTATGCAATTAGGTACTGACCGATTTGAATCGCTACATTTTCAAACGTCGGTAGAGCATGGTGACGGTCAGACCTCATTTTTAGTAGATCACCAAGAAAGTGAAGGTTTTGATGTATTAGCAGGAGTTGAGCCAGATAAAGACGGTTATGAGTACCAGTCTTTTTCAGTTAATGGATTTCAGAATATAGACCAGAAGTTAAAACTAACTTGGCAAGTAAACGTTGACAGAGGTGATAATCAATTCGACTCACAATGGGGTGGAACTAACGCAACCGAATTTAAAAATAGCTTAATCAAATTCGGTGGGGTTTATAAGTGGGATGACAATGTTAGTGAATTTAGTCTGTCAGATCAAAAAGATGACTCAGAAACATTGCTTGAAGGCAGCTCGCTATCTAATGGTGAACGCGTGATTTCAAATCGAATGCAACTTAGCGCTTTAAATACCACTACAATTTCAAAACATGCCTCTTTCACCCTAGGAACCGACCTTTTGACAGAGGAGATTGGAGGAGATTTAACATTAGACGTTGATCACCGAGATCTTTCAGCCTTTTTCGCTCAAGCCATGTATGCAGAAAACAAATGGAGTGTTGAATCTTCATTGCGCTATGATTTAATCGAATCTGTAGATTCTGAACTTACACATAACATTGCTATTGGTTACCAACTAACCCCAACGAGCCGACTTGCTCTTATGCAGGGCACTGGCTTTAAAGTACCTACGTTTAATGATTTATATTGGCCTGCAGATGCTTACTCAGTAGGAAATGAAAACTTAGAGTCTGAGCGCTCAAACAACGTTGAGGTTCGTTATGAAAAAACGTTTTCAGACGTTAGTATCAGTGCCGCGTATTTTAATAATGATATAAAAAACCTGATTGAATGGACGCCAGACAGCAACTTTGTTTATCAACCCCAAAATGTTAAAAATGCAAATATAAAAGGTTATGAGCTTCAGTTAGATGGAGAGCTACTAGGATTGAGTCATATGTTGTCAGCAAGTTGGACTGATGCTGTTGATGAGTCAACGAACAGTCGACTCCCGTTGAGAGCGAAACAGAAGTATAGTTATGTGAGCAGCTATCGAAGTGAGCAGGGCTTTAGTATGTCTATTGAGCTTAAGTACTTAGGAGCAAGAGAGCAAGCTAGTTGGGATGGCTCCACTACGACTCTTGAGTCTCATACTATTACCAATTTAAATTTGCAGTATCAGATTAATGAAGAGTTAAAACTAACGCTTGCTGTTAAAGATGCATTTGATAAATCCAAACCTACAGCCGTAAATTATAATGTAGCGGGAAGACAAGCGTATGTAGGCGTAAATATAACCCTTTAAAATATTTACCACTTTAACAACAGGTTATTTTTTATAGCCTGTTGTTTTTCTATAACGTCGGTATCAATACCTGTTTTAACCATTACTTCATCCGAAATATCAACAACATCTGCAACGCCTACAACGTTCCAAAGCTTACTCTCTATTTCTTTCGCTTTATGCATCGCATAGTGGTTGATGTATTTAATTTCATTATTTACGAAATCCATATCGGGACGTCCCGTTTTTGAAATAAATAGTCTAAATGTTAAAAATACATCTTTTTTAACGGCGGCCATTACAAAGCTTTCTAGCATATCTTGAGCTAAAAATTGTTCGCCAAAATAACAAACAAAACTTCTTTGTACCGTTGCTTGATTCGGACGATAACGAATGTACAGATCAACCTGTCTAGGTTTATCCGTTCTCTCAAGCTCATTAAGTATAGGCGTAAATGAAGACTGGACCGTATTGTCTTTTACTAACGGATAAAGGTTTACCGACTCTTTTCCAACAGGAAACTGGGTCATTAGGTGATGAAATAAGTTAGGCTTTGGCCCCTTGCCAACCATGTTTATTTCTACTTTCTTTTGATTCTTACTAAAATAAACAGCCAGGTTTTTGCTGTTTTTTGCAAAAACGTTTCTAAGAGCTTTCGACAGTCCTGGGTATTTACTTTCCATTTTCGCTGGCGTTAATTTGGATGCATTTTGCCTAATAAGCTTGTAAAAAAACTGACGACCTTGGTGCCCGCCTCGCGGATCATAAACACGTAGATTCATCGTTAATTTGTCTCTAGATACAGCCATTACTTCATAAGGAAGCTTAGTAAGTTGATACTTGTTGGTTACTCGCTGTAGTTCAGGTAAAGCGAGTAATAAAATATCACTTTTCTTAAAATCACTCGGTGTGTCTAAAACAACTTGTAAACCGTAGCTAGAAATATCACGGCTTGAACCTGCAATAACGTTGCTTTCATCTTCGGTAATTTCAATATTAACAGCTGTTTTGTACAAGTAACGTTCTTCAGCGCGCAAGTTTACGTAATCAATTGAATCAACTTCTATATTTATATATTTACTGAGTTTTGGGTGACTAAAAGCTTTTAGCAAATTTAACTTAGACTGCTCATATTGGTAAATGTCTTGATATTGTTTTGACGACGCTTCCGTTGTTAATGACGTAAAAGTCACAATATAAGATAGATCTTTGAGCAGGCCTTGGACTCTTGGTGGCGGTGGGCGATTCAACTTTTTAATTTCTTCACTGGCTGAATCTGGAATAGATAAAGGCAAGTGCGCATCATCAATAGATGTGGATGTTAATTGAATCTTAAATACTTGCCAGCTGTCTTTTTGGCTACCAAAACCTATAAATTGTTGCTTTAAATCTTCGTTACTATTTAACTCTTCAAGCGTTGCTGAGTAAAAATAAAGTCGTCCAGCTTTTGCATGAGTAAAACAAAACAGCAACGTCTGCTTTATTTCGCTTTCGATACTAATTAATTTTAAAATACGCTTTTGCGATAAAATTTGCTGAAATACTAGGTTGCGATTTTCATCGCTAAAGTAACCAAGAACTGGTTTATTGTTTTCAGTTGCTAGCGCTATTGTTGGAACATACCTGTCTTGGACATGTCGTAAAAAGACCGGTAAAGAGGTCACCCTGGGTAAGTAATATTGTTCAAAACCTTTAATTGTTGCCGCTTCTAGAGTGTTGTCAAAATTGACTTTGTATCGTCTTTTATTGCCATTTATAAAGTTAGCAAGAAATTCATCAAAGGCGGCAATGTCTTCTGTAAACGTTCGTTTTAACCTAAGGTACTTGTGAGTGTCATTAATTTCATCAATGCCTACGACTTCATACTGAATACCGTCTTTTAATCCAAGGGCAAACTCTTCTTCTAACCCAACTAAGTAAATCGCGAGTTTCTGCCCAACATTTGTCACTTTAGGCTTTGGTACTTTAACTTTAATACCGCCAACTGAAAGATCACTACTTTGTGCTTTTAATGTATCGCCTAACCCAAATTGTATTTCTACCGCAATACTAAAGTTCATTCTCTCTTCAGTACGAATACCATAATGCGTAAACTCAACGGTGTGTCCAATGAGCTCTTTGGAAATTGTTTCTTTTTTGGTAGCAACTGTTGGATTGTTCGGATCTTTCTTTTGAAGCGCTTCTTCTAGTCGTTCTTTTTGTTCTCTTTTATGTATAACGCGGTGATTATTTTCCGCATTCATAACCTCTTCGTAACAACCTACGGTATATTGTCCAAACTTTTCGACCTGGGTTTTGAAAATGTTTTTCGCGACTTCATCTAAGTAGTGAGTCTTTCCCTCAAACTCAAATGGCTGAGGCTCACCAAGTACATGGCCTCGTAAATCAATAACACGACTGGTTGGTTGCGCGAGCCGTTTAAGCTCCATTTTAATAAGGAACTGCTTAGATTTAGGCACATCAACAGCCTTCAACTTAAACTCTTTGTCAAAGTGAGGTTGATTAATCACTGATTTAAGGTCTTCAATCAAATAATTGAATTCTTGCAGCTCAGTTGTCATGTATCAGTTTCGTTCCATATTATTCAATTAGCGCTTATCAGCACTAGACAGCTCGACTATAATTTGTCATTTTACCAAAATAAGCAACATACGTGCCACGCAATTATAGTAGGAAGAAGACATGGCGAAAAGTAAAACAGCATTTGTTTGTAGTGATTGTGGGTCCGAATTCGCCAGATGGCAAGGGCAATGTGGTGATTGCAAAGAATGGAACACCATATCGGAGATAAAGCTTGCGCCAAAATCAACTAAATCGGCATCTCGGTATGAAGGTTATGCTGGTCGAGTTGAAAACAAAGTGCAAACACTTGATAAAATTAACCTTCAGGAATTACCAAGGTTTAGTACTGGCTATCAGGAGTTTGATCGAGTTTTAGGTGGTGGAGTTGTGCCAGGCTCGGCTATTTTAATAGGCGGAAGCCCAGGTGCAGGTAAAAGTACATTATTATTACAAACCATGTGTAATTTATCAGAACACATGACGGCACTATATGTAACCGGTGAGGAAAGCTTGCAACAAGTAGCAATGCGGGCACATCGCCTCGGACTGCCAACCGATAAGTTAAATGTGCTGGCGGAAACGAGTGTGGAAGCAATTTGTACTCATGCAGAAAACCTTAAACCTCAAATTGTCGTTGTTGACTCTATCCAAGTGATGCATGTGCAAGACATCAGTTCTGCACCTGGCAGTGTGTCACAAGTTCGTGAAGGTGCCGCTTTTTTGACTCGTTTTGCCAAACAAAACAACATTGCGGTTTTCATGGTTGGGCATGTAACAAAAGATGGCACTTTAGCGGGTCCTAAAGTGCTTGAGCATTGTATTGATGCAAG
>JAOHFM010000061.1 GCA_028098005.1 Psychrosphaera sp.
CGTCTTTAGGTGAGTCTAAAGCTGATAGCATAATGTTAAGTCCGTTCCCTCAATACAATGAGAGCGCGGTTGACGAAAAAGCGTTAGCTGATGTTGAGTGGTTAAAACAGTTCATTTTAGTAATACGTAATATTCGTGGCGAAATGGACTTATCACCAAATAAACCAATTAGCGTTATTTTAAGAAATACATCTGAGCAAGACTTATCTCGTCTGGATGACAACAAGGCTTTCTTAATTGCATTAGCAAAACTAGAAGATATTAGTGTTTTAGCCGACGGCGAAAAAGCACCTGCGTCAGCAAGTGGTGTTGTTGGTAGCATGGATGTATTAATCCCAATGGCTGGTCTGATTGATAAAGAAGCTGAAATGGCGCGTTTGAATAAAGCCATTGATAAAAACAAAGGTGAGTTGAAGCGAGTTACAGGAAAACTATCAAACCAAAAGTTTGTTGATAATGCGCCACAAGAAGTGCTTGAGAAAGAACAAGCTAAACTTGCTGAGTATCAGCAAAGCTTAGAGAAGTTAGAGCAACAGCTTGTTGAAATTGAGAATATTTAAATTAAATAGACTCAGTTAAAAAGTTGTTGCGATATAACGTTGAAAAAGCCAGTTAGAATATTATTCAGCTGGCTTTTTACTTTTTTTATGTTCAAGCATGATGGTTTTGGCCTCATGAACCCAATCATTAACGTTCTCTATATGCTCCGCCAGTTGACTAGCGCCAATTGAGAGCTCGACAGGTTTATGTGACCCATCAGCTAGTCGAAAACTGATGTCGCTATTGACTCTCTGGATGTAGTCTAGTGCAGGCCTAAACTCGGTATTGGGCAGAACTACGATAAACTCATCTTCAAAATAACGGGCTACGGAATCATTACTTCTAACCTCATCGAGCAATCTTGAGGCAACGGCCCTCAGTGCTCTATCTCCAAATTCTTTCCCGTAAGATGTGTTAATAGATTTTAACTGGTCAATATTAGTAATAATTAAAGTAGCAGGGACTTTATGCCTTCTAAACTGCTCGATACAAAAATTAATGTGTTTTTTCACCGACTCATATTTTTGAGCAGCACTGATAACATCTACAGAAGATAACTTGTCTATTTCTTTATAGGCGTTTCGTAGCTTTACCAAAGCTACATCCAAAGCGTTTTCCGTTTCTTTTAACTCCAATATGTCTTGCAATGAAAAAATATAGAAGCTGGGTTGGTTCCGGTCATCTCGCACAAGTGAAGCAGTAAGTTTTGCCCAAACTAAATGCCCTAATTTATGACGGTAGCGTTTTACTCGAATAAAGTTTTTTCGTGTGTTACCAGCCAGTACGGACTTTGACCATGCCAAGCGCTCTTTAATATCTTCTGGCATCGTTAAGTCTTCAAAGGTGAGATCAATGAGCTCGTTGTAGCTATATCCTAAGATTTCACAGAGCTGTTGATTAATTTTTATAAACTTACCAGAGAGTGAAACCACGGCAATGCCAACGGCAATGTGATCAAAACCCAACCGGTAAACACTGTCAATGTTTGCAGAATTAATAGAGCTGTCGTATGGCGTATCGCTAGAAAAGTTTGTTTTCATTTTAATTATTATTTTTAGATTGAATATTAATCATAGTGTTAAAAGTTGAAAACCTCCAGTCCAATTACCTGAATAGGGTAAAATTGCACCAGGCTAGATCACTGAACATTTGTAATTTGTAAAATCAGATACTAAATTGATATCAATTTGATGACTTGGACAGAAATTATAAAACTAAGGAATAGCGATGAAACAACTCCTGATACTCTTATACCCAGTTGTAATGTTGGTTGCTTGCTCACCGGCTACTGACGGCATTAATGAAAACCATCAAAGCAAAACCTCGCAACATACATCAATTGCAGAAAGCAGCGCTTCAAAATATGAAAAACTTGATCAGTATTTTGAATTGTTAGAAGAGAATAATAAACTCATGGCCGCCATTGCTATTCGAAAAGATGGAAAGCTAGTGTATGAGAGAGCGATAGGGTACGCAGATGTTGACAACAGTTTAAAGACAAATGTTAATAGTAAATTTAGAATCGGCTCTATTACTAAATCTTTCACTGCAGTATTGGTTATGCAAATGATTGAAGACGGTAAACTTTCTTTATCTCAAAAACTCTCTGACTTTTTTCCTGCTATTCCAAATGCTAGCCAGATAACAATACAACAATTGCTTTCACACAAGTCTGGCATTTTTAATTTTACCAATGCACCTGAATATCCGTCCTATATGGAAACGGAAAAATCAAAGGCAGAGTTACTAGATATCATTTCGGCATTTCCAGCTGAATTTACGCCAGGTGAAAAGTTCTCCTATTCAAACTCAAACTACGTGTTGTTAGGCTTTATTTTGGAGGAGCTAAGCAATGAAACTTATGCAAATCTGATTGCCGCTAAAATAGCGAAACCGCTTGGTTTAGAAAACACTTATGTGGGCGCAAAAATAGATACTAAAAACGATGAAGTTTTATCGTACCGTTTTGTTGGGGAGTGGAGTAAAGCCACGGAAACGAGTATGAGCATTCCGTTAGGTGCTGGAGCTATGGTAAGTACAGCAGCGGATATTAGTGCGTTTTTTCATGCGTTAAACAACGGTCAGTTAGTTGGGTTAGATACCTTGTCAAAAATGAAAAAGGTTGGCGAGTATGGTTTCGGGTTAATGTCATATCCATTTTACGACAAAGTAGGGTTTGGCCACAACGGCGGAATTGATGGTTTTGTTTCTAATGGCGGCGTCATTGAAGGTGAGGACGTGACGATGGCGGTATTAGCTAATGGTGTAAATTATACATTTAATGACGTTCTCGTTGCTATGTTGAGCTCAGTGTTTGAAAAACCATTCGAATTGCCCGTTTTTAAAAAGCATAAGCCGGTATCTAACAACCTTGATTTAAGCATTTATGAAGGCGTGTATGAATCTGAGCAGATCCCATTAAAGATCACCGTATTTATTGAAAATGAAGTGCTGATGGCGCAGGCTTCAGGGCAAGATGCTTTTACGCTTGAGCCTAGCTTTGAGCATGGGTTTGCATTTAAGCCAGCTGGGATTTTAATGGAGTTTGAACCTGCAAAAAACAGGTTCACTTTAAACCAAGGTGGTGGCAAGTTTAATTTTACTAAGATTTAGGCTCACTGGCTTTGACACTTAACCAAAGTTGTTCCATTTCATCAAGAGTCAAGTCACTTAGAGGTGCTGAGTAGTGTTCTTCAGCTAGCTGCTCAACGCCTTTGAAGCGCCTTGTGAATTTATCATTTGCCTGTCGGGTTATTTGTTCAGGGTTTAGCCCTAAATGTCTAGATACATTCGTTAAAGCAAAAAATAAGTCTCCAAGCTCATCTGCAATACGCTCTTTGCTGGTGTTATTTTTATTGCTTTCTAATTCAGCACGAAGCTCAGCAATTTCCTCTTCTACTTTATCTAGCGCTCCGGTTACATCTGGCCAATCAAAACCAACATGTGCCACACGCTTTTGAATTTTATAAGCTCTGTTCAGGGCAGGCAGCGCATTAGGAATATCATCCAGCACCGATGTCTTTTTTTGTTTAGAGTTAGCATTGCGCTCTTGCGCTTTTATCTGTTCCCAATTGTATTTGATTTGGCTGTCATCTAACGTTTTATTAGAAAGCTCCCCAAATACATGAGGATGACGGCGAATAAGCTTTTCGCACATGAGGCTCGCAATTTTTTCGAAGTCAAAAAGGTCTTGCTCTTTTCCTAATTGTGCATAAAACACCACTTGAAATAAAAGATCGCCAAGCTCTTTAGGCAGCTCGTCAAAATCTTCCTGTTCAATTGCTTCCGCCACTTCGTAGGCTTCTTCTAAAGTATGCGGGACGATAGTTTTAAAGGACTGCTTTAAATCCCAAGGACAGCCGCCGTTTGGGTCACGCAACTGAGACATGATCCAAATTAATTTATCGATAGCAGGCTTATCGGTGCTCATCATATTTTTGTTCTCTGTATTTGTTAAAAGCATAAAATATTAAGAGGTTATGATCTTTTAACTTTCATTACTTCTTCTACTTGGCTTATTTTATCCATTACTCTATTAAACGCACTAAGGTTATAAACTTCTAATTTTAAGCCCATAGTGACTACTTGGTTAGTGACATCGGAATCGGTGCTCATGGCCAATACGTTAACTTTGTCATTTGCTAAAATAGTGGTGATGTCTCGTAATAAGCCACTTCGGTCATTGGCGAATATTTTAACATTGGCCACAAAACCACCAGAGTATTGTTCAGCCCATGAAGCTTCGATAAATCGTTCTGGGTGCTCATCCATGACTATTTTAAATTGCTCACAATCAGAGCGGTGTATTACTACGCCTCTGCCTTGTGTAATGTAACCTACAATGTCATCGCCCATGATTGGATTACAACAACCGGCCAACTGATTCATTAAATTACCAACGCCATGTAAAACCACACCATTTTGGTTTTTCTTGGACTTTTTCCGAGGCTTTTGAATGAGTCGAGGATCAATTTCTGGCTTAGGTTGATTAGTTGCCTTTGACTCAATGTAATTGATCACCTGATATAGGCGAACGTCACCAGCGCCTATTGCCGCTAGCAGATCATCTAATGAGTTCATATTAAAGCGCACAACCGCGTGGGCTGTTTCATTCCAATCAATATCTAAACGGTTAAGCTCGTGCTCAACCATTTGTTTCCCTTCAACAATGTTTTTGTCTTTGTCTTGCTGTTTAAACCAAGTTTGAATTTTTGCTCGTGCTCTTGAAGAGTGAACATAATCTAAGTTGGGGTTTAACCAGTCGCGTTTAGGATTTGGTTCTTTTCCGGTAATGATTTCAATTTGATCGCCGGTTTTTAGTTGATAAGTAAACGGGACAATGCGGTTAAATACTTTTGCACCAATGCAACGATGACCCACATTAGTATGGACATAATAAGCAAAGTCTAAAGGCGTTGAGCCACTTGGTAAATCAACAACGTCACCATCTGGCGTAAACACATATACTCGGTCTTCAACAACCTGGTTATGAAGCTCTTCGGCG
>JAOHFM010000063.1 GCA_028098005.1 Psychrosphaera sp.
TTAATCGTCCAACACCCTGTTTTAAAGAGATGACCGCTTGCGGAATTTGAACATGCTTAAAAGGGTCTTGGCCCTTCAATTTACAATCTTCCATACGAGCTTGTAACAGTGGATCGTCTGGCGAAGCAAAAGGTAATTTATCGATCATTACCAAAGAAAGTGCATCGCCACGAACGTCAACCCCTTCCCAAAATGAACTTGTACCAAGTAATACGGCATTGCCAAGTTTGGTAAACTTCTCTAACAACAATCGCTTACTCGTTGTGCCTTGTACCAATAAAGGCAATCGTGTTTTGTCTTCTAACATTTTAGCCACTAACGACATCACTCTATGGCTAGTGAACAACAAAAATGCCCGACCTTGACTCGCTTCAATCAACTCCAATGCCAACTCTGCAAATGCCCGAACCGCTGTTTTATCATTTGGCTCAGGGAAATACCTTGGCACGCAAAACAGTGCTTGTTCTTGATAGTTAAATGGACTTCCTAGTATTTGCGTTCTAGCTTCGGGTAACCCCAATTGGCTAGTATAATGTTCAAAGTCATCGTCTACCGAGACCGTCGCGGAAGTAAATACCCAGCTTGAGTCAGACTCTTTTACAAAACCACCAAACTTATCAGCGATAGAAAGCGGAGTAGTGTGCAGTGTAAAGTGCCTTTTACTGGTTTCGTACCAATAGCTAAATCCGGTTTCTTCAATTTGATTTACGCGGTCAAACTTGCCCCTAAGTTGCACTAAGCGCTCAAAGCAGGCATCTATTGCTTCAGTTCTTGAAACCGCTAACTTCAGCACGTCATAAATAAAGTCAAAGGACTTATGAACCAATTGCATAGCAGCAACTACTTCTTGCTGCGGTGCCTTTTCTCGCCAGTTACCTCTCTCGGGATCATAAGCAAACGCGAGGCGCATATCTAGAATGTTTTTTTCTAAATTCATCGCGGCTTTGTTTAACTGTGATAAGTCCCGTAAATTCAACTGATACTCTGCTTGAATATCTTTACATAACTCAAAAACTTGGCGTGATGAAAAGTGTTCACCAAAATACTCTGCGGCAATGTCCGGGATCTGATGCGCTTCATCAAATATAATCACATCTGTTTCTGGAATTAATTCACCAAAACCGGTGTCTTTTAGGGCCATGTCAGCAAAAAACAAGTGGTGATTTACGACAATTAAATCCGCATCTAGTGCGTTTTTACGAGCGTTAACAACATGACATTCACCAATATTAGGGCAGTCTTTACTTAAGCAGTTATCAACACTACTTGTTACATATGGAATAGCTCGGCTATTTTCTTCTATTGATGTCAGTTCACCAAGATCACCCGTGTCCGTTTCTGAACTCCACCGACGAACTTTAGACAAGTCTGTAATAAAGTCTGGATCTTCAAATGGTGGATGTTGCCCATTTTGATTCATTCTATAGATACAAAGGTAATTACTTCGGCCTTTGAGTAATGCCGTTTTTAATCGAGGCTTTATCGCTTGTTTTACCAAAGGTAAATCGCGATGAAAAAGTTGCTCTTGCAGAGCTTTGGTCCCTGTAGACACAATAATTTTTCGGCCATCTAATATAGCGGGGGCTAAATAGGCAAATGTTTTACCTGTCCCAGTTCCGGCTTCAACTACCAATTGCTTTTTATCTTTGATGGCGCCAGCAACCGCATTAGCCATGTCTAATTGTGATTGGCGAGCTTTAAATCCAGGGATCGCTTTTGCTAACGCCCCTTCATCCGAAAAACACTGATTAACCGACTGCTTCACCAAAACACACCTTAAAAGAAATATTCAGGTCGAAGTTTAACAAAACTATCGTCAGTTAAGAATGTACCTACCAACATTTATTTCAGGCAAAAAAAACTCCCGAACAAGTCGAGAGTTTTGATGTTTAATATTGATGAGCATAACTGCCCATCAAACTAAAATTATAGAGATTCAGAGTTCTCAGATAAGAACGCTGCAACGCCTGCAGGAGTTGCGTCCATACCTTTTTTACCTTCTTCCCAACCAGCAGGACAAACTTCGCCGTGCTCTGTGTGGAAGTTTAATGCGTCTACCATACGTAACATTTCGTCAATGTTACGACCTAGAGGAAGATCGTTAACTACTTGGTGACGAACCATACCTTCTTCATCAATTAGGAAAGATGCACGGAAAGCAACACCAGCTTCTGGATGCTCAACGTCGTATGCTTTACAGATTTCGTGTTTAACGTCTGCTGCTAGTGTGTAACCAACTTGGCCAATACCACCGTCTGCAACAGCAGTGTTACGCCATGCGTTGTGGCTGAATTGTGAGTCAATTGAAACACCAATTACTTCAACACCGCGCTTGTTGAACTCAGCTAGACGTTTGTCAAAAGCGATTAGCTCTGAAGGACAAACAAAAGTGAAGTCTAATGGGTAAAAGAAAACAACTGCTTTTTTACCTTTAGTTGCTTCAGCAAAGTTAAATGTATCAACGATTTCGCCGTTGCCTAATACTGCAGCTGCAGTGAAGTCTGGTGCCTGACGGCCTACTAATACGCCCATGGGTTTCTCCAATGTGGTTATTGTTAATAAAATCTTATGACACAGTATATATAGTTAAAATTTTATAAACCAAGGTGAATTTTCGATTAAACCTATCGAAATTATCAATATAGGTAATACAAACCGCAAATTTCAAAATTGCCAAATAAGTAACGCTTAAAAATAGCACAAAAATTGACAAAAACACTTGCCTTCAAACTAAATGAGAACTATTATCACTTGCATTGAGATTGGCAGTAACCAGTAGGACTTAAAATGTACGTTTGTTTGTGCAAAGGTATCACCGATAAAGATATTCAAGATGTTGTTAACCAGCACGGTGTTGGTAACCTTCGTGAATTAAAACAGCACCTGCCTGTTGGTTCTGAGTGTGGAAACTGTACTAAGGTTGCACAAATGGTTGTTGACAAAATAATCATGGATGAGTCTTTATTTAAAGAAGTCAGTTAGTTACAAAACCTCAATCTAATTAATAATGATTCTCATTATTAAACCACTGTTTTTATTAAGAATTTTTGCAAAAACCTCATAATCCTCTATAATGATCCTATAACCCGTTATTAGGATTTTTTTATGCAATCTAATCGAACTATCATCACCACATTGAATGACATTTTAACGGTGGAATTAACCTCCATTAATCAGTATTTCTTGCATGCTCGCATGTACAAAAACTGGGGTTTCAGCAAGCTGAATGACAAGTGTTATAAAAAGTCTATTTTAGATATGAAACAAGCGGACAAACTTATTGAACGCATTTTATTTCTGGAAGGTCTACCAAATTTACAAAAGCTTGGGGCATTGTCTATCGGTGAACATACGGTAGAGATGATCAAGTGTGACTCTCAATTCCAATTAACTCAAATTGCTCAAATGAGAGCTGCCATTGCAGTTTGTGAAGAACAGCAAGATTATGTTTCTAGAGATTTATTAACTGAAATTCTTGAAGGTGAAGAAGAACATTTAGATTGGCTAGAAACTCAAGATTATCAAGTAGAAAACCTAGGTATTGAAAAGTACCTTCAAGCGCAGCTATAAAGGGGAGCTCATCATGAAAGGCAACAAAAATATAATCAATGCATTAAATGGTCTTCTGGCTTATGAGTTAGCCGCTATGGATCAATACTTCATTCACTCTCGTATGTATGAAGATTGGGGCTTTACTAAGCTGTTTGAACGTATCGATCACGAATTCGATGATGAGAAAGGCCATGCATCAGTATTAATTGAGCGCATCTTATTTTTAGAAGGGATCCCTAACATGGTAGACCGAGATGGTTTGCACATAGGTAAAGATGTACCTGAGATGTTAGAAAGTGACCTACGCGTTGAATATGCAGTAGATAAAGCACTAAAAGAAGCCATGGCACTGTGCGAAAAAGAACAAGACTATGTAACTCGTAATATGCTTCAGGTGCTCATTGATGACACTGAAACGGATCACGCACATTGGTTAGAGCAGCAGTTAGGCTTAATTAAAAAAATTGGTCTACCTAATTACTTACAAGCTCAAATGTAAAAGTAATGTAAGAACTCAGAGTTATGGTCACATTGTTTTATAGCTTTTTGTTTTAAAGCTCCATTTCTAGAGATCTTAATTTACCATTTAAAAAGCAGAACAAATGTTCTGCTTTTTTTATATTAGGTGGTAAGTTAAACCTTGTATTCAAAAAAAAGGATTATTAAATGTCAGATGAAAACAAGCCCGTAAAATTAGAAGTTGGTCTAGGTGTTGGTATTGCAATTGGTGTGGGCGTTGGTCTCGCAACAGACAATTTAGCTATGGGAATTGCTTTAGGCGTTGCATTCGGTGCCGCTTTTTCTATGAGTACTCAACCAAAAGCAGAAAACAGCTCTCAAGATACTGAAGACGACAGTAATGATAGTGACTCTGGCACTTCTAGCTCCTAGCTGCTAACTCCTAACGATTGTGGTGGCTGTCATCCATAAGCTTATTCAATTTAGCTTGCGCAGCCGAAGGATTGTTTAAATCAGTTATTTCTATCATTTCACATTCATCTCTAATCATTTCAGATATTAAACTTGGGTAATGCCGACAATCCTCTGGTCTATCGAGATAAATACTGCACGTATATAATGTTGG
>JAOHFM010000062.1 GCA_028098005.1 Psychrosphaera sp.
TTGCTTGCTGCGTTGCTTTAGACAAACCCGTTCGTTGTTCAAACTCTTCCATGCTGAATGCAGACTTCAAACGTAAACGATTCATAAAGTACTCAAACGGCAAATCATCGGCTTCCACCTGCCAAGACTTATATGTATATGGCTTAGTAAAGTCCATATAGCCTTTAGGGTGTTTTACCTTTTCAGTTCTAATTACTTTAATTTGTGTGCTTGTTTGAGAATCGTCTTGGGCTAACTCAACCACGTCCGTTTGCACGGTGATTTTACCGTGAGCGCCGCAACCTATTCCTAAATAGTCACCAAACTGCCAATAATTTAAATTATGACGGCATTGATGACCAGGCTTTGAGTAAGCTGAAATTTCATACTGCTCATAGCCAGCTTCGGTCAATAGTTCATGGCCATGTTGCTGAATGTCCCAAAGCGTATCATCTTCTGGTAAAACCGGCGGTTTTGAGTGAAAAAGAGTGTTTGGTTCAATCGTTAATTGATACCAAGAAATATGAAATGGGTTTAACGCTATGGCTTGTTTTACATCGGCTAAAGCCTGATCAAGTGATTGATTAGGTAATCCATGCATCAAGTCTAAGTTAAAGGTAGAAACAGAATCATGGGCAAAACCAGCAGCCTTTAACGCTTCTTCACTGTTATGAATACGACCTAACTGGACCAGCTTTTCTAACTCAAAGCTTTGCACTCCAATGGAAATACGATTAACCCCCGCTTTTGCAAAACCTTCAAACTTGTTTGTTTCCAGCGTGCCAGGGTTCGCTTCTAGTGTAATTTCGATGTCGTCAGAAAATGGCACGCGTTCTTCAATGCCTTTTAATAGCTTCGCCATTGCTTGTTCTGATAACAAACTAGGCGTGCCGCCGCCAAAAAATATGGTACTTAACTTTCTATCTTGTACGTAAGACAAGTCTGCCGTTAAATCATCTAATAAATGCGCAACGTACTCAGTTTCAGGAATGCCGCCTTTTAAGGCATGAGAATTAAAGTCGCAATAGGGGCATTTTTGCACACACCAAGGAATATGCACATAAAGAGAAAGGGGAGGTAGCGTTGTAATGCCAGAGCTAGAAGGTGCTGGCACTAGATAAGACCTTTAAACTTTTCAACAAGTTGTTTCAAAGCTTGTCCTCTATGGCTCAAACCATGCTTTTCAGCGGGACTAAGTTGCGCTGCTGTTTTGTCTAACTGAGGCTGATAAAAAACTGGATCGTAACCAAATCCGCTATCACCTGAGCGTTCAGTAGCAATCACACCGTTCCAATATCCTTCGCAAATAATAGGGCAAGGATCATCAGCATGACGCATAAATACAATAACGCAGACAAATCGAGCCTTACGCTCAGATAACGGTTTGTCTTTTAAAACATCTAAAAGCTTATCAATGTTTGTGCCGTCTGTAGCATCTTCACCGGCAAATCGTGAAGAGTAAATGCCCGGGGCGCCGTTAAGTGCGTCCACTTCAAGGCCAGAGTCATCAGCAACACAAGGTAAACCTGTTACTTTTGCCGCGTGTCTTGCTTTTATAATGGCGTTTTCAACAAAGGTGGTGCCAGTTTCAGGGACTTCTTCAACGTTGTAATGTTTTTGCGGTACAACATTAAAACCAAAAGGACTTAAAATTTCTTTTAATTCATTTACTTTGCCTTGATTACCTGACGCAAGTAAAAGCTCTTTCATTACCTTTTCTGATACAACCGCATTTGACATAGGAGGAGTTCCTTTGGCCTAATTTAAACAATATGAAGGGTATTATACGCAAAAAAAAACGCTAAGTTCACAATAAACTCAGCGCTTTTTGTTTATGCTTGAATCGCGTTAAAAGCGAATCAACATTAGTAGTGGATTATGCGAAGTTTTTACCTGCAAAGTCCCAGTTTACTAATGCCCAGAAACCTTTTAAGTATTCAGGACGAACGTTACGGTAATCAATGTAGTAAGCGTGTTCCCAAAGGTCTACTGTCATAAGCGGTGTAACACCTGCTTCAGTAATTGGCGTGCCAGCATTAGACGTGTTAACGATGTCTAAAGAGCCGTCAGCTAGTTTAACTAACCAAGTCCAGCTAGAACCAAAGTTGTTTACAGCTTTGTCGTTAAATGCAGCTTGGAAGTCTTCAAAAGAACCCCATTTTGCATTGATAGCGTCAGCAAGTGCACCAGTAGGAGCGCCACCGCCATTTGGACTCATAGAGTTCCAGTAGAAAGTGTGGTTCCAGATTTGAGCAGCGTTGTTGAATACACCACCTTCAGAAGTCTTAACGATGTCTTCTAATGACTTACCTTCAAACTCAGTACCACCGATTAAACCGTTCAACTTTACTACGTAAGTGTTGTGGTGCTTACCGTGGTGAAAGTCTAAAGTCTCAGCTGAAATGTGTGGTTCTAATGCATCTTTTGCATAAGGTAGAGCTGGTAATTCGAATGCCATAATGGTTGTCTCCGTTGGCTTTGTTTATGTTTGCTGATAAGATTATAAAAGTTGAGTAATTTACTCAAGTACCCGTTTTATATCTTTCATTTTATTTAATCATTAATAAATATGACTTAAAGTTTGTTTTTCAAGTCTAAAGTTATAAAACGACGTATTTTATTTTTAAGATCAGACATAAGTCTAGTCGTCGTGTAAAAATTTACCATAAAGAAGAGGTAGCAATGGAAACCATTGATAAAATTAAAAAACAAATCGCAGAGAACCCAATTTTGATCTACATGAAAGGTAGCCCTAAATTGCCATCTTGTGGTTTTTCTTCTCAAGCCTCTCAAGCGTTAATGCAAGTTGGCGAACCGTTTGCGTACGTTGATATTCTTCAAAACCCTGATATTCGCGCAGAACTTCCTGGATATGCAGAATGGCCTACATTCCCTCAGTTATGGGTAGACGGCGAATTAGTAGGTGGTTGTGACATCATCATGGAAATGTTCCAAAAAGGTGAACTTCAACCTTTAATTTCTGAAACAGCGGCAAAATACAAAACAGAAGAAGATTCAGCAGAGTAATACTTTGCTATTAAAAGGCTGAAGTTATAAATCAGTAAATTAGAAGGCCCCGAGGGGCCTTTTTTTGATTGTGATGGCTCGAAAATTGCTATCTTTAGTCATTTGGAACATAAATGGACACTGATGGTTTATTCAGCAAACCAAATTAATTGTTTATTTAATAGTTAGTAGTGCAGGTAAGTATCTAATATGAAAAGCCTTATGTTTATTTTTATCCTGTTTTTCGCGGTCACAATTAGCGGCTGTTCTGGCAGTGAATCGTCTGATCCGTCTGGGAATAATCTGGCAAGTGTCAACTTAGGCACTGATATAACGGTTTTAGAGGGGCAAACCTTTGCCCTAACAGCTTCTATTTACCCTGAAGAAGGGGCGGTTATATGGAGCCAAACCCAAGGTCCTACCATTGAAGAATTTCCTGAAGACTCTGCTTTAGAAGTAAGCTTGGTTGCGCCAAGTATAAATGTTGACAGTCTTATTGTTATTAAAGTGACTTACACCACGGTAGACGGCCAGCGCGTTGAAGATCAAATAAATATCACTGTCACAAATGTAAATGAAGAGCCCATTGCCCGTATAACAAATAACACCGATGCAGTTGCTCCTTACGAAACTTTTGAAGTTATTACATTAACTGCGGAAGATAGCAGTGATCCAGATGGTGAAATAAGATACTACCAATGGACACAGGTTGACGACAACGAGTCATTACAATTGTTATCGCCGGCAACATTGAGTGAAATTACCTTTCAAGCGCCTTATGTTACTGAAATCACAAACTATAAATTTGAACTTGAAGTCACAGATAATTTTGGCTTAACTGCAACAAATACAATTGACGTTCAGGTTGCTGCTGCAGAAGGTACAGTAGCTACCGCTGGACAAGATCAAATAGTAGATGAATTCACAAAAGTAACATTGGATGCCTCGGATAGTGTTTCTGTGGATAATGTGTTGTCTTGTGAGTGGGAGCAATTGACCGGGCTAAGCGTTACAATTTCAAGCGCAGATCAGTGCATCGCAGAGTTTTTTGCACCTAATGTAGACTCAACGGAATTACTCACGTTTCAAGTAACGGTTATTGATAATGCAAGCAATAGCGAGTCGGACACCGTAAATATTACAGTTAACCCGCTAAACCTTGGTAGCTTGCACGACTCTGGCGTAATTGAATGTTACGGCGCAACAGACGTTGTGCCTTGTGACAATGTAAATTACCCAAATCAAGATGCTGATACTGGGCGCGACTCAGTGAGAGATGCAATTGACAAAAGTGGTTCAGGAGACAAAACCTTCGACTTCACAAAGTTTGATATTAACGGCGATGAATTGCCTCAAGACGCGTTAGTATTTAGTTGTGTGCGAGACAACTTCACAGGCTTGGTGTGGGAAGTAAAAGTAGATAATGCGTCGCCTAAGTTTAGTGAACTGCATGGCGTTGAAAATTATTACAGCATTGACGATACACTTCCTGGACAAACAAGCTGTTCACATCCAACAAGTTGTGGCAGTGAAACCTTTGTTGAAGAAGTAAATGATGAGACATTTTGTGGTGGCGCCAATTGGCGTATACCGACTTACTTAGAGCTAATGCAAATTTTAGATTACGGTGAATTAGACCAAGCAAACTTGTTCCCGAGTGACTTTTTCCCAAATACACCAGATGCCGCCACCTTAAATCACTTATTTTACTGGGTATCTGAAGTTAATATTGAAGGTGATA
>JAOHFM010000064.1 GCA_028098005.1 Psychrosphaera sp.
GTTTGGCAATCAACTGACCAATAATAACTGGGATCACATGTGGCTGCACGAAGGATTTGGGTCTTATATGCAACCGTTATATACCCAATATTTACATGGTGACATGGCCTACAAAGCTCATTTATTTAAGCAACGTCTTGGTTTAATAAACAAGTTCCCTATCGTTTCAAACAAACCATTGGCGGTTGAAGAAGTTTATAACCGAAAGGTTGGCCCTGGAAATGACATTTATGCCAAAGGCTCTCTTATTTTGCACTCGCTACGAGAGTTAATTGGCGACGAGGCTTTTTTTGATGCAACACGGCAATTGGTTTACGGCACCACAAATCCAGTGCCAGGAAACTTTGCCCCTCGATTTAGCGACACCAATGAATTTATTAGCATTGTAAACAACATCACTGGTGAAAACTTACAGTGGTTTTTTGACGTTTATATTTACCAAGCGACACTGCCAGTATTAATAATGGAGCGAACCGAACAAAGTTTAACCTTACAGTGGCAAATAGAGAACAATCGTCCATTTCCTATACCGCTTGAAGTGAGTATTAATGGTAAGGTGCATACGCTCATTTTAGATGAGCCCAAAACCCTAGAGGTTAACCGCAAGGACATTGTTATTGTTGACCCACTCTCTAAAGTTTTACGCCATCAAGAAAGTATTGAGCGTTACAAAGCGTATTTAAACGCGCAACGTGAAAAGAAAATGGCTGAATTTAATAAGAAAACCCAAAAGACGGAGAAGTAATTTTGTTTTATCCAATGTTTGCCATGTTTATGTTAATTTTTATCGTGGGCGTCGTTACTGCACGTGCCAGATTCAGTAATGTAAAAAGTAAGGACGTTAGCCCTAAGTACTTTTTGTTAATGCAAGGCGATAACGTTCCTGAGTCTGTTTTAAAAACAGGTCGCTGCTTCAGTAATCAATTTGAGTTTCCAATGCTCTTTTTTGTGGTTTGTTTAGCTTATATGGTACTCGGCTTTGATACGTTAACGGGTTGCATTGCGGCATGGACATTTATTGTGTTTCGCTTTATCCATGCCTTTATCTTTTTAACCAGCAATAACTTAATCAAGCGTATGCTTACCTTTTGGGCGGGCGTATTCGCGGTAGTAGTGATGTGGATTGATCTATTTATCCTTGTCAGCGCCAACGGCGGGCTCAATAACTAGATTTTCATCGGCATTTAAGTCAGGGTCTGATAAAGGCTCTGACTCTCCTTTTACACTCTCTTTATCAACCTCAGCACTATTATCTTTTTCATCAAATATATGAACCTGCAGCAAGGCTTCTAATAAGTCTTCAAGAGTCACAATACCTCTTACTTCACCATACTCATCAATGATTAAGCTCATGTGAATATGTTTGGTTAACATATTGGTAAACAGACTTGGTAGGCTCATGCTTTCAGACACCACATACAATGGTTTGGTCAGCTTACCTATTTTATAGTTTGGCTTAACACGAACATTGGCAAGAATCGCATCACTTTTAAATACGTAACCAATAATATCGTCTGGGTCTTTATCAAAAACAAGGATACGAGAAAACTGGTTTGAACCATGTTGTTTACAAAAATCTTCAACGGACATTTCTTTTGAGATACGAAACAATTTGTTCCTTGGCGTTAATATATTGCGAATAGCAGTGTGTCTAAACTTCATTAGTCCTTTAATGATTTCCGACTCTTGTTGATGTAAAGCCCCTACTTGAGAGCCAAACATGGCCATAGCCTCGATCTCCGCACGAACGTGTTTACCGTCGTCTTCTTTTTTACTAAATAGTGTAGTTATTTGATCAGATAACCAAACAAAAGGCTTAAGTAATTTAACCATAAACACGAGTATAAGTGATACCGATGGAGCTAATGTACGCCAGTGGTTCGCCCCGAGTGTTTTTGGAATGATTTCAGATAATACTAATACCAGTAAGGTCATTATTGCAGATGCAATGCCAATGGCTGCATCACCATAAATAGCAGCCGCTTGAGCACCCACACCCGCAGCACCGGCAGTATGCGCTACGGTATTTAAGGTTAAAATAGCGGCTAATGGCTGATCGACTCTCGCTTTCAGCTTTTCAATTCGATCACCTACGGTGGCGTTTCTCTCTGTTAAGGCCTGAATATAACTTGGTGTAATACTCAGTAAAACCGCCTCTAACACACTACATATAAACGAAATTCCAATCGCTAAAACGCCATATATCAACAATAAAGTCACTAACCTTTACTTCCCTTTATTAAATAAAAATAAAATTTAAACAATAAAAAAGGCTACCTAAGCAGCCTCTTTATTAAAACCGTATGCCCTTCTTTATACGAGCATAGTTGAAACTTAGAGCATTTCTACTGTAATTGCTGTTGCTTCACCACCACCAATACATAGTGACGCTAAACCTTTTTTCAAGCCTTTGTTTTGTAAAGCATGTAATAGTGTGACAATAATTCGTGCACCAGAGGCGCCAAGTGGATGACCTAACGCACAAGCACCACCGTGAACGTTCACTTTTTCAGCTGGTAACGACATCTCTCTCATAGCCGCCATTGTTACCATTGCAAAGGCTTCATTAATTTCAAATAAATCTACGTCAGATGTGCTCCAGCCAGCTTTTTCTAACGCACTTTCCATGGCACCAATTGGCGCAGTCGTAAACTTTTCTGGCTCAATAGAGTTAGTTGCGTGGCTCACAAGTTTTGCCAGTGGTTTTAAACCACGACGTTCAGCTTCAGACAGCTTCATCATCACTAATGCCGCTGCACCGTCGCTGATAGACGATGAATTAGCAGCGGTGATAGTGCCATCTTTTGCAAACGCAGGACGTAAGCTCGGAATTTTGTCAATTCGAGCAGCGCCTGGCTGTTCATCAACGGAAACAGTAACTTCACCTTTGCGAGTTGAATAAGTCACTGGCGCAATTTCGTTATCAAAACGACCACTTGCAATCGCTTCTTGCGCTCTTGTTAGTGAACGAATTGCGTATTCATCTAAAGACTCGCGCGTAAATTTAAATTCATTTGCTGTGTCTTGGGCAAAACACCCCATGGCTTTACCTTGGTAAGCGTCTTCAAGGCCATCAAGGAACATGTGGTCCATTGCTTTTCCGTGACCCATGCGCATGCCACCACGAGCGTTTGGCAACATGTAAGGCGCGTTAGTCATGCTCTCTAAACCACCAACTACTGCAACATTAATTGAACCAGCTTGAATAAAGTCATTGGCCATCATGGCCGCTTTCATACCTGAGCCACATACCTTGTTTATGGTCGTTGCACCTGCCGATAACTGTACGCCAGCTTTAATTGCCGCTTGACGCGCTGGTGCTTGACCTAAACCTGCTGGTAAAACACAACCCATGATAACTTCATCAATGTCTGAGCCTGTAATACCGGCGCTTTCAATGGCTGATTTTATCGCTGTAGCGCCCAAGTCTGGCGCAGAAACTGAAGACAAAGAGCCTTGAAAGCCCCCTAACGGTGTACGTTTAGCAGATACGATAACAACTGGATCATGATTTGACATTTTATAACCTCTTAGTATTTTTATGCAGGCATAGTACGACTTAACAATTCGATTCACAAACCCTGCTGGCGCGAATTAGAATTTCAAATGGCAGAAAAAATTTACATTTCACAAAAATGCGATTGTTTATTACCCCACTTATAAAAAGCACAAGGTTTACGTTAACGTAAACTTACCCTAGAATAATCCTAGAAATAAATCACTAGGTAACATAATGACGGGCGAAATAAACCAACAACCGAATAGCTCTGGCACCACATATACCATTGGTGAGCTTGCCAAAGAGTTCGACATTACAACGCGAAGCATTCGCTTTTATGAAGATGCGGAGTTGTTGTCGCCTGCAAGAAATGGCCAAACCAGAGTTTATAGTCCTAAAGATCGCACGCGTTTAAAGTTAGTGTTACGAGGCAAACGCTTAGGTTTTTCATTGCAAGAAACGAAAACAATTTTTGAGCTTTATGACAACGAAGATACGGAAGAAAAACAATTACACATCATGTTGGAATTAATTGAAGAGAAAAAACAAAAATTAATCCAGCAACAACAAGATATTGCCGACGTTTTAAATGATTTGTCGGAATTAGAAAGCGGTTGTAAAGATTCATTGGCTAAACTGTAAGCACTGATACTGCTAATAGAATTGACCGCTAACTTAAACATTAAAAGAAATATGCAAGCGCGTACGATGTTGAAAGACTCGTTATTCGTAATAATAAAAATTTAAATTAAATATCAAATTCAACAGAAAAAGAGACCTATTATGATCAGTTCATTTTCATCACTAAACTTCAACCTTGGCGAAACCGTAGACATGATCCGCGACACGGTGAATGCCTTCGCTCGCGACGAAATTGCTCCTCGCGCTGAACAGATAGATCACGACAACGAATTCCCAAGAGATTTATGGCGTAAATTTGGTGAGCTAGGCTTACTCGGCATGACAGTAGAAGAACAATATGGCGGTTCGGACTTAGGTTACCTAGAACATGTTGTTGCAATGCAAGAAATTAGTCGTGCCTCTGCATCTGTTGGCCTTAGCTACGGTGCAATGTCTAACTTGTGCTT
>JAOHFM010000065.1 GCA_028098005.1 Psychrosphaera sp.
ACCTTTACTTAACGTTTCAAGCCGTTTGATGTCTCCCTGACAACGAGGACGCATTTTAGAGACTTTTCGTTTCGGCGCAACCCCTAATTTGAATAAAAGCGATCTTTTGCGATCGTTTGAACAGTTCTTGTTCGATCTGAATGTTTTTTGGATCATTCTGTTAAATTATGAACAAGAAATAACTTGTAAATCCTTCTATAGGTAATAGTATATGCGTTACGTGAACGATCACGTGTTTACATTTATGTTTTTTAAAACTTTTTTGAGAGTATGGAATATGTCTTTTAATTCTTCGGTATTCGTACCGTCTATAGTAGTAGCAGTTATCGGTGCGGTTCTTTTTCATTTTGTTGGCTCTGCAGTCCCTGCAGCAGCTGCGTTTGCAATAGGTGCAGTAATAGCTGGCCTAGCTAGTTCATTTACTGGCTCTTCTGAAGAGCAAGCAGCAAACACAACAACTTTATACGTAGGTAACCTTCCTTATCGTGCAAACGAAGGAAGTGTTCGTGAACTTTTCAGTGAGTACGGTACGGTATTCTCTGTGCGCTTATTAAGAGATAAGCAAACAGGCAAACGTCGTGGTTTCGGTTTTGTTGAGATCGCAGCAGCAGATAGCCAGAAAGTGATCGACACTTTAAATGACTTTGAGTTTCAAGAACGTATGCTTAAAGTACGTTTAGCAAATGACAAGTAAATAACACTTATCTAATAGAAAAAGGTCGCTTATGCGGCCTTTTTTATTGCCAAATTTAGTGTTTTAGTCAATTTTTGAGTAAAATGCATCATTATGTCCATTATTGTGAAACAACTATTATGCCTTTAAGCTCGATCCAACCAGAACAATACGACTCTTTATTAGATAATAAGATCAACTTAGTTAATGAACAGTTCAAGCAGTTCTCAATTCCTTCTATCGACGTGTATAAGTCTCCGACATTACATTACCGAATGCGTTCAGAGTTTAGAGTTTGGCACGACGGCGATGATCTTTTTCACATCATGTTCGATAAAGAGACTAAAGAGAAGATCCGCATTGATCACTTCCCACCAGCAAGTGAACTAATCAATAACGTTATGGTTGATATGATGGATGCGCTTAGACCTAACGAAATCTTAAGACGTAAGCTGTTCCAAATAGACTACCTATCTACGCTAACAGGTGAAGTACTTGTCAGCTTGCTTTATCACAAACAGTTAGACGATGAATGGATCGAAGCCTGTAAAGCGCTGAAAGAAACACTATCTAAAAAATACAAAATCGACTTTGTAGGTCGCGCTCGTAAACAAAAAGTCATTCTTGATAGAGATTATGTAATAGAAGAACTTAAAGTAGACGGTAAGCCTTACATATATAAGCAAGTAGAAAACAGCTTTACACAACCAAACGCTAAACTATGTGAAGACATGTTAACGTGGGCTAAAAACGCAAAGCCATATACCGGCGACTTACTAGAGCTATATTGTGGAGCTGGTAACTTTTCATTAGCATTAGCCGACAAATTTGATCGTGTACTCGCAACAGAGATATCTAAAACGTCAGTGCAAGCGGCTCAATATAATATAGAAGCAAACAAAATAGATAATGTTGATATTATTAGAATGTCAGCGGAAGACTTTACCGAAGCAATGAATGGCGTACGCACATTTAATAGATTGGAAGGTATCGACTTAAAGAGCTACAACTGCAATACCATATTGGTGGATCCACCAAGAGCAGGTTTAGACGATGATACCGTGAAAATGGTACAACAATATGAAACCATCATTTACATATCATGTAACCCAAATACACTTCATGACAACTTATTAGAATTTAGTAAAACCCATGATGTTTCAAACTTTGCTGTATTTGATCAATTCCCATATACGGATCATTTAGAATGTTGTGTTGTACTAACGGCTAAGTCATAGTCTTAGGTGCAGGTGCAAGCATCGTTCAATATCAACCTTGGTTTAAAAACCTAGCGTAACAAACAGCCCACTTAAGAAATTATACTCTGTGGGCTTTTTATTTTTACTAACTAGTTACATGTTAGGAGACTCTCTTTTCCTTTAAAGACAGTCTTTGATAAGAGCTATAAACCAATGTCTTAGTTTTACCTTCCCTTAGGTAAGCATCCATTTCAACGCTAAAAGCAGCGGACACCGGCACAATTTCTAAAATAACCCCGTCTGCGATATTGGCACTTAATAACGCTTTATCCGATACCGCCAACATTGTTTTATCTTGATCTCTAAAGTCACCATCTACATAAAGCTTGAGGCCTCGAAACCAGCTATTACAAACTCGAATTTCTTTACCTTTGACACTAAATACAAACTCTTTACTAAACATATCTAATCCTTAATTTTGTCTACGCTAAAAACTATTGTTACGCTAAAAACTTACCTACAAGGCTACCAATACTGACGCCTACCCCAAACAAATAGGCCGCACCAACAATGGTTGCTAATGGCAACACGCCGGGCTCATCCCAAACAGACTTAAACTCTTCATTACTCATTAACTGTTTCATACTCAATCCTCAAAACACTGTTCTATTATTCCTGGTGCCCACTACAAAAGGAGCTCGCTACAATTAAAGGCCTCGCTACAACAAAAGGGACAGGCTTTGTTAAATAAAGCTCGCTACTAATCGGTAAACAGCACCACAAACGAAGCACCAATCATAATCCCCGAAGAAAGTGTCAATAAGAACTGCAATGCTTTTTCTAACTTCTTACTGCTTTCATCCGACATCATCTCCATCTCAACCACTGGCGTTTCTGGCACAATAATTTCTGATTGTTGAATTTCGAAAACAGACGCTAGCGCCATAACCGTTTCGTTCGATGCATTTCCATAACGCTCCACACGCTGAATCGTTCGTAAACTAACTCCGCAAGCATCGGCTAAATGTTGTTGTGTCCAACTTTGACTGGTTCTTTTCGTTTTAATGAACTCTGCATTTATATCCATTTTAAATCTCCAGAGTTACTTATCGAAGTAGTTTAAAAAGACGGTCATGGCCACAAATCCAGAAATGGAGCCGACTATAAACCAAGTAAAGAAGCCTTTAAAAAACTCCTTTTTAGACGATGTACTTTTCGGCATTACTTTTTGAGTTTCAACATGTACGCCCTCTTTAATAAGCGAACAATGTAATTCTGAGGTCAGCATATTGACCATATTAAACTCAACTTCATATAAAACACCTTGATGTTCAAATGAGTGTAATGACTTTCGTCTTAAACTGCGCTTTTCTGATACAAGGCTTCCATCAAACGAAACCGACTCTTTCCCTGATTTACTTGAGCCCCACGCTTCAATCTTGTGGCCGCCTATTTCAAAGTGAAACCTAAAACCATCTGAAAGCAGTGTGATACCCGATAGCTTCTTAACACCATCATTATCTGTTGTTGGTTTAACGTTATTATTCTCAACGCTAGTATCTTTTTCCAAAGTCATTGTTAAATCCTTAATGTATTTGTGTTACTCAATGTGGGACTCAGTAAAACAAATATTTCCTAAACCTGTGACGACACCAACCGGACAGTCATGTGTTTTGTCATATGTCTGAGGTTAGTGTCACAATATGACAGTGAGGTGTCACATGCCTGAAAGTCCCGTTTTTATTGACTCCGCCCTTCAAGCGCAGCTTTTTTAGTTAAATAAAATAAAATCTAAAACCAAACGTCTACTTTTTAACATGTCGCATTGATTCAGAGCCTTTTGCAATAAATCTCATTTGACGAACCACTTTTATGGATAATAATTCGCGTTTTTCTTGGCTCAAATCTAACGCTTCTGCACCGGCATTAAATACAATAGTCACCAACGCATCGGCTTCATAAAGTGCATCTTGATGATTTGAGTTAGTTTTGGTTTGAATGTATTCCGTCAGCTCTTCAACAAAATGTTGAATTTCTCTGTTTACTGCAAGCCTGAATGCTTTTGACGTGCCCGAACGTTCACGTAATAGAAGTCTAAATTCATTGCCATTAATTTCTACAAATTCCATAAAGGTAGAAATAGACGTTTGCACCACGCTACCTTTGCCTTTATCAATACGCGCACGAGCTTGGCGCATCAATTGTCTGAGCATTAAACCAGCTTCATCCACCAGCGTTAAACCTAACTCATCCATATCTTTAAAGTGACGATAAAAAGAAGTTGGTGCGATTCCGGCTTCCCTTGCTACTTCGCGTAAACTTAAGTTCGCAAAACTCTGATCTGGACTTAACATTCTAAATGCAGCATCAACAATCGCCCGTCGAGTTTGTTCTTTTTGTTGAGCTCGGGTTCTTACTAGCTCTTGACCATTTTTAGTTGTCATACAATCCCTAAATTACACCTAACGTTGTCGAATATATTAGTGTTTACTAAATGCTGATGAGCACAGAATACAACAAATACACACTAAATTAGAAGTGAGATGTCGAG
>JAOHFM010000066.1 GCA_028098005.1 Psychrosphaera sp.
ATAGATCAATCTGGTTATGTTCTTAACGACGTTACAACGGCGACATTAGTAAAACAGGCTATATCTCATGCTGAAGCGGGTGTCGACATTGTTGCTCCGTCCGACATGATGGACGGACGTATAGGCGCCATTAGAGCAGCATTGGAAAAAGCAGGGTTTCATAATGTTAAAATAATGGCCTACTCAGCAAAATATGCCTCTAGTTATTATGGTCCCTTTAGAGATGCTGTCGGCTCTGCTGGCAACTTAAAAGGCGCAGATAAAAAGAACTATCAGATGGATCCTGCAAACTCTAATGAAGCGATGAGGGAAATTGCTCTTGATCTTCAAGAGGGCGCAGATATGGTAATGGTAAAACCAGGTATGCCGTATTTAGATATTGTACGTCGTGTAAAAAATGAGTTTGAAGTCCCTACATTTGCTTATCAGGTCAGTGGCGAATACGCGATGCATATGGCGGCGATTCAAAATGGTTGGTTAGCAGAGGAGCCGGTAATCATGGAGTCGTTATTGGCATTTAAACGCGCTGGCGCTGACGGTATCCTAACTTACTTTGCTAAAACGGCCGCAAAATGGCTTAAGCCATAATTTGATAATTTAGCTGCCTTCAAGGTCTGTTGATTAATCTCAATAGCCGAGTTGTTTCAAGTAACAAATCGATTCGATTAAACAGGTTGGCTTTAACACTACTAAGTTAGTTTTAGTTGCCAACCTTGAAGTGCTTGATAGCTGGCTTCTTGGTGTAACTCCGCTGCACTCAATGGGTTGTTTTCTAACCAGCCATCAGGGAGATGTATAGACAACTCATCTCCAACAATCGATACGTCAATGTCAGGTAAAACCTCATCTGTCCGTCTCAATGATAATATTACTGAAAGCCTTAAAATACGAACTAGCCTCATAGCTAGTAGCACTGAAGTAGTGGTTTGTGCTGATAACATTGAGTGATCAATATCATCACGATGGTTACGCACTAACGCCGTTAATAAATTCTTTTGTGCCGTAGTAAAACCAGGTAAGTTTGAATTGGCTAATAAGTAACTCGCATGAATTTGTTGATCTTTGTATGCAACCTGAAGCCCAATTTCATGAACCAATGCTGCCGATTTTAATATATCTATTGCTTCAAATTGCATTAAGTCCCAACTCGGTGCGAGCTGTTCTGCTAATTCTAAACAAAGCTCCGAAACACGCTGTGCGTGTCCTGTATCTATATGGTAGCGTGTCATAACGCTTTTTATAGTTCTTTCTCTTACATTTAACTGAGTGAGCTCTGGCAACATAGAGTATAGTTGGCCTTCTCTCAGTGCTCCGCCAGCAAGTGTCATTCCGGTCAAATTCAACTGTTTAAAAATAGCAATAAGAATGGCCAAGCCACTAGGAAATACCAACCTGCGTTCTTGTGCTAAACCTTTGATGGTAAGTTTATCCAGAAAACCATATGAAATAGACTGCTGCATGATAGCTATTAATCTTTCAATAGTGATTATTTCATCAAACCCCTGAGCCATCAGTATTTCTTGAATAGCTTGAACGGTGCCTGATGCACCTACTTCTTCTTGCCAGTCAAAATCTTGATAGTTTGCTTTCACCTTATTGATCTCAACTTCAGCGGCCTGAATTGCATCATTAAAGTTAGCTTCGCTTAAAACGCCCTGTTTGAAATACCTATCTAAGTAGGTAACACAGCCAACGTTAATGCTTGTGTAAATTTTAGGTTGATGACCCTCACCTGCAATTAGCTCAGTACTCGCACCACCAATATCAATAACTAATTTTTTTTTTGTGGAACTTGAGGTGTAAGCTGCGCCTTTGTAGATAGTTTGCGCTTCTACTTCTCCAGAGATAATTTGGATAGGAAAGCCGAGAATTTGTTCTGCCTTCTCAAGAAAGGTGTCTACATTTTGAGCTAAACGGAGAGTTGCAGTACCAGAGATTTTTATGTTTTGTTTTGGGATATCTTGTAAGCGCTCTGCAAAAAGATTGAGACACTCCCAACCCCTTTGCATTGCTTCGTCAGATAAAAACATGTTTTCGTCTAAACCTGACGCTAATCGGACTTTTCGTTTAACCCGACCAATTATTTGCACACTGCCAGCTACAACTTGGGCAATCATCATGTGAAAGCTGTTTGACCCAAGGTCTACGACTGCATAGCTTGTGTTATTTTGCATCCAATTACAGCCTCAACTGTTATTAGTTACTTCTGCGACGTTGACCATGATGATGCCTGCGTTTTGTATAACGAGGTTTTGGTACATCATCTAACAACGCTTCTGAATCATATTGGCTAACTGGAATAGCATGGCCAATATACTCTTCTATCGCAGGTAAGTTATATACATAAGATTCGCACGCAAAGCTGATCGCTGCGCCACTGGCACCCGCGCGCCCTGTACGGCCTATTCTATGTACATAATCTTCACGATCATCAGGTAAGTCATAGTTATAAACATGAGATACTTCTGGAATGTGTAGACCACGAGCTGCAACATCTGTTGCTACTAAAAAGTCGATATCACCTTTTGCGAACGCTTCTAAAATAGATAAACGCTTACGCTGGTTAACGTCACCAGTTAGTAGACCTGCTCTGTGTTTATCAGCCTTTAACCAATTATAAACCTGCTCACATGCGTGTTTAGTATTGGTGAATACGATGGCTTTTTCTGGCCAGTCATCTTCAATTAAAGATAAAAGTAACAAAGGCTTCTTGTCAGATTCAGGGTAGAACAACTCTTCACTAATGCGTGTGCCTGTCATTCTTTCTGGCTCAACTTGAACGTGTGTAGGTTCATTCATGTGCGAATAAGCTAACTCTTTTACTTTGTAGCTCATTGTTGCAGAGAAAACTAGGTTAACTCGTTCAGCACTTGCTGGCATTTTACTGAATAAGTAACGGATGTCGTTGATAAAGCCTAGATCAAACATTCTGTCTGCCTCATCTAGAACAACAGCCTGTATGCTATCTAAGTTATAAATACCTTGTTTTAAATAATCAATTACGCGACCAGTCGTACCAATTAGTACGTCTACCCCTTGTTCTAATTGTTTGCGTTGACTTTCATAGCCTTCGCCCCCATAAACAAGTCCAAGAGTTAAGCCAGTAGCTTCAGCAAACGCAACTGCGTCTTTATGAATTTGAATGGCTAACTCACGGGTTGGGGCTAAAATAATAGCTCTAGGCTGGCCTTTTGCTTCTACGTTAAGAAGTTTATTAAAGGTCGCTGTAAGAAATGCGATGGTTTTCCCGGTCCCTGTTTGTGCTTGACCTGCAATGTCGACACCTTTTTCGATTAAGGGCATACACATGGCCTGAATCGGGGTACAATTTGCATAACCAGCAGAGGATAGGGCTTTTAATACATCTGGATGTATTGAAAAGTCGGAAAATTTTGTTTCTGTTAAATGTGTCTTATTCATAACGAATAAGCATAACCTTTAGGCTTGCAATAAGAAACAAATTAATCACAATAGAAGTATATTATTTATATATTAAATGCGGAGTATTAAATGAGCGATAAAATTATCAACATAACTGACGACAGCTTCGATTCAGTTATCAGCAGTGACAAGCCAGTATTAGTAGATTTATGGGCAGAATGGTGTGGTCCTTGTAAAATGATCGCTCCTATTCTTAGTGAAGTTGCTGAAGAAATGTCTGACAAAGTAACTATTACTAAGTTAAACATTGACCAAAACCCAAATACACCACCTAAGTTTGGTGTTCGTGGTATTCCAACATTATTACTATTCAAAAATGGTGCTGTTGTAGGAACAAAAGTTGGTGCGTTAAGTAAAACTCAACTTGTTGAGTTTTTAAACGACAACGTTTAATTTATAAAATAGCTAGCCTCTGAACCTTTAGATTTAACTTCGTTCGAACTTGTATATACAAGAAGTAACTAGCTATTTTAGTTCAATTTCAAACTGGAATAACTTTGATATTCTTATTTAATTGAACTTCTTTAAGAAGAGACTCGATAAAAGCGAGTCTCTTTTTTTGATCCCAACTTTCTGATTCACCAACACCCCATATCGGGCCTGGCCAAGTAAAGTCATTCTCAAATCTTGCAACTATGTGCCAATGTAATTGTTCAACTACATTTCCTAGATTAGCTACATTTACTTTTTTGCAGCCTGTCACTTTTAATAGAGCCTTTGCTACTGCATTACTTTCTTCTAATAGTTGCTGTGATTGCTCTGATGGAAGCTCATGTACTTCTTTTGCGTCAGCAACTTTTGGAACTAGTACCAGCCATGGATAGCGTTGATCGTTCTGCAGTCTTAACTGACTAAGGTGTAATTCTGCAATTAAAATAGAATCACGTTCTATTCTGTGATCTAGAATAAACATATCAAGCCTTATTTGTAATTCTGATAGGGCGATTATA
>JAOHFM010000068.1 GCA_028098005.1 Psychrosphaera sp.
GTAGCTAAGCCCGCTTAACAAACTTAGCCGTCACCATCATTTCGCCAATGCCATCAACTTTACAATCAAGTTGGTGGTCTTTACCTTCTACAATGCGGCGAATCGTGGCTTTAGTGCCTACTTTTATTACTTGAGAGCTGCCTTTTATTTTTAAATCTTTAGCAACAGTCACTTTGTCACCTTCATTTAACAGAGTGCCATTGGCATCCTTAACCACAATCTTTTCTTCGGCTGCTAGCTCGTCTGGGTTCCATTCGTAACTACACTCAGGGCACACAAGATTTTGTTGGTCTTGATATACAAACTCAGACTGACAACTTGGACAAAGAGGAAATGACATTTTTTACCTTACTTTTGCTTTTGCTTTTGCTTTTGCTTTTGCTTTTGCTTTTGCAAAAAAGCCTACATTGCTCTTATGGATTACGGTTAGTTCTCTGCATCGTTTTTCAAAATTTTCACGATTCGATTGATCATAATTTCCGACAAATTCCATTCGTAACCTTCAAAGTCTGTGGTGTTTATAAACTGCACAACCACAGTATCAATGTCTTTGTGATATTCAGCATAACTCTGATAACCAACGACTAGACCACCGTGTTCGTATACGTAAAGCTGGTCGTATATTTCTTTCTCGCCAGGTTCAAACACAGAACCATCATTGAGTGCTCTAAGGAAAATACCAACATCTTCCGCTGTCGCCATCATACCGTAATCTTGTGGCTTTTGATCTTCTTCGTAACCAACATAATAACCACTCATTACGTCATCTAAATTAACGTCATTAATTGAGCCAAAGGTATTTTGTAAACCTAAAGGCTGAATAATTCTCTCAACAATAAATTGATAATAGTGATAACCAACGGTTTGCTCGATTATGCGACTCAATAATAAGTAGTTTGTGTTTGAGTACTCATAACCTTCATTAGGAGCGAAGCTAGCCGGTAAATCTAATGCAAACTCCAAGCTTTCATCATCAGTATGTGGGTGATCTAACCAAAATGCTGGGTTGTTTGTGTAATTAGGAATGCCACTTCGGTGCTGCGCCATCATTTGAATAGTGATAGTTTCTAAATTTTCAATGCGCCCTATTAACTCAGGGAAGTATTCGGAAACAGGAGTATCAATTGATAAACGCCCTTCATTAGCGAGCTTAGCGATAGAAACCGAAACGTAGAGCTTGCTGATACTGGCAATCTTAAAAAGTGATGTCGGGTCTGCTGGTATTTTGTTAGCTCGGTCCTTCCAACCACCGGTATAAAACTGAGCTGGCTCATTGCCCTGTTGAACATAAACAATCATGCCGTCAAAACCGTGGTTTATGGCTTCATCAACTTGTGCTTGAACCGTGTTTGGTAATGGTAACAGCCAGGCGTAAACTAATATCCACGGCACAAAAAACAGCGATATCACAGTCCCAAATAATAGGCTCAACCTAAGCAATAGAACGCCTAAAGAGATCTTTGGTTTAGCAGGTGCTGCGTTGTTAGTTTCCATGGTAAATAATCTGACCTTTTGTTCAAGAAAACAAACTATAAACCGAAGCGTTGCGCATTTGAACCTTTAAATTAAATAGTATCAATAACTCACGGGCACCAAGCACTGTGACGTAGGTTCTCCTTGTTTACCTTATTTACTTTCGTTTTGCACGTTTAGCCAAGTTTTCTTCGCAGCTACCAATTATGGGTAGTTTTCTTAGCACTTTCATTTCAGGATCAACAATAACTCTGGCACCAGGAGGTATTTCGATACTCGCACCGCCAGTTGGCACATCAATAACGTTAATTTCGCCGTTTATGGATACAGGAATTGGCATCGGAAAATCCACATTACCAGGAACTTGCCAATTTAAGGTGAGCGTTTCCGCTGCAATGTCTGTTTTTAAATTTGGTAGTTCAGCTTGTTTAAGGTAAACATTAAATAACCAAGTGTAGTCATCACCGGCAACCTTATTAACGATATCTATAAACTCCTGAGTATTTCGATATCTCGGTGTGATTTCATCATTCAACTCAAAGTCTTCGCCATAGACTAAATCACGGGTCGCTTGCCAAAACTTTTCATCACCGATTAACCATCGTAAGGTATGTAATGTCCAACCCCCTTTGCCATAGATATCAGAGTTGAAGGCTTGGTTTGAGGTAATGTCACCATCAAGTACGATGGCGTGGCAATTCACTAACCCAAGGTAGGATTCGTACATTCTATGTTGATAAGCCGCTTCACCATATCTATACAAGGAATACGCTGGTTGCATGTACAACCCAAACCCTTCATGAAGCCATGCGTCATTAAGCTTTTCGTGAGTCATCACATTTCCAAACCACTCGTGAGCAAGTTCGTGATGCAACAAAAAGTCAAAACCATGCTCATCACGAACATACTTTTTGCCATAAGCATTTATAGTTTGGTGTTCCATTCCTAAATGTGGTGTTTCAACAAACCCGAGTTTCTCTGTATACCAAGGGTAAGGTCCAATCATATTTTCAAAAAACTCGATCTGATGCATTAAATCATCATCAATCATAGTAGTGGCTTTATCAACGCTTTGAGGCAGTGCCCAAAACTCTATGGGTACTCGTTTGCCGTTGACGCTTGTATAAGACTTTTGGATACGCTGGTAAGGCCCGATATTTAACGCAATATTATAGTCGCTAGCAGGCACCTGAAGTAGCCACTCATACCTAATTCGATTGTTGCTTAAAGGCACGCTCTTCTGCAATACACCATTGGTTGCAGCTACTAGACCATCGGGAACGGTTAAATGAATGCGGGTTGTCTCAGCTTTATCTGCGTAGTGATCCTTACAAGGCCAAAACAAATCACAGCCCTCACCTTGAACCGCTGTTGCTATCCAGTCTTTACCAGTTGGAGTTTGACTCCAAACAAAGCCACCATCCCAAGGTGCATTGAGTGCTACATGTGGTTTACCCGAATAAAATACACTCGCCGTGACAGTGTCACCTTTCGCCACAACGTTTGGTAAGTCTATGGTAATCACGCCACCATTAACCGTGTATGTAGTGGCCACACCGGCAACTTCGACCTTGTCTATTGTAAAACGGTTGTCTAACTTAAGCTCCACTTGGGCGGTTGCTTTCGTAATCAAGAATGTCGCAGAGCCACTGCCGGCGATGGACTGACTACTAGGGAATATTTCTAAGTCAATAGCGTATTCAATAACATCTGTGCTTTCAGCAACCTCAGAAAAAGGGTTGCCGGTATCTCCAATTATCGGGTCCAACTCCGGAATTTTACTGCATGCACCTAAACTAAAAGTCAGCAACGCTGAACACAGCATCTTATTTAAGAAGATTGACTTGGCGGGTTCGTGTAATGTGTGGCTTAGCACCGTTCGTGCAAAACTAACTTTCCGTTTAGCAGACATCATTTTATCCCTAGGTATAAAAGCAAATTAATAACGTAAGATATACTCTGTTATTCATCCGTTTTCAATACAACGTTATTACGACCAGAGTCTTTGGCCTGGTACAATGCCTTGTCGGCCTCTCGAATTGCATTCGATATACCTATAGACTCGTTTACCTCACAGAGCCCAAAACTGCAAGTCACCCAGAGCTCGGCGTCATTTATTTTTAAAGGTGATTGACTCAGTGTCTCGCGCAAACTTTCAAGCACTCGCCTAGCGTCTTTTGCTGTGGTTTCGGGAAAAATAAACATAAACTCTTCTCCGCCCCAGCGAGCTAACACATCTTGTTGCCGAATACGTTTTTTAAACAAAGAGGAAATAGCCACCAAAACATCATCCCCTTTTTCATGACCCAAGGTGTCATTAATACGTTTAAAGTGATCAATATCACCAATGGCAATACTAAAATGTCGCTGAGTTCTCTGCGTTCTGGAGTATTCGCTCTCTAATACTGCTTGTGCGCCGCGTCTGTTCAT
>JAOHFM010000067.1 GCA_028098005.1 Psychrosphaera sp.
TTATGCATTGTGTAATTCATTTGGTTTTGGTGGCACAAACGGCACTCTGATCTTTAAAAAAGTATAGATTTAGGCGACTAGAAGGTGAATTTTCACCAAAAATTTGATACAAAAGCTCAATGATTTCATTGGGCTTTTTTTATGGCGTTTAATAGCTACGACAATAACTTGTTACCAACCGACCTTGAGGGTACGTGGCAACAACAAAGAAGCTTTTTGTTTGGTGATGGCCACTTTACTACGGCTAAAGTAGAACAAGGTAAAGTTGTTTGGTTACCAGCACATATCAAACGGTTAGAGCAGGCCAATGAGATACTCAAGTTTGGTCGTGTAAATTGGTCAAGCTTAACTGAATTAATGATCTCAAAAGCCAAAGTTATAAACGAAGGTATTTTAAAAGTTCAGCTGAGCAGAGGTCAAAGCGTAAGGGGTTATCAAATATCTGATAATATGACGCCCTGTGTATTTATATATGAAATGCCTCAACAACTTCCAGCCACAAAAACCTTAAAGCAACCTATTGAATTGGCGATACTTAACACTCAAATTGGACTCAATCCGCAGCTTGCCGGCGTGAAACACTGTAATCGTATAGAGCAATCATTAATAGCCCATGAGCTAAAAGAGCGAAGTATTGCAGATGGTCTCGTAACGAATATTGAGGGGCATGTTATTGAATCTTCCAAGGCAAACGTGTTTTGGTTTGATGGAGCTAACTGGCATACGCCTAAATTAAATCTTAGCGGAATAAACGGCGTCGCAAAAAACGTTATTGAAAACCATATACCTAACCTTAAAAATACGGATACAAATACAGAGTCATTGCTATTAAATGCAAAATCAATGTTTGTATGTAACTCGATTGCAGGCATAATTCCTGTAGCTACACTTAATGGCAAAACGTTAAACACAGCGCTTGTTACGGAATTACACAAAAAGGTCTTTAATGAGTAAATCAAACGTTCAATTCTCGTTAAAAAGGAGTTTGTTAATACTACTTCCAGTGGTACTACTGCTTTTAATAGGCGGGGGGTTATATATAAAACAAGGCATTGAGAAGCCGTTAAGAATAGGTGAGCCGACACTGTTTAAAGTTGCAAAGGGCGCTTCCGTTAACGCTGTATGTCATCAATTCAAGAAAAACGACTGGTTAGAGGAATGTGTAACCTTAAAAATCAGTAGCAAATTAAACCTTGTTTCTACCCAAATTCAATCGGGCACTTATGAAGTTCAACCCCAACAACCTCTGAATTCCGTTATTGCTTTATTTGTAAGCGGAAAGACGCACCAGTTTCCTTTCACTATTATTGATGGTGAAAATATTTATCAAGTTCTAGATAAAATATCAGAATCATCGTATTTGATTGACAATGTAAATGAGCTCAACTTTTTGGAGTTATCTAAGGCATTAGACTTAAAAGCGGACACACCAGAGGGTTACCTCGCACCAGACACTTATTTTGTAGAAGCTGAAACGTTAGCAACAGATGTTCTTAAAAGGGCTGTAGCTAAACAAAAAACACGTTTAGAAAAGGTGTGGTCAGAACGGCAACGTTCAAGGCTAAAAACGCCTTATGAATTGCTAAAATTAGCCTCGATAGTAGAAAAAGAGTCTGCATTAGCTAGTGAGCGAAATAGAATAGCGTCAGTATTTTTTAATAGATTAGATAAAAAAATGCGATTACAAACGGACCCAACAATAATTTATGGGATTTGGAAAGAATACAAAGGTGACATAAAACGCGTTCATATAAAGCAAAAAACACCTTACAATACGTATCGAATAAACGGTTTACCACCGACACCCATTGCCAATCCAAGTTTGGACTCTTTATTGGCCGTCGCACACCCTGAGAGTAGCGATTATTTTTATTTTGTAGCGTCGGGTGAGGGAGGTCATGTTTTTAGTAAAACATTGGCCGAGCACAATAAAGCGCTTCGAGCATATCTAGCAAAACAAAAGGCGAAACAAAAAGCCGAACAAAAAATCAATGACGCTAGCCAAAATTAGTAGAACATAGGAAATAAATGAAAACTGGTAAATTTATCGTAATTGAAGGCCTCGAAGGTGCTGGAAAATCTACGGCAATGTCACAAATACAGCAAATACTAACATCTCAGGGGATTAGTTTTATTACCACTCGTGAGCCTGGCGGTACGCCACTTGCTGAGAAAATGAGAGATATCGTAAAAGCAGAAACAGAAGAACATTTGACAGCTGAGGCCGAGCTTTTACTTATGTACGCAAGTCGCATCCAGCTTATTGATAATGTTATAAAACCAGCGTTGGCGGAAGGCAAGTGGGTTATAGGTGACAGACATGATATGTCTTCACTTGCCTATCAAGGTGGAGGTCGACAATTACCAGACTCACTGTTACTGCCAATTAGGAATGCGGTTTTAAAAGACTTTGAGCCAGATTTAACGATATTGATGGACTTAGATCCAAGAGTTGGCCTTTCAAGAGCGGCAGCCCGTGGAGAGTTAGATAGAATTGAAAGAATGGACATGGGCTTTTTTGATCGAACTAGAGCGGTATACTTAGAGCTAGCGAAAAATAATGCCAATGTGATCACGATTAACGCAGAAAATGAGTTGCAGCAAGTTCAAAACGACTTAAACAATACAATATCTAACTGGCTTGAGAAGAATCAATAGTGACAGACTCATTAAGTTCTAGTTCATTACAGCATCAAATTCAAAGTTTGGCAAAGTCATTAAAACTTGCGCATGCCTATGTTATTGAAACAAACGATCGATATGCAACAGAATCGGCACTTACACCGGTTTATCAAAGCTTTTTATGTGATACCGCAACGCCAGATAGCTTTATAGCCTGTGGTAATTGTAAAAGCTGCTTGTTGTACCAAGCCGGTTCTCATCCAGATTTCAAACTGCTAGACGGAACCACTCAATCGGTTGGGGTGGATGATATTCGAGCAGTCAGTGATTGGTTGAATAAAACACCTCAAATATCCAAAAATCAAATTGTGGCGATTCTTGGCGTTGGAAATATGACAGAAAACGCAGCCAATGCATTGTTGAAAACATTAGAGGAGCCAACCTCAAATAGTTTTTTATTTTTAGTAAACAACGGCGCGGAAAAACTGATACCAACTATAAGCAGCCGTTGCCAATTATTAAAACAGCCCATAAAGTTAACTGCACAATTAAAGGAAGAGTATCCTAACGTACCGGACTACCTCGTTGGTTATGCCAATGGTAATGAAACGCAGATTAAAGCGTGGCAAGACGAAGCAAACCAAGCTTGTTACACTGCGCTGTATGAACTGTTTATAGCTTGGCTGAAGAACCAAATTAGTAATAATCAATTAAATAATACGATACAAAAACATGCCGAATTAACACCATTTTTTGTATATTTAATGGAACGTCGCTGTAAGCAAATGATATTAAATAATTATTTAACAAATGCGGAAAAGGCGTTGTCGGTTTTATCAAAATTTAATTTTGCTCAAAAAAATATAAAAGGGCAGAATAAGGAACTTGCCTTATCGGCATTAATTCAAAACTTGGAGTCTTGGGTAAAATAATGAATCGACTTACTTCAGAACTAGAAGATACAAAGGAACTGTTTAGATGTTATATGCCATTTGTTAAAGGAGGTGGTTTATTTATCAAAACAAATTTACCTGCCAAAATAGGTGACAAAGTAGCAGTTACACTGACTTTGCCGGATGCATTAGAGCCGGAAATGTTTGAATCTGAAGTTATTTGGGTTACGCCGCAAGGGGCTCAAAATGTGAATCCTCCAGGCGTTGGCGTTCTTTTGAATAACACTGAAAATAGACTTCAGGTAAAAATTGAAAAGCTATTAGGGACAATGCTGAATCTCCCAGAACCAACTTACACTATGTAATAGTAAAACCTAATATTTCTTAAATCTCATTGCTAGGTGCTTTTTAAAAAAGAAG
>JAOHFM010000071.1 GCA_028098005.1 Psychrosphaera sp.
ATTAAAGACACAGTAATGTTTGCAGACCAAATCATGTACACAGGTTTCCATTACGCGATGTTAGCGGGTAACTCTATCGGTATCGACGATATGGTTATTCCTCAAGCGAAATATGACCTAATCGAAGATGCGCAAGCAGAAGTTGCTGAAATTCAAGACCAGTTCCAACAAGGTCTAGTAACAGCAGGTGAGAAGTACAACAAAGTAATCGATATCTGGTCAACGGCCAATGAAAAAGTATCGAAAGCGATGATGGACAACTTATCTACTGAGAAAGTTATCAATCGTGACGGCGAAGAAGAAACAATGCCTTCGTTCAACAGCGTATTTATGATGGCCGACTCTGGTGCTCGTGGTAGTGCCGCTCAGATTCGTCAGCTAGCTGGTATGCGTGGTCTAATGGCTAAGCCAGATGGCTCAATCATCGAAACACCAATCACAGCGAACTTCCGTGAAGGTCTGAACGTACTACAGTACTTCATCTCTACTCACGGTGCGCGTAAAGGTCTAGCCGATACGGCACTTAAAACAGCTAACTCGGGTTACCTAACTCGTCGTTTAGTTGATGTTGGCCAAGATTTGGTAATCAACGAGCATGATTGTGGTACCACTGAAGGTCTAACAATGAAGCCTCTAATTGAAGGCGGTGACGTTGTTGAACCACTACGTGAACGTGTACTAGGTCGTGTAACATTATCTGACGTTACTGCTCCTAACTCTGAAGAAGTGTTAGTAGAAGCTGGCGTTATGTTAGACGAAAAACTGTGTGACCTTCTTGAAGAGCATTCAGTTGATGAAGTTGAAGTACGTTCAATTATCACTTGTGATAATGACTTTGGTGTTTGTGCAGCGTGTTACGGTCGTGACCTAGCTCGTGGTCACTTAATCAACCAAGGTGAAGCGGTTGGTGTTATTGCAGCACAATCAATCGGTGAGCCAGGTACACAGCTTACGATGCGTACGTTCCATATCGGTGGTGCGGCATCAAGAAATACAGCAGCAAACAGTGTTCAAGTTAAGAATGACGGTACTATTCGTCTTCATAATGCGAAACACGTTACAAACGCAGATGGTAAGTTAGTTATTACTTCTCGTTCAGCTGAAGTAACTGTTATCGACGACCACGGTCGTGAGCGCGAGCGTTATAAACTGCCATATGGTGCGGTTATGACAATTGCAGACGGTGCTGAAGTTAAAGGTAACGATACAGTTGCTAACTGGGACCCGCATTCGCATCCAATCATTGTAGAACGTCCTGCTAAAGTTCAGTTCTCTGACGTTGAAGAAGCGAATACCGAAGTTCAAACTGATGAACTTACTGGTCTTACTCGTACAGTTGTTAAAGATCTATCTCTTGCAAACGCAAAAGAGCCTAAGTTAATTATTGACTCTGGTGATTCTGGTATGCAGGAAATTCGTCTACCTTCATTTACTACAATCGAAGCTAAAGACGGCTCAAACGTAGTTCCAGGTGACGTATTAGCACGTATTCCTCAAGAAGGTTCAAAAACTCGTGATATCACGGGTGGTCTACCTCGAGTTGCCGACCTATTTGAAGCTCGTAAGCCAAAAGAGCCTGCTATCCTAGCTGAAATCAGCGGTTCAGTAAGCTTTGGTAAAGAGACTAAAGGTAAGAAGCGTTTAGTTATCACTCCAGTTGAGGGTGATGCGCACGAAGAGATGATTCCTAAGTGGCGTCAGCTTAACGTGTTTGAAGGCGAATCTGTTGAACGTGGTGAAGTTATCGCCGACGGCCCAGAGTCTCCACACGATATCTTACGTTTACGTGGTATTACTGCGTTCTCTAACTACATCGTTAATGAAGTACAGGAAGTTTACCGACTGCAAGGCGTTAAAATTAACGACAAGCACATCGAAGCTATCTGTCGTCAGATGTTACGTAAAGCAATTATCACTGATGCAGGTCAGTCTGAGTTCCTAATTGGAGAGCAGGTTGAAGTATCTAAAGTGAAAATCGCTAACCGTAAGTTAGCTGCTGAAGGTAAGGACTTAGTTAAGTTCACTCGTGACTTACTAGGTATTACTAAAGCATCTCTTGCAACTGAGTCATTCATCTCAGCCGCTTCTTTCCAAGAAACAACCCGTGTTCTTACAGAAGCAGCCGTGAGTGGTAAACGTGATGATTTACGTGGTCTTAAAGAAAACGTAATCGTTGGTCGTTTGATTCCAGCTGGTACAGGTTTCAGCTACCATCAAGAAAAGGCCGCAGCTGCAGCCGCTTTTGATGAAGTAGAAGAAACTGTTTCTATGGAAGATGCAGAGCAAGCCTTAACGGACGCGTTAAACGCTGAATAACGAATAATTAGTTCGTATCAAAAAACCCGCTTAATAGCGGGTTTTTTATTTTTGGCTATTAAACTTTTACAGACTAGAAGAAGCCTAGCGGGTTAGTGTCGTAGCTCACTAATAAGTTTTTGGTTTGTTGATAATGCTCTAATGCCATTTTATGTGTCTCTCTGCCCACTCCGGATTTTTTATATCCACCGAATGCCGCATGTGCAGGATACATATGATAACAATTAGTCCAAACTCTACCGGCTTGAATGCCTCGGCCCATTTTAAATGCTTTATTTGTATCTCGTGTCCAAACACCAGCTCCTAAGCCAAATTCAGTGTGATTTGCTAAGGCTAACGCTTCTTCATCATCCTTAAACTTAGACACAGAAATTACCGGACCAAAAATCTCTTCTTGGAAAATTCGCATATTATTATGGCCTTCGAGTAAAGTCGGTTGAATATAAAAACCGTTGCTTAAATCCTCAGCAGACTTTTCAACTTCACCACCAAGAAGCACTTTTGCACCTTCTTTTTTACCTATTTCAATGTAAGACAGAATTTTTTCATACTGCTCTTGAGAAGCCTGTGCACCAACCATCGTTTCTGTATCTAATGGGTCACCACGTTTTATTTCCAAACTGCGCTGGATAACTTTCTCAATAAACTGGTCATAAATGTCTTCATGGACAAAAAGACGTGATGGACAAGTACAAACCTCCCCTTGGTTAAAGTAGGCAAGCACAGCACCTTCAATACATTTACTCAAATAACTGTCTTCGTGATCCATAACATCGGCAAAGAACAGGTTAGGGGATTTACCGCCCAACTCTACGGTAGAAGGAATGATATTTTCAGCTGCACATTTTAGAATATGAGAACCCACAGGAGTGGACCCTGTAAAGGCGATTTTTGCGATTCGTTTATTACGAGCCAATGCATCACCAGCTTCTGCGCCAAAGCCATTCACTATATTCAAAACACCAGCAGGCAACACGTCTTGTATTAACTCTAATAAAACGAGTATTGAAACTGGTGTTTGTTCAGCAGGTTTGAGTACAACACAATTACCAGCTGCTAGTGCAGGACCAAGCTTCCAAGCTGCCATTAAAATAGGGAAGTTCCATGGAATAATTTGACCTACAACACCTAATGGTTCGTGAATATGATACGACATAGTATGCTCATCTAGCTCTGCTAAAGAACCTTCTTGTGCTCGTAAACAGCCAGCAAAATAGCGAAAGTGGTCAATTGCTAGCGGGATGTCAGCTGCTAAGGTTTCGCGAATTGCTTTGCCGTTGTCCCAAGTCTCTGCTACTGATAAAAGCTCTAGGTTCGCTTCCATAACGTCGGCTATTTTTAAAAGCTTATTAGAACGTTCTGCTGCTGCCGTTTTGCCCCAATCATCTTTTGCTTTGTGTGCAGCGTCTAGCGCTAGTTCTATAT
>JAOHFM010000007.1 GCA_028098005.1 Psychrosphaera sp.
CTCCCTATGCTATTGAACTTTAAGGAACTACATGCAATCAGTTTTACTTATTTTGACTCACCCTAATTTACAGCAGTCAAAAATTAACCATCATTTAATACAACAAGCTAGTGCTATAGACTTTATTCACGTACACGACTTGTGCGAAGTGTATGCTGACGGCGTTATCGATATTGAATCAGAGCAAAAGCTACTAGCTCAATTTGATATTGTGGTTTTTCAGCACCCTTTTTACTGGTATAGCGCACCAGCATTGTTAAAAGAATGGTTTGATTTAGTGCTTCAATATGGTTATGCATATGGGCCGGGTGGCGACCGTTTAAAAAATAAAAAGTGGCTATCTGTCATTACAACCGGTGGCGGTCAAACCGCTTATTGTAAAACCGGCCACAACCGCTTCACTATGGAGCAATTACTCACTCCTTTTGAGCAAACCGCACATTTGTGCCAAATGGAATATCTGGCGCCTTTTATTGTGCATGGAACGGGTAAGCTTTTTGACGACAAAACTAGATTTGAAGAAGTGTCGAAAGAGTATTTAAAAACACTTCGGTTACTCGGAGAGGGTAAATAAATGGAAAATAATTTATTGGCAGATGCGGTCACCTATCTTGCCGCAGCCGTAGTGTCTGTACCTATCGCTAAACGCTTGGGCTTAGGCTCAGTATTGGGTTATTTGGTAGCAGGCGTGATTATAGGCCCCTTTGTGCTGAGCTTTTTAAGTCACCCCAAAGATGTGATGCACTTTGCTGAGTTTGGCGTGGTGCTCATGCTGTTCCTCATTGGTTTAGAACTAAAACCTAGCTTGTTGTGGAAACTAAGAGTGCCTATTTTAGGCAGTGGTGGTTTGCAAGTCTTTTTAACTACGTTATTGATAACCGCTATTGGCTTGTTTTTTGGCTTACCTTGGCAACAAGCGTTGGCTATTGGCATGATTTTGTCACTTAGCTCAACGGCAATTGCACTTCAAAGCCTACAAGAAAAAGGGCAAATGAAGTCCACCGCTGGGCAAGGTGCCTTTGCCGTTTTATTATTTCAAGACATTGCCGTTATACCAATGCTGGCAATTTTACCTCTGTTAGTTTCCTCTTCTGACTTGGGCAGTATAGCAGCGCATAGTGGTGAACTGCATGGTTGGAAAAAGGGGCTAGTGGCTGGTGGCATTATTGCAGGAATCGTAATCGGCGGTCGGTTCTTAATGAATCCAATTTTTAGCTTTATAGCAAAAAGCCAACTGCGCGAAGTGTTTACCGCAACGGCTTTATTGTTAGTTATTTCTGTTGCGCTAGCGATGCAATCAATTGGTTTGTCGCCTGCTTTAGGAACGTTTTTAGCGGGTGTTGTTTTGGCTGAAAGTGATTACCGTCATGAGCTTGAAAGTAATATCGAGCCATTTAAAGGCTTATTACTTGGTTTATTCTTTATCTCTGTTGGCGCCAGTATAGATTTTAATATCTTTGCTGCTGATCCCGCTTTGATCATATTTCTAACACTTGGGCTCATTATTTTAAAGTACTTAATTTTGCAGCTATTGGGGCGTTTCACGCCGATGGCGCGACCTGACCGTTATACTTTTGCATTTGTTTTATCACAAGCGGGTGAGTTTGCTTTTGTTTTGTTTGCATTTGCGCTGGGCGTCAACCTATTGCCACAAGACTTAGTGTCGCAACTTACATTGGTAGTTGCCTTATCTATGTTACTAACACCGCTAATGCTCATTGTGAATGATAAATATATTCAACCTTCATTTAGAGAGGCGAGAGCACAACCTGTGTCCGACGATATTTCTGAAGACAACAAGGTTATTATTATTGGTTTTGGTCGATTTGGACAAGCCGTAGGGCGCTTGTTAGCGGCCAATAAAATATCCACAACCATTTTAGATCACGATGCTAGCCAAATAGATATGGTTAGGCGATATGGCTATAAGGTTTACTTTGGCGAAGGTGAGCGTCATGACTTGTTGCATGCCGCGGGTGCAGAAGACGCTGATGTTATTGTGGTGGCCGTTGATGAGCCCGAGCGCAGTTTACGAATTATTAAAGCCATTCAACATCATTTTCCTCATGTGAAAATATTAGCCAGGGCAATTAACCGCCCTCATGCTACGGATTTATTAAAAGCCGGTGTTACGGCTGTTGAGCGTGAAACATTAGCTGGTGGCCTAGAGCTTGGCGCTAAAGTTATGCAGCAGCTAGGGTGGAGGCACAATGCCGCGTGGCGAGCCAGCCGACTATTCAAAAAGCACGATGATGAAATGGTTGAACAGTTAGCGACGATGTCAGGTGATGAAAAAATGTTTATCAATCACTCTATGGAGACTCGCAGTTTTATTGAAAAAACCCTTGAGGAAGATCAGCACTGGGAGCACGAGGTAGATGAGCACGCTTGGGAGCGTCCGGGCAAGTTAAAAAAAGGTAACTTAGAGCAAGGTAAGTTAGAAAAAGGCAAGTTAAATAAAAACATAAATTTAGACTGATTTAATTTCGAAAATAAAGCAGAAATTAGACCTATCTCATTTTTTGTCGAGTTAACTTACCCATACCAAATCTAAAGAGTCGACTTAATTGTCGGCTTTTTAGCTAGGTTTAATGCCTGGCGAAACGCAGGCAATAACACCAAACTCATAACCTACTTCTGCCGTTTCCGACTTTTTAACCGTAAGAATTTCGTAATCATTCAGCTCTATGACCCTAGTGTTTTCTGGGTAAGCACAACGAGAAAAACTATCAGCTTCGTAGTCATAAATGAACGTGGCTAGAATTTGTTTTTGTATTAAATGAACTTCGTGACTCTTTCGTAAAAGGACATCCCTTGAAAAAGCATGTTCTTCATTTTCAGTGGTATCTTCCGTTGGACCGTTGCGTTCAGTAAGGTTGTGTACGTCAAACGAAACAAACCCATCAGCTTTGCTCTCCGTTCCCTCAAATCCTTTTTTTACCTCTGATATTTCATTTGTTTTTGAAGTCGAAGGATTTGCAGTTTCATCGGCAGTTATAAAGCCTACATATACAGAGCCAAGCAGCGGACTATTTTGATTCAGAAAACCAGATTGGATACTTCCAAAAATAAAAACAAATAATAAAAAGGTAGCCAATAAGTATCGAATTAGTGCTGTTAGTATAGGGAATCGGTAGTCTGGCTTATGCCAAATCTTGTGCACACCAAAAGGTTTAAGTAGTACAAGCAATATCAAATAGATTGGCAGTAGTACTTGCACAACCAAAAGCATTAAAAAACTGGATAAAATAAACCACGTAGGGATGTTAATAATGAGCGCCATATTGTGGCTGTAAGTTAAACTTTCTGCACTTACATGAGTAACTTCATTGACCAAACCTGATGCTGAGGCAAGTGCGGTGTTTGCCATGATTGCATAAAAGGTAAGAATGAAAGCTTTACCTTGCAAGCTATCCCACACTTTAAGAAAGTGCGGCCAAAACTCATTTGTCAGGCCTATTAAAATAATAATCACAGGCAGGGTTAAGTGAATAAGCTCAGCATCGTCAGAAAAAGCTAATGCAAATAAAATAACTGTTGATATCAAATAACACAATTGAGCTAACGTTAAGCTTGTCCAAAATGATTTTAGTTTTGAGAAACGAGTAACTAGTTTAGTTTTTACAACTGAGACCTGTTCTATTACTCGAGAGGCATAATTGCGTGATACGCTAGGAACATGTTGTAAAGTTTGTTGAGTAATAGCTACGAACTTTCGTATATGTGGTGAAACTTCCATTTAATTAAAACCAGTAAACATTGATTCGCTTATAATAACGCTTGTTAGCCCTTAGGCAAGTGTCTGTTTTCTAAAAGCCATTGAAATTATTAAATTGTATTACTGTTGAATTTGCTGAAAATGCCACCAGTTACATAAGCGTAAGTAAGAAAGTCTTTTGATTGTAAATAAAAGAGAGTAGACTTACAGAACACTATCGGTATTAACCGTTGGTTCCAGAATTTTTACATGGCTTTGAAACCTTTGCTGAGTAGCGCAAAATAATCAATACCGTGACCCGGCTTTCGGGGCTGATTCAGGATTCGACAGGATTGATGATTCCGGCGGTGCACGTCGAGGGGCGGTTTGCCTCGTTAAAAGCCGCAAAAAAATAGTCGCAAACGACGAAAACTACGCACTAGCAGCTTAATACCCTGCTGAGAGCTCTTATGCCCTAGCTTCTTTCTGTAAGACGGGGACTAACATAAGATCAAAAACCAAACAGAATAGTGGCGCGACTCCAGCCTGAGAGGCAACCCACGAAATTTAATTCAGGATAGTCGTTGAGTGGCGTGTCTGTCCGCAGCTCCTCGGTGAATTTAAAGACTGACTAAGCGTGTAGTACCTAAGGGTGACCTTTTCTGGACGCGGGTTCGACTCCCGCCAGCTCCACCAATAACGAAACCTCGACCTAAACAGTCGGGGTTTTTTTATGCCTGAAACCTTTGTTAAGTATGAATTGCTCAGTATATTGAGTCCATTAAAATTTAATAACGGCCAATGACATTCAACAAATTAAGTAGTACATTTAGTAGTACACCTCGTTTATATGGAATATTCGGTACTACATATGGCTAGAACTAAACCGCTTACAAACACAGAAGTTAAACAGGCCAAGGGAAAGGATAAAGTCTATAAATTATCCGACGGTAACGGATTACAATTGCGTGTAATGCCAAACGGCTCAAAAAGTTGGTTGCTGGACTATATAAAGCCAGTAGTAAAAAAGCGCAGTACAATTGGTTTAGGCTCTTATCCTGAAACAGGTTTAGCAGATGCGAGAGCTAAGAGAGAAAAGTTTAGAAACCTAGTAGCGCAAGGCATTGACCCAAAGACCTACAAAGAGGAACGAGCGCTAGAGGTTAAAGCTGAAATGCTTTCAACATTAGAGCTAGTCTCAAAAGAATGGTTTGAAGTAAAGAAAACAAAAATTAAACCAGATACGGCTCAAGACGCTTGGCGCTCATTAGAAATTCATATTTTTCCTTCTTTGGGCAAAAAACCTATATCTCAAATTACAGCACCTTTAACAATTGAAGTGTTAAAACCATTGGCACAAAAAGGGACGTTAGAGACTGTTAAACGGCTTACACAGCGTTTAAACGAGATAATGGTATATGCTGTCAACACAGGTCTAATATATAGCAATCCGCTAAGCGGTATTAAGTCAGCATTTAAATCACCTACACAAAACCCGCTACCTACAATCACTCAGGCAGAGCTACCAGAATTTCTAGAGGCTCTCAATTACGCCAGTATCAAAGTAACCACAAGGTTATTGATTGAATGGCAACTTCATACGATGACTAGACCTAATGAGGCATCAGGCGCTCGCTGGGACGAGATAGACTTGATCACAAACGTATGGACTATTCCAGCCGAACGAATGAAGAAAGGCTTACAACATAAAGTACCTTTAGTGCCAGAAACACTAAAGATACTAGCTAGGTTAAAGGCTATAAGCGGGCATAAAGAATATTTATTTCCAGCAGACCGAAATCCAAAGACTCATATGAACTCCCAAACCGCAAACATGGCTATTAAGAGAATGGGTTATCAGGGGAAGTTAGTTGCTCATGGCCTTAGGTCGCTTGCTAGCACTATTTTAAATGAACATGGACATAACGCAGACTTAATAGAGTCAGCTTTGGCTCATACAGATAAAAATGAAGTACGCAGGGCGTATAACCGCACTGATTACTTAGAGAGAAGAAGGGAGTTAATGTGCTGGTGGTCTACTTATCTCATAGGTATGAAAGCATGAATTATTTAGAAAAGTGGATCACAAGTCGCGAATATCAAGAGTCATCAAAAATAGAGGCAATTAGCAGAATTCAAAGGTGGGCTGAAAGCGTAAGTGTTTTGAAAAAAGATGTAGCGCCAGAAGAAACCGAGTTTGTAGCTAGAATCCTAAACGACTTTATATCACGTCGAAGTGATTTTATATTGGATTGTCGGCATACAAAAGTGAGAGGTCCTAAGGAAGACATTATTGAGTCACTTACAATTTGGGCGTTGGCTCGGAAGTACAGTATCAATAAAGCGAGTTTTTTGTATTTCGGTGATTACGATAGAAGGTCAACTGTTCGCAAGCATTTAGGAAAGGTGGCCAATAAGCTCCAAATGTCAAAAGAAGACCTATTGAATGATAACGTAAAAACTTGCGATTTTTTCAACGGTGTAATCCCGTCCGAGTACAAACCAGTTAATATTGAAATAGCTATGGAAGAATTAGTAAGAGCTTTCCACGAACGAGGAGAGCAGTAACAATTCCAGACCCCGATACATGAATAAGACTCGATAATTGTATTGGGTATAATTTAAATATTAAAAACGCCCAATTACGTAGTTAATAATAATATATAAAAATCCTTATTGAACTTTAGGTAACAATCAATAGAGGTTAATTATGTATATAAAACTTATTCGTAAACCAGAGGTGCTATGTAAAACTGGTTGGTCAAAATCCACACTTTACAACCGAATTCGCTCTGAACTATTCCCTCCACCAGTTTCTATTGGCGATAGAGCAGTTGCGTTCATTGAGTTTGAAGTTGGTGAAACATTGAAGGCTTTAATAAAGGGGTATTCTCCAGAACAGATGAAAGCCTTGGTCGCTGATCTAGTCGCTCAACGTCAAGTGATGGATTAAGGGGGAGTTATGGATAAATTATTGATAACAGCACCTCAAAATACAATTCCACCGTCCGACAGCAAGCCTTACAAACTATTAAAGCTGTTTAGTATGGGCAAGCACTTAGCTCGTGACGAATTAAATAAAATCATTGGTGGAGAGGTTAGGATCTACCTCCAAGACCTATGGGGAGATAAGTATGGTTATTGGCTAATACATAAGGAGATGAAGGAGTTTAAAGGTAAAAAGCAAGCGCACTACAGCTTAGATGAAAGACACTTTTCAGGTGATTGGGAGCTTGATAAGGACGCTAGAGCTATAGCCAGACGACGCTATGCTGATAGATCGCTCAATGACTCTAAAAGTGGTTTAAAGCGAATTGAGTTAGCAATTATCGAAAAGGAAAAAGCAGATGAATTGTTTAGACAGCGCTTTGAAGGTAAAGAGCCTAAAGGCTTTTAACCGATAGGCTTACTTTTAATCATGCTGGCGGATAAGTTTGGCGACCGACTCCACCAGCACAAAAAGGAGTATAACTAACCATCGATTATAAATCCAAGTAACATTTTGGTCTTTAGTGAACGTCAAAACATTTCTTTACTTCAAATTACGGCTTTTCTGCTTTTATTTACATTATCAAAAGTCAGGTGTAAGGCCTTATAGAGTAAGCGTTTCATCAAGGCCAAATTAGCAGTATTTACTAGGTATTTAATAATATCTATATGTTAGTTAAATCAACCAATGGCATATATAACCACAAATAACTTCATAGATACTGGCAATAGCATTTACAAAATTAACAATCAGAACGAAGGCGTTTATCCTACGTTTGCGAAAAATATCGCACTCCAAATTGAGGCAATACTGTCATATCACAGTAAGGTGTTGTTCTTTCGTTTTGACTTACACCTAAAGGAATACACGCCAGACAATAAAGTCGTTTCAGACTACATACAACGCTTGGGTAAAGCATTTAAGAAACAGCATAGCTTAAAGCGTTATGTTTTTGCTTGGGCAAGGGAACAGAAAACGAGTGAGGCGCAACATTATCATTTAATTATTTGTGTAAACGGACATCAATATAACTTCCCTCACAACTTGCTAGAAACCTGTAAACAGCTTTGGAATGTAAACGGCAATTATTTAAGTCACCCCAAAGGCAAACAGTATCTAATGATTTACAGGGACAACTACAGCCTAGTGGCAGAGGCGGTTGAGTGGGCATCGTACTTAGCAAAGGTTTATACCAAGAATAAAAACAGGCCGTTAAATACAAAACGCTTTGGTTGCTCAAGACTGAAAGTAAAACCATGATAGGGGGGGTATTGAGCTTTCAGCTTTGTTTATTAGGCATCGTCGCTTTGGTCGAATTTATAAAAAGTACAGTTTTGTACGCTCACCCCATTTCCTGTACCTAATCACTCAATCAATAATGTTATTTTAGGTTTTTACAAAGGAGCTTAAAGATGAAACCAATCCATGAACAACTTCAAGAGCTAAAAGAAACCACCAGCTTTTTAAACGACTCAATGCTAATGATGATACAAAGTGATGATGAGCAAAGCGATAGCACCATGTTAGGCCTTATACACAGCTTGAGAGCTTTAGAGATAAGATTCGATGAGTTAATTAGTCAAACAGATAAAACGGATAAGAATGGCAGGGAGGGGGGTAAATTAGTACCAGTGAAATAACACAGTACCGCTTGAATAAGTTTATTTACCCGCCCGCAGTTTATATAACTTTTGTTGCTACTTTCACCTTTTTTATAACCTTACTTTTACCAGTTTTTCGTAATAGAATAATTTAAAGTTAAGGAAGGGTAGAGAATGGCTAAAGGTTCACACTTGGGGCATATTAGAACAAGATCTTATCAAGAGGCATATCATCGAATTAAAGCTATTTGGTTTAAGAGTCTCATAGACTCAGCCGATGGTAACTACAGTTATGGGCATACTCAATTAAACGATGAGCAAACAGCTTTTACACTTCATACACACAGTGAATATCCAAAAGTTATGGTTTATGAGGTTGAAGGCCGAAAAACGCCAATTCCATTACTCCAAGAACGTGTTAGCGCATCAATAAAGACTTACCTAGTTTGCCCATACTGTTTAAGGCGCTGTCAGCACTTGCTAGTAACTGAAACCACGTTTGCTTGTAGGAAGTGCCTCAATGCCCACTACGCAAGCCAAAGTGAATGTAGGCTAACTAGATTAAGGCGCAGAATAAGAAAGCTAAGGAAAGGCATATGGGGCGAATTTTGCTTTGTCGATGATATGTTTGAATCATGTTTGTACTTTCCCAAACCAGACCATATTCAATGGCGAACCTATCTAAAAAAACAAAGGGAGATTGTCACGTTAGAGCAAACTTATTGGGGAGCTTTCAGTAATAGTTATATGGGCAAGTTGTTAATTAAGTCGGGAATGTTGTAAGTACTGAAAAACTAAATTAAGGTAATCATACAAACTAAATACAAGGAAGTAATATGGAAGGCTTAAAAGTTAAATCGGTTGAAAGTGGGAAGTACGGTGACAATGTAGGTATCCTAGCTGGAGACATAATAGTTAAGTATGGCGATCGAAAAGTACCTAACACTTGGACACTTGAATCTACACAAAAATACTTAATGGAATTAGGCTATGAAACCGTCAATTTGGAATTGTTAAGAAAAGGTGAAAAGGTTTTAATAGAAGTCATTCCTAAAATGAAGTTAAGTTTAGAGCTTGAAGTATTTAGCAAAAAGCCGACTTTTGAGGCAACTTCACTTATAACCATTTCAAAAGTAACCGACGCACCAGCCATTAGTGTATTGGCTTATTTGTTATCAGTTGTAACTTTGATAGCTACGATAATTTTAATATCAATGGAGCGTGACGAAGTTTTACAAATTGTATGGGGGTTATCTGGGGCTGTCAGTTTTTTAATGTTGTCTGCTATTGGTATGCTTTTACATTACATAAAAGGTATTTTCATTAATACATATCGAGAGCAAGATTAGTAAGTTGATAAATAGCTAAAGTAGTACAATATGTAGTACAGGTTATTGTTTTGATTTGTGAACCACCTATCTTTAAAGGGTTTTAGCTCTTTTGTTGACTCCCGCCAGCTCCACCAATAACGAAACCTCGACCTAAACAGTCGGGGTTTTTTTATGCCTAAAATCTGACCTAATTCCCCCATGGTTTTTTCTTTTCCAACTAATATATTAATTGGAACGTATATTTAAAATGAATGAGTTGTTGCGGGCCTTTGTGAGCTATTTGTTGTTAAATACCCACAGATAAAATAAAGTGTTTAGTAGTTTTTTTAACGCAATGATTAAAAAGGAAAATAGATAGGATGCAGCAACAAGTTAGCTTTTACATTCGACGTTTGAAAGAGCGACTGTGGGTTAAACCTCTTTTTAGTTGCGCACTTTCAGTACTTGCTATTTTCTTCGCTAGGCTCGGCGACACTTACTTCTCTGACGCCGCTGTTATGGACATCAGTGTTGATACTTTAAAAACTTTATTTTCTATTATATCTGCGAGCATGCTTGGAATGGCTGTATTTGCGGTTGGCTCTATGTTATCTGCATATTCTTCCGTGAGTACATCTGCTACCCCGCATGCATTTGATATTGTCATTACCGACGATGTTTCGCAGTATGCGCTGTCCATTTTTGTCGGAGCGTTTATTTTTAGCGTTATTGGTATTATTGCGTTAATGAATGGTTTATATGGTGATACGGGCCGCTTTGTTATCTTTATACTCACTTTACTGGTTTTTGCTATTGTAATATTGGGCTTTGTAAGGTGGGTGGACAACATTGCTAGGCTTGGTACGTTAGGTAAAACGATTTCAAAAGTAGAGGCGGTAACTGAAAAGGCACTCATCAGGCATCATGAGCTTACTGCAGGGGCGTTAGACTTTAACGATGTTGAAGGTCAAGCAGACGAAATTTACTCAGGTGAAATTGGTTACTTACAGCAAATTAATATTGATAGACTACATGCGACAGCTTCGGAGTTTAATTTCAAGATAAAAATAAACCAAGCCGTTGGTTCTCTTATTTTGCCAAACACTCCAATAGCATTTATCAAATTTGACGATGGTCAGGCTTCTGAAAGTCAAGAATCGTGGGATAAGAGCCTAAAACCTCAAATATTGAAAGACTTTATTGTTGGCAAATGCCGCACCTTTGATGAAGACCCTCGATTTGGTTTTTTGGTGTTATCTGAAATCGCGAGTCGTGCACTTTCGCCGGCAGTAAATGACCCAGGTACGGCGATAGATATCATTAGTGTTCAATGCAGGCTCATAACGCAATGGGCGGCTGGCTGCAGAAAAGAATCAGATTGCAAAGATAAACAGAACACTTTTGATCGTATTTATTTGCCAAATCTAAGCACAGAAGCAATTTTTAAAGATGCATTTAACGGCATCGCTCGAGACGGAGCAGCTAATATTGAAGTGATGCTTAGACTTCAGAAAATTTATCAATGTTTGTCTGAGACTAATGACGAGTTAGCTGAACAATGTTACGTGCACTCAAAAAAAGCGCTAGCCTATGCAAAAAAGGAACTTGCACTAGAAGAGGACTTCCAATTATTGAACGACAACTATTTGCCTAAGGAAAGTTAGAAATGGAGTTAACCTTTACAATTCTAACGGTGGTCGTATTTCTTATTTGTGTACTGCCTATTTTTAATTGGTCTCATTGGACAATAAGAAGCATGGACTTTCCAAGACTGCAACTCGCCGTCCTTTTTACTTGTGTTTTTGTTGGCCAGTTGTCTCAGCTAGAGCCAAATGACTCAAGATCAATAATACGGTTACTCACTTTACTTGCTTGTATTCTGTGGCAGCTTTGGTGGGTTTTACCTTTTAGTCCATTATGGAAAAAGGAAGTCCACTCATCTAAAAATGAAGAACCTACAAACACAATTAAAGTTATTACGGCCAACGTACTAACAACCAACAGGAAGTCGCACAAACTGATTGATTTAGTTAAAGAGTATCAACCGGATGTACTGGTTACTTTAGAATCTGATCAGTGGTGGCAAGACCAACTAGATTGTTTAGAGGATGATTTACCTTACACCGTTAAGTGCCCACTTGATAACCTATATGGTATGCATGTGTACTCAAGGTTTGAACTCTTAGATGCTGAGCTCAACTATTTAGTGCAAGACGGTGTACCGTCGGTAGAAGCGACATTAAAGCTAACGAACGGTCAACTGGTTAAAGCTTATTTTTTGCACCCCGCGCCGCCAAGCCCTACTGAAAATGAAGAATCGACTGAACGTGATGCGGAACTGGTTATTGTGGCGCGAAAAATTGCCAAGGATGACTCTCCAACAATAGTCACGGGTGATTTGAACGATGTTGCATGGTCAAAAACAACTCGGTTATTTAGAAAAATAAGCGGCTTATTAGACCCAAGAGTAGGCAGAGGCATGTTTAATACTTTTCATGCTAATTATTGGTTTATGAGGTGGCCTCTAGATCATATGTTTCATAGTGAGCATTTTACCGTGCGTCAAATTAAACGATTACCAAATATAGGTTCAGATCATTTTTCTTTATATACAGAGTTACAGTATTCGCCGAAGCTTAAATCAACGCAGGAGGGGTTGGACATTGAAAAAGGCGATAAACATGAAGCAAAAGAAATAATTCAAAAAGAACAAATCAAAAACGCATAGTTGACTGGAAACGTTAGCCCCAGTTATCGATCCTTTTGTTTGGGGCTCAGTTTTTTCGTTTTAATGTTTCGGGTAATGCTCGCTTAAAAACTCAGAAAATTTATCTACCGTTAACGGTTTTGTAAGGTAAAAATTGACGCCTGCTTCGTACGCTCTATCAAAGTCTTGTTTCATTGCATTTGCTGACAAACCGCATATGAACAATTCAGTATAACCCGTATGGCGTAGCTCTTTAACCGCTTCATAACCGTCCATTATCGGCATTTGCATGTCCATGAGAACACAGTCGTAGTGGTTTTTATTTACAAGCTTAATCGACTCTAAACCATTCTCTGCTATGTCATAGGTAAAGCCATGAAGCTTTAGCATGTTCCCAGCAACCATTTGGTTCACCTTGTTGTCTTCTACTAATAACACATGACCTTTGTACTGTTTTCGAGAGTTGCTTTCCACTTTATTTTGCTGAACGGTTTGGTTACTTTTATTTTGTAAAGACAGAATGAACTGCTTAAATAAAACGGGTGTAATAGGGTGGATAAGCGTTGCAGCATTTACGTCTTTAATAATTGTATTGATATGCTCAAGACTGTCTTTATGGCCAATGAAACCAAGATTTATCGACTTTTCTTTGAGCATCAACACACTTTTTTTAATGTTATCGACATCAGTTTCTGCGTTTATTTGAATGATAATAGGGTTTTCACTAGCAAATAAGTCACTTGAAAATTGATTCAATATACATAATTTGATTTGAGCCTGAGCCCAATACTTCCCTGGCAACGTCAGCGGTGCATCCAATGAAATGTAATTGATTTCGAACTCATTAAAAGTAATAGCTGGTGTATTGTCGGCTGCTTCTAATGGCAAGGTAACGCTAAACTTACTTCCAATATATTGTTTTGACTCGCAATATACCTGTCCATTCATCATGTCGACTAAGTTTTTCACAATTGATAGGCCTAGTCCTGTGCCACCAAATTTTCTACTAGTAGAACCATCAGCTTGAGTGAAAGAGTCAAATATATGGAGACACTCTTCATCGCTCATGCCGACGCCTGTGTCAACGACGGTTATTTGTAATGAGTTTTGCACATTACATGAGTATTCTACATAAATATCTACGCAGCCTTTTTCTGTAAACTTAATCGCATTATTACAAATGTTTAATATTATTTGACCAATTCGTGTTGGATCACCTCTTAATAGAGTAGGCATAGAGAAGTCAATAAAGGCTCTAAGCTTAAGACCTTTTTCTTCCGCCTTAGGAGACAAAGACTGAATTAATGAGTCCAAAACGGCGGATATAGAAAACTCTATGTCTTCCAAACTAATTTTCCCAGCTTCAATTTTTGAGAAGTCCAAAATGTCATTAATAACACTCATCATTATTTCACTAGAATAGCTAATTCTGTCTATGTATGTTTCTTGTGTTTTGTCTAAAGGGGTTAGCCTAAGTAAGTCTACAAACCCTATGATGCCGTTCATTGGCGTTCTAATTTCATGGCTCATATTTGCCAAAAACATGCTTTTAGATTTAGTGGCTTGTTCCGCTCTTTGCTTTTCAGCCAATAGTTCATTATTCATTGCAACTTGCTGTTTGTTTTGAACCTCTGATTGTTCTAGCAAACGAATTGTTTGTCGGTTTTTTTCGCTAAACACTTTTGCTGCTTTGGCCAAATGGCCTATCTCGTCTTTTTTATCTAACTCTGGAATAGATAATACAGCTTCGCCAAACGCTAGCTTTTTGAAAACTTGCGTGATGTTTTGAATTGGGTTTACTACGTTGCGGATAAAAAATATTGCAGTAATGATTGAAATTAATATTGTAAGCAACAAAAAGAAGTTTATGAAGCGAGAGAACGCTAGGGTCTCTTGCTCAACGCTGGCTCGGTTAGTAGTCACCTCGTCGTTGACTAAGTTACTCAATTCTTTAGTTATATATAAAAATTCATTGGCGGCTCCAGACATCACAACATTTACTAAAAATGTATATCCTCTTGTTGTTTGGCTCAGTTGTCTAAAGCTCCTATTGATTGAGTTTAATGACAAAAGGCTTTGCTCTTTTTGTTTGGAAGTAATACTGGTCTGATCGATATAGTCTTGCAGTTTATTCAAGCTTTTCTTAAAAGCGTTAATATAAGTAGAATTAGGTGTGTTTATATATTTTAACGCGTTTAATTTTGCCTCAACTATTCTTGTTTGAAGCACGGGAGAAGGAGAACCGTTATGGAACTCTACTAGCATAGTGTTTAGCGTGTTTAATTTGTTATTGATTTCATTATTAAATAAATCCGATCGACGTGCGTAGGACTTTTCTACCTCTTGAAAGTTAACTTTATAGTCGTTTAAATGATCACGAAGTGTTTTTATATAGTTACTAACGGTAGATTGGCTTTTACTTGGAAACTCAAACTCAGCAAAACGTTTAATGTCTTGATCTATTGTTGATATTAATAAGTAGGTTCTATCTAAGACCGATAAGCTACCGGTCTCTTTATAAATCAAAACATTACGCTGAAGATCAATAAGCTCCTTTTCTAAATGTGCAACCAACTGTACTTTTTGAATCGTATCTTGGGCGAGCTTTTGCTGATTTTCAAAAACGGTGAATGTTGATTTAAAAATGACAATTTCAACAACCATTAATGAAGCCAGAGACAAGAGAACAAGTAATAGTTGGTTTTTTAAAGATTTAAACATTTCAGTTATTTCATTTAAGAGTTAATAAACTCGTACCACTTTTGTAAACTGTAGTCATAAGACTCCATGACAGAGTTCCAAACAGCTACGTTACTAAACCTTTTTTGATAACTGCCACCAGATCGCACCTGACCCTTTTTAACTGCAGTATTTCCATCGGTGCCAAGCAAGTCACTTGCGGCATGTTTTCCGTCATACCAATAGTCCCACTCATTCTGGCTTAGATAATTGGCAGAACGTTGCGGGTTACTAATATAATATCCCTGCCTTGCTATAAAAGCACCTGGCCAACCTGACAGCCACCAGTTCATATAGTCATAAGCCGCATCTTTTACTCTACCCGTAGTTGCGGATGACAGGCACATAACGCCATGCCAACCTCGATAGCCTTCTTTGGGCGCGGCATAGCGAACAGGGACCCCTTGGCCATTTAATTGCGAAACAGCAGGAGAGAACATGCTTTGGATATTGACCCGTCCCGACTTCATAAAGTTCACAGATTCTGGCACAGAGGTCCAAAATCCATTGAAATGTTGTTGGTGTTTCAGTTCGAATAGAATACTAAATAGCTTGTCTAATTCAGCATTTGTTATTGCGCCAATATCTTTAAAGGTCATGTAACCTTGACCTTGTGCGGCCAAGGCTAGATCAAAAACACCAATAGATGGTGCATTTACAATTCCTACTTTACCTTTATTTTTTTCATCAAGTAGCCAGCCCCAGCTCTCGGTTTCATAGGCTTTACCTTGTTTAATGTGATTGGTGTTATACCCAAAAGAATCAACATTATGAACGTACGGTAAAAAGCTAATGTCGTTGGTGTGATTTACTCCTAATTCCCCGTTTTTTTGAACGTGCAATATTTTATACGGTGCGTCACCGGCCCCAATGTTAGATGAACTGTGAAGTTTACCTGTTTTGCATAAATCATTAATTTCATCAAAATGAACAATTCTTTTTTTATCAATAGGCTGTATAGAACCAGATTGCCAAAGCACCCGTATACTATTTGACCATTGCTCGTACAAATCGAATGAAGATGGTGACATGGAGGCCTTTTGCAAAACTGAAGCGCTACCCTTAGGTTCAAACACTAAGTTAATTCCTAAGTCGTCCATGGCTTGCTTGCGTAGGGTTTCTTGTAACGTAACGTGAGTACCAAGAACCCGAACTGTCGTAGTGGTTCTTGAGAAAACATATGGCGCTTTGGTGATGACTAAACTTGAGGCCGCTACTTTTGTCAACAATTTCAATGTTGAACGCTTTGGTTTATTAACAGTGGCCATAGTTAATCCATGATTTTATTATATTTATATAAGTATGTTAGAGCTTAGTCGAAACTACAGACGTTGCCATTTTTCGTCAATAAAAAGCGATAAAAATTATGTTGTTTAGCGAGTAAACTTGGTTATTAATCGCAAACAGTGTCAATTAACGTAAATTAGATTGATTCTAATTAATATTCTCTCGTATATAAGCTTTAATATTTTAGTATTAACTCAATTATCACAAAGGTAAGAAGTTGAAAGGTAGCCAAACTAAACAGAAAGGAACTGTTCGTCATGTTCAGCTGAGTGCAATTACAGCACTTTGTTTATCATTGATGGCTTGCTCCTCAAATTATCAAATGTCGAGTGAATTGAAAGAGCAACGCTTGTCTGAAGTCGCGCCTGAACAATGGGTTCAGAAGATTAAATCTGATCCTAATGTGCAAAATTCAAAAAATGTGTTTGAAGAGCTTAATAACCCTCAGCTTAATGCGTTGGTTGAAAAGGCACTGTTAAACAATCTAGCACTTCAACAACAAGCATTTAATGTGAAAATTAAAGAGCAAACATTAATTGCAACAGGCACGAATGTTTGGCCTACATTGAATGCAGAATTTACTGGCCAAAGAGGTGAGTCAAGCTCGGCTGATGAACCATCTACTTCATACACTGCGGGCTTATCGTTACGATACGAACTTGATGTTTGGCAAAAACTTTCAGATACAAATAAGCAGCAAAATTTAGAGTTTATGTCTGAACAAGCGCTCTACAATGAAGCGACGCAAGCCTTAATTTCAAATGTGATTGTTGCCTGGCTTGATGTTATTGAAGCGAATCAGTTACTTAATTTATACCAACAAAGAGTATCGAATTCGCAGCAAAGTTTATCTATTATTGAGTCAGGGTATCAACAAGGTTTAAACAGTGCGCTGGATGTTTACTTAGCCCGAAACGAGCTAAATAGCGAACGTTCTCGGTTGTCACTGCAAGTTAGTAATAAAGCGACGGCGATTCGTGCATTAGAAAGGTTTATTGGTGAGTACCCTTCGGCTTCCTTGTTAGTGAATGCGGATATTCCTGTATTTAATTCAGATCTCGCTCTGGGTATCCCTTCCGAACTTATTAAGAACAAGCCGTCTTTGCAGGCTAGTTGGTACCAACTTATGGCAACAGACTCTGCGCTCGCTTTTGCACATAAAGAACGATTTCCAGACTTTGTATTAACAGGGACAATTTCGGACAGTGCCAGCCGTCTATCGGATGTGTTTAACACATCGGCGTTTGCTTGGGGATTAATAGGTAAAATTACAGCGCCTTTATTTGATGCAGGGCGACTTAAAGCAAATGAAAAGGCCGCAGAACTAAGACTTCAACAAGCTGAAAAAAGCTATATAGAAGACGTTTATGACTCGTTTGAGGCAATTGAAAATGCCTTGTCATTGCAGGTGAGTTTAGTTGAGCGATACGCTACAACGTACGAAGCCATGGAAAATGCGATGGCGGCTGAACAGCTGGCTTTTGAACAATATCAAAGTGGTTTAGTGAGCTACACAACTGTGCTCGATGCACAGGGGCGCTCATTTGATGCACAAACCTCTCTTATTCAAATTAAGAAACAAAGAGCTACAAACCGAGTACAACTTCAGTTGTTACTTGGGCATTCCTTTTCTCAATCCAATTTAATAAAGATAACGGACGACGGCAACAATGATTAACTTTAAAAAACTAATATTACCGGTTTCAGTATTGGCAGGAACGGCAATACTTTATTCATTCATCATGTCGAATCCTCCAGAAGCGCAGCGTAGAGGCCCATCTAAAGCGTCGCAAATGTCAGTGCAGGTTGAAAAGCTTCAGCTTAAAGACTATCCAATTATTCTTGAAAGTTATGGCACGGTTCAGCCACGTACCCAAAGTGGATTAGTATCACAAGTTGGTGGCCAAATTACTTTTGTTAGTGACCAGTTTAGAGAAGGTGGATTTATCAAGCAGGGTGATGTTTTGGTTATTGTTGATGACCGAGATTATGTTGCCGAGGTTAATATTGCAAAGGCGGGTTTATTATCAGCACAACAAGCGTTGCTGGAAGAACAAGCACGAGTTGAGCAGGCTGAAACTGATTGGAAACGTTTGGGTAACAATAAAAAACCAAGTGACTTAGTACTCAGGAAGCCACAATTGGCTGCAGCTCAAGCAAATGTTTTATCTGCAGAAGCACAACTACAAAAAGCGGAACTTTCTCTAGAGCGAACAAAAATAAAAGCGCCTTATGATGGTCGAATATTGACGAAGCTGGTGGATTTTGGCCAGGTTATTTCGGGCAACACAAAAGTGGCTGATATTTACGCGACTGATTATGTAGAAATTAGGTTACCGATTAAAAATAAAGATTTAGCTTTAATGACTCTGCCAGAAGAGTTTGCGGACGACAGTGGCAATACGGACAACGAAAAAGAAATTTTGTTTAAGTCTGATTTAGTGGGGGATCAAAAGTGGTTAGGTAAAGCAGTGCGAACGGAAGGTGCAATTGACGAAAATTCACAGCAACTTTATATCGTTGGACAAATAGATGAACCCTTTGTTAAATCCGCACACAGCGCCAATCAGCATTCGGTACCTATTAAAATTGGCCAATATGTAACGGCTGATGTTCAAGGTAAAACGATTTCAAATACGATTGTTATTCCAAATAAGGCTATTTACCAAGGCAGTTATGTTTACACTGTTGTTGACAATATGCTTCGCCGAACAGAAATAAAAGTGCGTTGGCAAAATGATGAAGAAGCAATAATAGAGACTGGTTTACAAGCAGGAGATCTTCTAGTGGTAACTTCTTTAGGGCAAGTTAGCTCTGGAACACGAGTTGCAATTGTGAACGAGAATGGCGATGCGGAATCAGCGTCACCTGGAGAGATTAAACCGAGTGACAAACGAAGTAGACATGCGAAAAACGGTAAACCTAACAGAGAAGGTAAACCTAATAAAGAGGGTAAACAACAATGATTGCATGGTTTGCTAGAAATGGCGTTGCAGCCAACTTATTAATGTTTTCAATTTTGTTTGCGGGGTTATTTAACCTTAGTACGCAAATACCATTCGAAGTCTTTCCTTCATTTGAAACAGATCGCATAAATATTAGTGTGACCTTAAGAGGAGCGACGCCGGAAGACACGGAACAAGGTATTGCGATACGTATTGAAGAGGCGGTACAAGATTTAGAAGGTATTGAGCAAATAACCAGTCGATCTACTGAAGGTTCTGCTTCAGTAACTGTTGAAGTTGAGAGTGGATATGATGCCAGGGAAATGTTGGCCGACATTAAAAGTCGGGTTGACGCCATTAATACGTTTCCTAGTGATGCAGAAAAGCCAGTTATTGCGTTAGCTCAAAGAAAAAGGGAAGTGATAGCAGTTGCATTATCTAGCATATATGGTGAAAAGGAGCTTCATGAATATGCAGAGCAAATTCGTGACGATCTGTTAAAAATCCAAGGTGTTACTCAGATTGACTTGAGTGGCGTAAGAGATTATGAAATTGCCGTTGAAATATCCACAGATAAACTTCGTCAGTACAATCTTTCTCTGGCGCAAGTTTCTGCGGCAATTTCGAATTCAAGTGTGGATGTCTCTGCTGGTACGTTAAAAACTACCGGTGGCGATATTTTACTGCGCTCAAAAGGCCAGGCTTATCGTCAAGATGAGTTTGCTCAAATTCCGGTTAAAACTAACTCTGACGGCACAATTATACGCCTTTCCGATATTGCTGATGTTCTTGATGATTTTGAAGAAACACCGGTTCGAACTCGTTTTAACGGTAATCAAGCTGCATTTTTAGATGTTTACAGAATTGGTCAGCAAAGTGCTATTGAAGTTGCTGATTTGGTAAAAGAGTACATTGTAAATAAACAGCTTTCGTTGCCTTACGGCTATGAACTTAGTTACTGGGACGATGACTCTCAAATAGTTAAAAATCGTATATCAACGTTAACCACAAGTGCCTTGCAAGGGGGATTCCTTGTTCTCTTGTTATTAACATTGTTCCTACGTCCTGCTATCGCATTTTGGGTGTTTATAGGTATCCCGGTTTCCTTTATGGGCGCCTTTATTGTTATGCCTTGGTTTGGTATCACTTTGAATGTAATGAGCTTGTTTGGCTTTATCCTAGTTTTGGGTATTGTTGTAGATGATGCCATTGTCACCGGTGAAAACATTTATACACACCTCAAAAAAGCCGACTCTGGTGAAGACGCTGTAATTCGAGGAACTCAAGAAGTAGCGACGCCGGTCACCTTTGGTATTTTAACAACAGTTGCGGCCTTTTTACCTTTGGCATTTATTGAAGGCGCAAGAGGTGCTTTGTTTGCTCAAATACCGGTCATCGTAATTCCAATTTTGTTGATGTCTCTGGTTGAGTCGAAGTTTGTTTTGCCATCGCATCTAAAAAACTTAAAGCTACGTCATGAGAAAAATGGCATTAGTAAGCTAGAGGCGTTCCAGCACCGTTTTGCTGACGGTTTTGAGCACCTTATCTTGCGTTATTACCATCCGCTGTTAAAAGTGGCCGTTCGCAATAAATTTGCCACTGTGAGCATATTTCTCTCAGTATTTGTGGTGATTTTAGCCTTAATAATGAGTGGTTGGACTAAGTTTATATTCTTTCCTCGCATACCAAGTGAAACTGTTAGAGTTAATATTTCAATGCCGGCGGGTACGCCATTTGAAGTGACTAACAAGTACATTATTAAAATGGCAGATCAAGCCAGAATTTTGCAAGACAAGTATGTTGATGAAGACACAGGTAAGAGTGTAATCATGAACATCTTAGCGACAACAGGCGGTAGAGGTGGAGTTTCTAATCAAGGTGGCGTTCGATTTGAAATTATTCCTCCGGAGCAAAGAACCTCAACAATATCAGCCAATGATTTAGCAAGAGAGTGGCGTAAACTAATAGGCCCGATTCCTGGGGCAGAAAGTGTTACGTTTAGGTCAGAGATAGGCAGAACGTCTAGTCCTATTGATGTGCAATTATCTGGTACGTCCTTACAAACACTTAAAGAAGTGGCAGACCTAGTAAAACAACGTTTAGCTACCTATCCGACGGTTTTTGATATTGCAGATTCATTGTCAGATGGTAAACAAGAGTTGCAAATTGAATTAACGCAACAAGGTATTGCACTTGGTTTAACGAGAATGGAGGTGTCACGCCAAGTTAGAAACGCCTTCTTTGGTGCGCAAGTTCAACGAGTGCAACGCGGTAGAGATGATGTGAGAGTTATGGTGAGGCTTCCTTTGTCTGAACGTAACTCAGTTGCTCAGCTCCAAGATATACTAATCTCTACGCCTTCTGGTGGCACTGTGCCGTTTTCCCATATCGCGACTATTAATGCTGGGCAAAGCCCGTCAGCAATTTATAGAATTGATCGTTTCAGAACTGTGAACGTCACTGGTGATGTTGATAAAAGCAATACCAACATGACTGTGCTACAGGCTGATTTGAAAGATTATTTAGACGAGCTAGTGTCGCAGTACCCTGGTATCTCGCATTCATTGGAAGGTGAAGCTAAAGAACAGCGTGAATCATTCAGCTCGCTAGGCTGGGCGTTGGTTTTTGTGTTCTTCATTATTTATGCGTTACTTGCTATTCCTTTTAAGTCTTATTTACAGCCTCTGATTGTAATGAGCATCATTCCTTTTGGCATGATTGGCGCGGTAATGGGCCATTGGGTAATGGGCATGGAACTCACTATCATGAGTTTATTAGGAATGTTGGCGCTAATAGGTGTTGTGGTGAACGACTCATTAGTACTGGTTGATTATATCAATAAACGCAGAGCTGAAGGTTTAGCGCTTATGGATGCAGTATTAGCGGCGGGCGCTTCAAGGTTTAGGCCTGTGATGCTAACCAGTTTAACCACCTTTATCGGTTTGATGCCGTTACTATTCGAGAAGTCGACTCAAGCTCAGTTTTTAATTCCAATGGCGGTATCGCTAGGGTTTGGCATTTTGTTCGCCACCTTCATTACCTTGCTACTGGTGCCCGTAAACTACTTGTTGGTTGCCAAAGCTCAGGCCTGGATTGCTAGCGATTAAATCGTGGTAATTTGAATGTGTAATAGAAAAAAACAGGCTCATCAGCCTGTTTTTTTTTACCTTTACTATACTGAAACAAGTTTAGAGAAAGCAAAGGGCTTTTTACTTTCAATAACGTTAAATCGGTCTAGTAAAAGTAGGGTTAAAATGACTATTCAAAAGAAGTTTCTCATCGCGTTAGTGGCTTTTATTCTTGTATTTTTAATTATCAGAACTTCAGTTATTTGGTTTGAAACCAAAAGCCTAGTTCAGGCTCAAGTGATCAAGGAAAAGCAATTAATGACCGACAAAGTATCGTCGCTGTTAAATGTTACAAACGAGATAATGTCTGAGCGAGTGTTAAGTAGCCTTAGCCTTCTCAAGCAAAGAGCTTCTGCATTAGGTGAGCCTAAATTGGATCAGAGCGTATTGGTCAATGGAACATCCGCCAATAACATTTTGATTGGAAGTTATGCTGTTGCGAATAACTTTACGCTAGTAGATAACCTAACCGAAATTATGGGCGGTACGGCGACAATATTCTCAAAAAAAGGTCAAGACTTTATAAGAATCAGTACCAATGTGATGAAAGATGGTAAACGTGCTATCGGCACAAAACTTTCGCCGTCAGGTAAGGCTATGGCCGCAATTAAAAAAAAGGAAGCATACTTTGGTCAGGTAGATATATTGGGCAAGCCCTATTTAACAGCCTATGACCCAATCATTGACGCCAACGGAGAAGTAATAGGAATTTTATACGTTGGTTATTCAGCTAACTTAAATGTTTTAACAGAACAAATCTCAAAAGCCAGAATATTAGAAAACGGATATGTGGCGTTAAGGGACGGTAAAAAGCAGCTTAGACAACATTCTAAACATTTAACGTCAAATGAGATAAAGGCTTCGCTGGAAGAGGGAAGTGAGTTTGATGTCGGTGTGGTTAACTACAACCCCTGGGGATATGAAATTTTACTGGGCATTAACTATTTAGATGTTAAAAATCTTGTTTTGAAATCAATTCTTGTAGGGGTTGCTAAGCTTTTGTTTACCATGTCTTTATTCGGCATCCTTGTTTTCGCTTTGTTAAAGAAATTAATATTAAAACCAATAATTCAACAAACAGAAACCATACAAGAGCTAACAAAAGGAGAAGGAGACTTAACTGTACGAATTGGATCTGAGCGGAAGGATGAGATTGGCGATATGGCACGCTCATTTGATGGCCTTCTCGATAAAATGCACTTTACGATAAAGAATGTTAAAGACAAAACAAATTTGCTTTTAAACTCTGTAGCTGAAGTGGCCGACTTGGCTAACTATATGACAAAGGAACAAGCTGAGCAGCACCAAAAAGCTGATTTACTAGCGTCAGCCATAGAGGAATTTCGCGCAACAGCTAGCTTAGTCGCATCTAATACTGATAATGCTAATAATGTGTCTCATAACGTATATGAGGAAGCTAAATCCGGCTCTACAACACTTAAAGACACTACAGATCGTATTAAAATACAATCAGAGAGTATTGCTGAGTCTGAAACGGTGATTGAGGAGCTTGCAAAAGATAGCGAATCCATATCTACAGTCTTAGATGTGATAAGAAATATAGCGGAACAAACAAATCTTCTTGCCTTAAATGCAGCTATTGAAGCCGCTCGGGCCGGTGAGCAAGGGCGAGGTTTTGCTGTGGTTGCAGATGAAGTTCGATCTTTAGCGAGCCGAACACAGTCTTCAACCGAAGAAATTAACTCAATGATAGAAAAGTTACAAAAGCAAAGTGGTCGAGCAACCGAGATTATATTTAAAAATAGAGAAGAAGCGCAACAGAATGTTGGCTACACAGAGCAAGCTAATCAGGCCTTTATGAACGTACTCAGTGCAATGCAGCAGATTAATCAACTCAATGATGAAGTCTCTAGAGCGGCTAATGAGCAGTCGCAAGTGTCACAAACAATAGCAGAGGATGTTAGCATTGTATTTGAAGCCAGTACTAGAAATAGCGAAAGAGCAGAACAAGCGAAAGCGGCAGCGGCTAAACTGAAAGAACTAGGGACTGAAGTTGGTAATGTGCTGAATGAGTTTAAAGTATGAAAATCTTACATCGCAAACGTAGAAATTACGTATAAATTTTAAAAAAACCAACGTTAAACGTTGGTTTTTTTATTACAGGTTGTTTAAAAGACTTTATAAATCAGGTGTTTGATTGAGTTTTGTTTATGTGCTTCTCTTGTTGGCCTAGTGGCATAACAATTGCGATAAAGAAGTAAGGTTTAACTTTAGGAACATATTATGACTTTAAAAGATTTAGCGCCCTATTACGGATTAATAGAAGAAAAACTGACAACTTGGTTAGAGATTTCAATTAAACACCTGCCCAACTTTGTCGTTTCATTATTTATTGTATTATTTTTCTCATTACTCTCTCGGGTGTTAAGCAAAACTTTACGGTCTGTATTACATAAAGCGCTTGAATCAAGACAAATCGCAGATTTACTAGCGTCAATCTTTAAAATTATTGTAATGACAATAGGTATCTTTGTTGCACTCGACTTTATAGGGCTGTCTGGAACCGTGAAGTCACTGTTAGCGGGTGCGGGCATCGTTGGTCTTGCTATCGGTTTTGCATTTCAAGATATGACTGAAAACTTAATTGCGGGTATCGCAATGGGGATAAGAAAACCTTTTCAAATAGGGGATGTGATAAAAGCTGACGATGTATTTGGTACTGTAAAAGTCATTAATTTACGTAACACATTGGTTGAGAACTTTTACGGGCAATTAGATATTGTTCCAAACAAAGTGTTATTTAGAAATACACTGACCAATTATAACTCCACTGGTGAGCGCAGAGTAGAAGTGCCTGTTGGGATTTCTTATGCTGACGATATAGAAAAAGCGACGAACGTTTTAGTTGAAGCTATTAACAAAAAAGACTTCGTAAAAAATAAGGATGAAACCGCAGTTTATGCTGAGAGCTTTGGAGACAGTTCAATAAATTTATTGGTATGGGCATGGATAGATTACCCTGGTCATATAGGGTTTATGCAAGCGAGACATGAACTTGTCGTTACTATAAACAAAACGCTAAGTGACAATGAGATCCTGATCCCATTCCCTATCAGAACGTTAGATTTCGGTATTAAAGGCGGTGAAAAGCTAAATACGATGCTGGCGAGTCGAGATTCAAAAAGTGACGTTAATGATAAAAAGTAACAGTGGAAACCACCATTAAATAACAATGGCTTGCCACAAATATAAGGTGCAGTTACAGAAAGGACTCTGTACCTGCCATATTTTCAGAAACCAAAATGAATGTTTCTTGAGCACATTGAACCAACTCAGAGCGCTCAATATTATCGACATTAATGGAGTTGATGGCCGCGTTTGTACGAGTCCAGTCATCATCCACTTCAATTAACTTTTTCCAAAATGCCAAGTTCAATTGGTGCTCGTGTCCTAACGTGCTTTCAATTTTTGGAAAAACCATCTTAGCTGTTTGTGAAAAGCTGTCTAAAGCGTATCGAATTCCCCAATATTTTTCTAATGTAGAACCGTTACCCGTGACTAGGTATTTAGAAGGTGGAATTGGTAATCTTACATTAAGTTTGTATGCAATATCCGATAGCTCTGACTCTAGAGAGGGCAGCCTAGTTTTGTACGGGGCGGCATGACTTAAACTTATTTTAGACTCGAAATTAAGAACGCGTTTTTCAACTTGGGTGTAAGACATATAAAACTTACACATCACCTTAAAATATTGCAGCAACGTTATTTTACTAGATAGTATTTGTGAAAAAACAACCGCTTGTTCAAGTTGCTCCTGAAGAACGCGAGTCTTCATTTTTAATACGTCAATATTATCATTTGGAAATGACTGTAACGCAGGGCTGAAGTAACCGTTTGACATCATTAAATTACTTGTAGACATGGCAAAGAACTCAATAGAAAACACTCCAATAATTATAGTTCAAAATTAGAAAATCAAAGAAATGATCAAATAAAAACTAGCTCAAAAAAAAGGTATGTTATATTATATCAACAGGTGGTTTTTGAGAGGTCAAATTAATGAGAGATGTTTTAGGAGCTTGGTTGTCTGTACTTTGCGTTTTGCACTGTTCTTTGCCGATCCTTTTATTATCGTTTGGCGCAAACTTTGGACTGCATGAGTTTTTAGAATCTATTCACGATGAGTGGCTTCATGCGGTATTAATTACCCCAATTGTGATTATTTTAGGTATCAGCTTGCCAAAGGCGTATTTATCGCACCGTAACCCTGTACCAGCATATTTAGCTGGTCTTGGCGTGTTCACTCTTACTATCGGCGTATTAAGTGGTCACGCTGTAGAAACCGTTCTAACGGTAGTTGGGAGTACGTTAGTAATAAGTGCTCACTTGATCAATCGTAAGTCTTTAAAAAGTCATGTAGAGGCTGTATTGAGCTAGCATTTGCTAGCTCTAAAGTGTTATTTGTTTACTTACTCGGGTAACGCAATTCTCTTCCAAGTTTCAGAACCTTCAAAGTGTAAACTCGTAGCTGGTCCTCTTCCTTCTATATTGACAATATTAAACTGTTCATCCCAAATTTCTCTCAGTGAATCTTGACGTACGACCAGGCCTTTTAAGTCTTTAGGCATTTTAATCTCTTGGTAAACCCAAAAATACCCAGCATCATTTTGATACCCAACTAAGCTAAGCGGAAGAGCTTCATTAAGGCTAGTACGTAGCTCAAACTTTTCCTCAACATAGGCAGCAAACTTTGCTTGGGTCATCTCATCTGCAATGATGTCTGCTTTAGCATCAAACAACTGCCAAGCAGCCTCTTCAGCATCGTGCAGCATAAAACGATGCATGACTTCAATATGATCCGTTCTTTCATTGAATAATACGATGGTAAACGCAGACTTCATTTTATGTGCATTAATTGGCAGTGCTGAAAACAGCAGTACCATCACTATAGTGATAATTCTAAACAACGTTAACTCTCCAAAAAAAATGCCCGAACAGTTCGGGCATTTATTGTAACCTTATATCACCTCGCGTAAAGCGGGCTTTATAGTGTTTTTAAATTAAGCTTCTGTCTCAGATTCAGACTCTTTTTTCTTTTTGTCTTTATCTTCGTCAGTTTTTAATTTTGTTTTAATATCTTGCATGATGTCACGGCTTGCACCCGTTGCGCTGCGCTTAGATTTATAAGCTTCAACACGTGAAGGGATGATTCGACGTGGGTACATGTTGTTTTCGTTGTTTACATCTGCAGTATCCCAAGTAGGGTCAACTACAACACCAACAACTTCTTTATCTTTGTCAGTAACAACTAGCTTTTTAACATGCTTAGGAGAACGTCTCCAAATTTCAGCAGGAATATAACGATCTTCTTTAGTACCGTCAGCATATTCTAGTTGAAGCAAGATTGGCATAACCAAACCACCTAGGTTATTAAACTCAATAACGTAGTAGTTTTTGTCTTCTGCAACTGCACGCTCAAATACACGTTTTTCCCATGGCTTAAGACCTTTAAGGAAGCTGTTATATTTGTTGCGTTCTTTATTCGTTACAGTGAAGCGATCGTTTTCGTCGTAGAAGTCAGAAACATCAGGGTTACTTTCAAGCCACGTTTTCATGCCAGCTTCTTGATTCTTTTTAAGGAACAATGCTTGAGGCTTGTCATTTTCGATATCACGCATACGAGCCATATCGATGTCTGGGTTTTTGGTATCCATGCGCAATTTGTAAACACCATCTACAGAGATATCTACATGGTCTGTTGTGTAGAACCAACCAGTCCAGAACCAGTCTAAGTCAACACCTGATGCTTCTTCCATAGTACGGAAAAAATCAGATGGAGTAGGGCGTTTGTATTTCCAGCGTTGAGAGTACTCTTTAAATGCATAGTCAAATAACTCACGACCTAAAACAACTTCACGAAGAATGTTTAAAGCAGCAGCTGGTTTTGAGTAAGCATTTGGACCTAAACGAAGCACGCTATCAGACTGAGTCATGATAGGAACCTGAACGTTACTCTTCATGTAGTTAGTAATGTATCGAGGTTCAACACCCCAAGGAATTGTTGGATCCCATTCACGACATGCAACAGCGTCTAGGAAACTGTTAAGACCTTCGTCCATCCAAGTCCATTGGCGCTCATCTGAGTTAACAACCATTGGGAAGTAAATGTGACCAATTTCGTGGATAACAACACCAATTAAGAAACGTTTTTCGGCTTGAGTATAAGTACGAGTGCCGTCGTCTTGTAGTTTAGTACGAGGACCATTAAAGGTAATCATTGGGTATTCCATGCCACCAACTGGGCCATTTACTGACTGAGCTGTAGGGTATGGGTAATCAAAAGAGAATCTAGAGTAAACTTCCATAGTGTGAACAATAGCTTCAGTAGAATATTTCTTCCAAAGGTCGCCACCTTCTTTAGGGTAGAAAGACATTGCCATAACGAATGGTTGGTCTTTACCGCCTTGGTCATAACCTTTAGCGTCCCACATGAATTTACGAGATGATGCCCAAGCAAAGTCACGAACGTTTTCTGCTTCAAAGCGCCATGTTTTAGACTTAGTTGTGCCTTCTTTTTCGTTTTCTAACGCTTCTTCAGCCGTTACAACAAAAACAGGACGTTTCGCATTTTTAGCTTCTTCTAAACGTTTACGCTGAGTGCTTGTTAATACGTCTCTTGGGTTATCTAAAACACCCGTTGAAGAAACGATGTGGTCAGCAGGAACTGTAATTTCTACTTCGTAGTCACCAAATTCAAGAGTGAATTCGCCGCGGCCAATAAACTCTTTGTTGTGCCAACCTTCGTAGTCAGTGAACGCGTGTAAACGCGGGAACCACTGCGCTAGCAAGAAGATGTCATTACCACCTTCACGAGCGTCGTCAGGGAAGTGCTCATAACCTGCACGTGCAGACACTGCATCTTCTTCAACAATGTTAAAACCAAAGTCCATTTCGAACTCAACGGTTTTACCAGGTTTAAGAGGGCGGTCTAAGTCAATGCGAAGGTTAGTACCAACTACCGTAATTTTAAGAGGGCGATCTTTACTATTTCTAACAGCAAGAACGTCATAACCTAGTTCATTGTCAGCTAAGAATTGTTGGCGACGTAATTCACCAAGACTTAATCTTGCTGGCTTACCGTTACCGCCAGCTGAAGTTGCAGGACCACGACGACCAATTCCAGCAAATGCAGTACCAGCTTCTGCGATTGAATCATCATGGTATTTATTCTGTTCTAACTGCATCCACAAGTACTTTAGAGTATGTGGCGAGTTATTTTTATAGGTAATGTTTTGAGTAGCATCTAAACGACGTTTTTCTTCGTTTAGTTTTACTTTAATTTTGTAATCGACTTTCTGTTGCCAGTATTTTTCACCTGGTTCACCCGTAGCAGCACGATATACATTTGGTGTTGGAAGGATTTCTTCCATTTGACGGAACTTGTCTTCAAAGTCCCCTTTTGTTTGCTTAACGGCACTTGCAGACGCTGTCGCACTGACAGTAATTGCGAATGCTAGGGTCAACAAACGTCTAAAATTACGATTATTCATAATATTACCACGTTATCCTATTCATTTTGCTGGTTAAATTTGACGTAGAATCTCACGTTCTAATCGCCAAGATTAGCCGTTAAGACTAACAAAAAACATTGCGAAAAAACACAGTTTTAACCCTGTAACTGCGCCACTCATCGAAAACACTCTTACAGGCGTATTGAGGATGTGTTTTGTAGTGGGTCGCAAATAATTATTTTTATGCAAAAACGGGTGGTTTTTTTTTGCGACTTGGATAGAATCGCCTACTCATTTTTTTAAGGGGATATATTTTCCATGGTAACCATTGGCATCGATTATGGTACTTCAAACTCAGAAGTAGTTTGGTTCGACGGTAATCAACATCATTACATTGAACTAGATAAAGATTCTAAAACGCCATTTAAAATACGATCTTCTGTATTCATCTATTACGAAGATGACTTGCCGCTGCCTCCGGTGGAAGTGATTGAAGAAAAGGTCCAGCGTATAAAAGCCTCTATCTCTATGCAATTGGATAAGGCAAAAGACAAATACGAAGAAGCAACAACGCCAGCAGAGCAGCGCCGTCACTTAACACAAATTGATCAACTTCGAGGTGAGTTTCATAACACGCCTAAGTTGCAGCGTCGTGCCATCAATGAATTATTAAAAAACCAGTCAGTAGACGATTTACCGCTCCATAAAATGGTTGAGACAGGCACTTTTCTGTTCGGCGAGGCTGGTTTTAAGCAGTATTTAAAAACACCAGAAAAAGGGCGCTTAATTTATTCACCTAAAAACTTTTTGGGTGCGAATTTATTGTCTGGTCAAAAAGATGCGTTTGTTGGATTAATTGCCAAACAACTTGCATTCTTTAAAGAAGCGGCAGAAAAACAATTAGGCCAGAAAGTAGGTGGTGTGGTTGTTGGTCGCCCGGTAAAGTATCACGGAACTCGTGGTGAGCAAGGCAATCAGCAGGCCATTACAATAATGACTGCGGCAGCAGAACAAGCTGGCTTTGAAAAAATTGATTTCCTTGAAGAACCAATTGCAGCGGCGTATCGAATTGAGCAGCAATTAGATAGTGAAAAAGTTGCCTTAGTTGTCGATATAGGTGGTGGTACAACGGATATTTGTGTGATCCGTTTAGGGACCCAAAAACAACAAGACTATGACCGCCAGCAAGATGTATTGTCTGTAACTGGAACGCGTTTAGGTGGCATGGAATGCGACAAAAACTTGATCCTTAAGTCTATTGCGACAGAAATGGGCTTAGGTACAGAAACGACAAACGGCATTCCAATTCCTCCGTTATATTTTAACGACATGGTTGCGGTAGATGATATTCCTCGCTTAAACAAGTTCTTTTCTGATGAGATGGGATTAGAAATTTCACAAACTATCTCTGTTGCAAAAGAGCCTGAGAAGTTAGATAAACTTTTAATTGTTCAAGAAGAGAAGCTATCAGCTCGTTTGGTTAACTCCTCAAGAATGGCAAAAGAAATGCTGTCTGAGAAAAACCATATTGTACTGCCTTTGAAGTACATTCAGTCTGATTTTCAGGTTGAGCTAACGGAAGCTGATTTAAAACGTTCAATGTTAGCGTGGATGACGCGAGTAAAGGCGTTGGTTAAAGAATGTTTAGATAAAACTGAAGTTCAACCAGAGATTTTATTTGTGACTGGAGGCATGAGTCTATCGCCTGTGGTACAGCAGGAGATCAAAGCCATGCTACCTGATTTACCAACTGTGACAGCAGATGCATTTAAATCTATCTCTGAAGGTTTGAGCATTCAAGCATCAAGAATGAAGTAGCGATTTATTAACAGTTAATTCAGAATTAATTAGCCGTTAAGTAAGAGTGAAGTAACAAGATTACTCTGCTCTTACTAAAGAAAGCTTAAACGATGTAATAGGGCGCAGGTTAGCGCCCTTTTTCTTGATCAATAGAGTGTTGAACAGCTCGATAAAATTCAGCTTTTTTGGACGCGTATTCTTTGTTAAGTGCCACTGGCCAATTGCCATTAACCGCAATAACTAAGTTTCTACTTGGGTCGACAAATATCCCTTGCCCAAATATCCCCTTTGCTTGAAAACTACCGTCATCATTTGTCCACCATTGATACCCATAACCGTGTTCTTCATTGGTTGCTACTTTCGTTTGAGTTGCGTTGGCAATCCAATCTTCAGGGACAATCGCTTCGTTATTTACCTTGGCACCTTTAAGAATAAACTGTCCAAATCTTAAAAAGTCTCTAGTGGTTGCTTGAATACAACAACCACCAATTTCATTTCCAGAAGGACCTAAAATCCATGATGCATCATGTTCAACGCCAATTTTGGACCAAATTTTATTAGACAGATAATCAGCAAGGGGCATATCTATCGCTTTTTGCAAAAGCAAACCTATTAAATTTGTTTCTCCGGTACTGTAAGCCCAATGTGTTCCAGCCTCATAAGCTCTTGGCAACTGACGCATATAACTAGCAATAGAATTTACACCTGGCTCCGGCTCGTGGAAGTTGAACTTAGAGACATCAGAGTTTGGATCGTTGTAATCTTCGTTCCATTTAATCCCAGATGTCATAGTAATAAGCTGTTCAATAGTGACATTATCATACTCACTGCCTTTCATTGACGTTACGTAGTCGCTAACTTTGTCCTGAAGGCTTTTGATGTGACCGTCTTTTAATGCCGCACCAATGAGTGTAGATGTAAATGACTTGGCCACAGAAAAGCTGGTCCACTTTTTTTCCGATGTAAAGCCTAAACCATATCGTTCCAACCTCACTTTGCCATTGTGAATAACAACTAAACCGGCAACTCTGCTATCGGCAATATAATGTTCTATAACCTCGCTAGGGAGGTCGAACGGTTGACCAATAGGTAATTTGACAACATTTTCAGGATCTGAGTTTATGGTGTTTTTGTTGATGACAGGAAGGCTATCCAATGATTGAAATCCAGCATCTCTTTGAGCTTGAGTCCAAAAAAGCACATTAATATCTGGTGGCGGATTCAGAATTAAATAACGGACATTTTTATCTAGTGAAGACCACAATAGTCCAACTACTACTGAGATAGCCAATAGGCCTGATAGTGTCCATTTCAACGATTTTTTCATACTTCGTAGCTAATCCTTTGGCTGTGAGTGTTGCTAAATAAAACTTAGTGCTCTGGTGTTATTCTAGCGATTAATTCGCCATTTGCGAGTCGAATATTAATCAGTTCATCGTTATTAACTTGTGTTCGGTCTGAAATTACCTTTCCAGAGGTGTTTGTCGTAATGCTATAGCCTCTAGTTAACGTAGCGAGTGGGCTAACAATGTTAAGCTTTTCAGTAGCAGAGTTAAATTGGTTCTGCTTTCTAATTAGTGTGGCCTGAATCAATTTTGGTAATGCAGAATTGGCATACTCAAGGCGCTGTTTTGCCGTATTTAATGCATGTTTAGGAGACAAACTACTTAGACGCTCCTTATTTATGTTTTCCCGTTGTTTTGCAGACTTTAACATTGCCAACATCGACCGTTGCAAAGCCATTTGCAGCTCATCATTTTTTTGCTGGGCTAGTTGCAGCTGATAGCTTGGGTGTAACAAGGATAACGAACGTTTTAGCTGGTTTTGTTGGTTTTTATTAGCTTGGTGCTGGTGCGCGTATGCTCTAATTAGTCGACTATGTAGGTTTCTTACTTTAGTGACTAACTCACTATTATCTGTAGAAACAATTTCCGCCGCTGCTGAAGGCGTCGGGGCTCTTAGGTCGGCAACAAAGTCGGAAATTGAAACGTCAACTTCATGTCCAACGGCACTGATAACAGGAATAGCAGAGTTATAAATAGTATGCGCTAAGCCTTCGTCGTTAAAGCTCCAGAGATCTTCTAAAGAACCACCGCCTCGACCAACAATTAAAACATCAACCTCTTGGCGAACATTAGCGGTATTAATCGCCCACATTATATTGTCAGCAGCTTGTTTGCCTTGAACCATAGTTGGGTAAATAATGACTTCTGTTTGTGGCGAGCGACGTTGTAAAACCGTTAGTATATCGTGTACCGCAGCTCCGGTAGGGCTTGTTACTAAGCCAACACGTTTAGGCTCTTTAGGGATAATTTGCTTAGAATCTTGATCAAACAACCCCATTTTTAATAAATTGTTTTTTAATGCTTCAAATTCTTGCTTTAAAAGGCCTTCACCTGCTGGCTCCATCAACTCTACAATAAGTTGATAATCACCTCTAGGTTCATAAAGACTCAAGCGCCCGCGAACCAATACTTGGGTACCATTTTCTACGCTGGTTCTTACGTTTCTATTGTTACCACGAAACATCGCACCTTTAATTTGCGCTTTGTTATCTTTTAGTGAGAAGTACCAATGACCACTCGTCGCTTTTACTAAATTTGAAATTTCACCACTGATCCAAACGTTTAAAAACTCAGCTTCAAGCAACATACGAGCTTTTTGGTTAAGCTCGGATACTTGATAAATTTTCTGTTGATTTGAAGTGGTTGTGGTAGTCACATTAATCCTAAACTTTGTAAATAACGGGCAAAGTCTAATGAATAGCGTCCGTTAGTCAACTAATACCCTCGTTGAAAATACATAAGCGCATGATGAAAAAATCAATTTGTAGTGAAATATTGGTTTACGAACCACAACTTTTCAATTAAAATGCGACCGCAACATACTCCATCTACTTTTCATGTAAGGTACCAATTGCCATGTTGCGGATAGTCAAAGAAGCCCTAACGTTTGACGACGTTTTATTAGTTCCAGGTCACTCCACCGTTCTTCCTCACGAAGCCAATTTAAAAACACGCTTAACTCAAAAAATTGAGTTGAATATCCCTATGGTATCTTCAGCGATGGATACTGTAACGGAAGGCCGTTTAGCGATTGCATTAGCTCAAGAAGGCGGCATCGGATTTATTCATAAAAATATGTCAATTCAAGCACAGGCGAATGAAGTTCGTCGTGTTAAAAAGTTTGAAAGTGGCGTAGTTTCAGACCCAGTTACTGTTTCCTCTCAAATCACTCTTGGTGAAGTTATGAAACTTGCTCACGAGCATGGTTTTTCTGGCTTCCCTGTGGTTGATGGTGACAATAACCTAGAAGGTATTGTTACTGGTCGAGATTTGCGTTTTGAAACTAACTTAAAAGCAAAAGTAAGTTCAGTGATGACGCCTAAAGAAAAGTTGGTTACGGTTCATGAAGCGGCCGATCGCGATGCAGTAATGGCGTTAATGCATGAGCATCGAATAGAAAAGATTTTAGTAGTTGATGATGCGTTTAAATTAAAAGGCATGATTACCGTTAAAGATTTCCAAAAAGCAGATAGCAAGCCAAATGCTTGTAAAGATGAGCGCGGCAGCTTGCGCGTTGGCGCTGCTGTAGGAGTTGGTCCGGGTACAGGTGAGCGTATTGACGCTTTAGTTAAAGCGGGCGTTGACGTTTTATTAATTGATACTTCCCATGGACACTCTCAAGGTGTTTTAGAGCGCGTAAAATGGGCACGTGAAAATTATCCAGATTTACAAATTGTTGGCGGTAACGTTGCAACAGCTGATGGCGCACTTGCGTTAGTAGAAGCGGGTGTTAATGCTGTAAAAGTAGGTATTGGCCCAGGTTCAATTTGTACTACTCGTATTGTTACCGGTTGTGGTGTACCACAAATCACTGCGATTGCAGATGCGGTAGAAGCCCTTGCTGGCAAAGATATTCCAGTTATTGCTGATGGTGGTATTCGATTCTCAGGCGATATTTCAAAGGCCTTAGTAGCAGGAGCAAGCTGCGTTATGGTTGGCTCAATGTTAGCGGGTACCGAAGAAGCGCCAGGTGAGGTTGAACTTTACCAAGGTCGTTATTATAAGTCTTACCGCGGTATGGGCAGCCTAGGCGCAATGAATCAAAGTCATGGTTCTTCTGATCGTTATTTCCAAAAGTCGGATAGTAATGAGAAGTTAGTGCCAGAAGGTATTGAAGGGCGTGTTGCTTATAAAGGCCCAATCGAAAATATTATTCATCAACAGCTTGGTGGTATTCGCTCTGCAATGGGTCTGACTGGTTGTGCGTCAATTCATGAAATGAATACTAAACCTCAGTTTGTTCGTGTGACATCTGCGGGTATGGGTGAATCTCACGTTCATGACGTACAAATTACGAAAGAAGCTCCAAACTATCGTTTAGGTTAGATTTTTATATTGATACTTTTCAATAGGCTAAACTGAATAGAACTATTTATAAATAATGGCCGAGCTAATTCTAGTTCGGTCTTTTTACACCTAGTTAGCGGTATTTAACCTTTTCGCTAACCAACAATTAAAAGGCTAAAACATGTCCATAGAGAAAGACATTCACCAGCATAAAATTTTAATTTTAGATTTTGGCTCCCAATATACTCAACTTATCGCTCGTCGCGTGCGTGAAATAGGCGTTTACTGCGAACTATGGGCGTGGGATGTTACAGAAGAACAGATCAAAGAATTTGCTCCAAACGGTATTATATTAGCCGGTGGTCCAGAGTCAGTTACAGAACACAATTCTCCTCGCGCACCAGAATACGTATTTAATGCCGGCGTACCTGTACTTGGTATTTGTTATGGTATGCAAACAATGTCTCAGCAATTGGGCGGAGCCGTTGAAATATCAATGGAGCGAGAGTTCGGTTATGCCAGTGTAGAAGTGGTAAAAGAATCAGCGTTACTTAAAAATATCGAAGATTCAATAAACTCTGCGGGCAATTCCATGCTTGACGTTTGGATGAGTCATGGCGACAAAGTAAGTGCAATTCCAGCGGGCTTTAGCACAATTGCTAAAACAGACAGCTGTCCTTACGCAATCATGTCGAATGAAGAAAAACGCTTTTATGGTGTTCAATTCCACCCTGAAGTAACACACACTAAACAAGGCCTTCGTTTACTAGAAAATTTTGTTTGTAATATTAGTGGTTGTGAAAAGCTATGGACATCAGCTTCAATTATTGAAGACGCCATTGAAAAAATGAAGCAACAAGTGGGCGATGATCAAGTCATTCTAGGTCTTTCAGGTGGCGTAGACTCTTCAGTGGTTGCTATGCTTTTACACAGAGCCATTGGTAAGCAATTAACTTGTGTATTTGTAGATAATGGTTTGTTGAGACTCAATGAAGGTCAACAAGTCATGGATATGTTTGGCGATCATTTTGGATTAAATATAATTCATGTAAATGCAGAACAGCGCTTTTTAGACAGACTAAAAGGCGAAAACGATCCGGAAGCAAAACGTAAGATCATTGGTAACGTATTTGTTGAAGTTTTTGATGAAGAAGCCTCAAAACTTGAAAATGCGAAATGGTTAGCTCAGGGCACTATATATCCTGACGTTATTGAATCTGCAGCGTCGGCTACAGGTAAAGCGCACGTTATTAAGTCTCATCATAATGTTGGCGGCTTGCCAGAGCACATGAAAATGGGCTTAGTTGAGCCACTGCGTGAATTGTTTAAAGACGAAGTACGTAAAATTGGTTTAGAGTTAGGTTTGCCTTACGACATGTTATATCGCCACCCGTTCCCAGGGCCTGGTTTAGGTGTTCGTATTTTAGGTGAAGTTAAGAAGGAATATGCCGACTTACTTCGTCGTGCAGATGCTATTTTTATTGAAGAGCTTCACGCAGCGGATTTATATAATAAAGTGAGTCAAGCCTTTACGGTTTTCTTACCAGTACGTTCAGTAGGTGTTATGGGCGACGGTCGAAAGTATGACTGGGTTGTAAGCTTACGTGCTGTGGAAACCATTGACTTTATGACGGCGCATTGGGCACATTTACCATATGATTTCCTAGGTAAAGTGTCTAACCGCATTATTAATGAAATTGATGGAATTTCACGCGTTGTTTACGACATCAGTGGTAAACCACCGGCAACGATTGAGTGGGAATAACTTAAGGTTGTTGAATTAGCATTGATGTAGAATGAGAAAGGCGCGTTAAGCGCCTTTTTTTTGTGAAGAGGATGAACGCTTTGGAAATATGCGTGACCAAAAACCAATTTCAAACAAAATTCCAATGGCAAAAAATGCAATTGATCCGTGAACTGCCCCAAGCCGATAACATACTAACGCGGCCAAAATGAAGACAAACGCTAATAGAATTCGATATAAAAACTTCATACTTACTCCTTAAGTAATGGTTTGGTTTTAGTGAAACTAACTAGCTTTGTTTAACGAGTCAATTTCATCTTTTAAAGAATAGTTTTTATCCGTTACAATCTTTTCTAAAACAACAATGCGTTCTTTTAATTGCGCCACTTCTTTTGCTAAGTTCTCTTCATGTTCCGATGTTTTATTTTTTTCTTTAGCCAACTGTAATTTAACTTTTTGCTCATAGGCCGAGTAGAGTAAACCACCAATGATAGCGACAATAGCTACGATAAAAGGCATAGAAGACATAATTAATTTCCTTGTTGAATATGATTATATAGTTGTAATTGATAAACTTGTACTTAGCAAGAACCAACTATTGTGCCATTTTTTAAGTTACTGTTTTATATGGTTATTTGTATTTTTTATAATTAAGCATATGTTAGCTTTGCCACATTTTGAGTAATTAATTTAAATTTTAACCGTTTTCACCATATGAGTTTAATATGACCCCCACTACTAAACCTTTTAAAGATTTATCGTCCACCGACGAGATGTTTATGCGTCATGCTCTGCAACTTGCAAAAAAAGCTGAAGCTATAGGTGAAATACCCGTTGGGGCTGTTTTGGTGCGTAACGGAAAAGTAATTGCAGAAGGTTATAATCAAGCCATTGCTTTGAATGATCCAACAGCACATGCAGAAGTGATGGCGCTAAGAGCAGCAGGTGAGGTTTGCTCCAATTATCGATTAGTCGAGACCACGCTTTACGTTACTTTGGAACCTTGTGTTATGTGTTCAGGCTCTATGGTCCACGCACGAGTAAGTCGGTTAGTTTATGGCGCCAAAGACTATAAAACTGGTGCGGTAGAGAGTGTTATGAAAATTCTTGACCATGACAGTCACAACCACAAAGTTACTTCACTAGGCGGCGTACTAGAAGAAGAGTGCAGCACAATGTTATCGGCTTTTTTTAAAAGGCGCCGAGCTGAAAAGAAAGACAAAAAGAAAACTGAAAAATTAAAACAAGCAGGGCTCAGGAGTGATTAATCATTTTCTAGAATCAGAGCTTCATCAAAAATCGTATTCGCTTGCTTGATACGTCGGTTCACTAATGCTTTTTTAGTCCCTTTGCGAGCAACTCTACGACGAGTTCTATCAATAAATTTGTTTGGCTTTGATAAACCAAAGGTTCGTCTTCTTTTAATCATATGTTTCCTAAACAGAGTAATTCAATCGTATGCATTATGGCGGAGTGTAACACTAAATTATTGCATCGGTGTTACAGCATTTACTTATTGGTTTAAATTTTCGTCGAGGTCATTGGCTGGTTGCTCACCAATTTCTTCATTAGCTCGCTCTTTTTGTTGTTCTATATTTTTCTCTATGAGCTCTTGTTGAATAGCTTGGTCTTCAATCCAATTTAAGGTGTCATAGTAACGCCTTATATTGGAGACATAAGTAACGGCTTCATCACCACGAGCAAAGCCATATCGAGTCGTTTTATAATACTTTTTTTGCCTGAGCTTTGGCAGATGTTGTTTAACATCAACCCATTTATCTGGATCACCACCAAATTCCTCAGTAATTCTTCGGCCATCCTGCACATGTCCCCAACCTATATTGTATGCAGCTAACGCAAACCAAGGCCGATCTGACTCACTGATTCTTTTTGGAATCCGCTGCATTAGTAAATTTAGATACTGTGCACCACCTCGGATATTGGACTCAGCATGCAACCGTGATTTAACCCCCATTTGCTTTGCGGTAGGTTGAGTTAACATCATTATGCCTCTAACACCAGTGGGAGACTTTGCTCTAGGGTTCCAGTGTGACTCTTGGTAGCTTTGTGCTGCAATCAATCGCCAATCTAAATCTCCCGAATATTCTTCAAACCAAGGCTTATACTTAGGTAATACGTCTTCTATTGCTTTTATAAATAAACGAGTATCAACGTAGTTAAATTTCTCAACATGGCCAAAGTATTTATCTTCTAATGCTATCAATTCCCCATTTTTGTGTAACTCACCAAAGAATTCTATCAGTGTTGCAAATAGGGAATCATCTTCGTTTTGTGGTAAAAGCCAATTTAACGGAACGTCTTTTTTCACGGTAAACGCTATGCTTATGTCAGGATAATAACGCCTCATTAAGGCTAAGCGGTGGCTGTCGGCTATTGTAAATTCAAACTCTTCGGCCATGAGTGCTTCAAGTAATTCAGTTGGGTCAGTGTTGTTTATTACGTTAATCTTTAAATTTGGAAATTCATCAACTATGGAATTTAATGTTTTCACGTGACCTGTGCCAAGGCCAACAGTAATAGGCGCATTCATCTCCTCAAAACTTTTTGGTCGTTGGCGTCCTTGTTTAAATACTAGTTTTTGATCAATAAAATAATAAGGCGGTGATAGTCTAAACTCGTTACTAGACTCAATAGCATTTGCTACCCCACCAACAACAATATCTACTTGCCCACTTTTTAATTTTGGCAGCAGTTCCGCGGAGTTATAACTAGGAATAAATTCTATTTCCACATCAAGGTAGTCACCAAACTGCTGAACCAATTCATACTCAAAGCCTGCAGCACCACTTGCATCAATATAGTAACTAGTAGGATCAAAAAGAATGCCTACTTTAAGTACATTGTCGTTTTTAATATCTTGTAATTTTGAAGAGGAAAACCGGTCACCGCATGCGACAACGCCGAATAAAAAGCTACAGCATAAAACGACCAAGCGGGCTAGGTGCATAAAATATGAAGCGCGTTTTTTTAAATTGATTGGCATGAGTTATATGAGTACCGACAGTGCTTACTAAAAATTGTTTGTTTTTATTGTATTAAACTACCACACAATTCTGTTTATTGGTAAAAATTGAGGGTATAATGCGCGCCTAATTTCTTTCCTTTCAACATGAATGGTGAATTGGCATATGTTAATCCTTCGTGGTGCCCCAGCTTTATCTGACTTCAGAGTCAACAAGTTATTGTCTACGTTTAAACAACATGGACTTCCTATTAAAGATATTTATGCGGAGTTTGTCCACTTTACAGACCTTGAGTCTGAATTGTCCGACCCCGAAATAGTTAAGTTAAACGCGCTACTAGAATATGGACCCAAGATTCAATCTCATCCACCCAGCGGTTCTCTATTTCTAATTACACCACGTCCCGGCACCATTTCTCCTTGGTCAACTAAAGCAACAAATATCGCAAACAATTGCGGCCTCAATAAAGTAAAACGAATAGAACGCGGTTTAGCGTATTATCTAGAGCCAATCTCCTCCTTATCTGACTCTCAAATCAAAACTATATACTCAGTACTGCACGACAGAATGACAGAATCAGTATTTGACTCATTAGAATCTGCGAGTGCACTGTTTTATCAAGAGTCACCAAAAGCATTAACGTCGGTTAATATATTAGATGGCGGCCGAGAAGCATTAAGCAAAGCTAATATAGAAATGGGCTTAGCGTTAGCCGAAGATGAAATAGATTATTTAGTGGAAAGCTTTAAGCGATTAGAGCGTAACCCTAATGACATTGAACTATATATGTTTGCGCAGGCAAACTCAGAGCATTGTCGCCATAAAATATTTAATGCCGACTGGACAATCGACGGTGTTGAACAGCCTAAATCGTTGTTCAAAATGATCAAAAATACTTTTGAGCACAACCCTGAATATGTGACATCAGCATATAAAGACAACGCTGCCGTTATGCACGGTTCAGAAGCTGGACGATTTTTTGCAAACCCAGAATCAGGCTCTTATCAATACCACCATGAGAATATTGATATTCTTATGAAGGTTGAAACTCACAACCACCCAACGGCTATATCGCCTTTCCCTGGAGCCGCAACAGGTTCTGGTGGTGAAATCAGAGATGAGGGTGCCACAGGTCGAGGTTCCAAACCTAAAGCCGGTTTAGTTGGTTTTACGGTTTCTAATTTACGTATACCTGGTTTTGAACAACCGTGGGAAAACGACTTTGGTAAACCTAGCCGAATTGTTAACGCACTAGAAATTATGACTGAAGGCCCACTTGGTGGTGCTGCGTTTAATAACGAATTTGGTCGCCCAAATATCCTAGGTTACTTTAGAACCTTTGAAGAAAAAGTGAATAGCTTTAATGGCGAAGAAGTTCGAGGTTACCACAAGCCAATCATGCTAGCGGGTGGTTTGGGCAATATTCGTCGTGAACATACCGAAAAAGGAATCATACCAGTTGGCGCTAAACTTATAGCGTTAGGTGGCCCAGCCATGAATATCGGGCTTGGTGGCGGTGCTGCAAGTTCAATGGCCTCTGGTCAATCAAATGAAGACTTAGATTTTGCTTCTGTTCAACGTGAAAATCCAGAAATGGAAAGACGTTGTCAGGAAGTTATCGACAAGTGTTGGCAGTTAGGAGAAAAAAATCCAATTGCATTTATCCATGATGTTGGCGCAGGTGGCTTATCAAATGCTTTCCCTGAGTTGGTAAATGATGGTGAGCGTGGCGGTATTTTTGATTTACGTAAAGTACCTAATGACGAACCAGGCATGTCACCATTAGAGATTTGGTGTAATGAATCTCAAGAGCGTTATGTATTAGCTGTAGCACCTGAAAACCTTGAGCAATTTGAGCAAATTTGTCAGCGCGAACGTGCGCAATATGCGGTGGTTGGTGAAGCAACAGAAGAGCGCCATTTAACGCTAACTGATGATCACTTTGACAATAAACCCGTTGATTTACCGCTAGACGTATTATTGGGCAAAGCGCCTAAAATGCATCGCGATGTTAAATCGAAAACAACGACAGGCAGCGCTTTAGACTTAAGTGGCGTGACTCCGCTAGATGCAGCCGAGCGCATTATGCGTTTACCAACAGTTGCAGAAAAAACCTTCTTGATCACCATTGGTGACCGCTCTGTAACTGGCATGGTTGCACGCGACCAAATGGTTGGTCCATGGCAGGTTCCAGTAGCTGACGTAGCCGTTACTACTGCGTCACTTGATAGTTATCATGGCGAAGCAATGTCGATGGGCGAACGTACGCCGATTGCATTATTAAACTATGGTGCATCTGCGCGAATGGCGGTGGCTGAGTCAATAACTAATATCGCTGCGGCCAATATTGGTGAGTTAAAACGAATCAAGATGTCTGCAAACTGGATGTCCGCAGCGGGTCACCCTGGTGAAGACGCTGGTTTATATGAAGCGGTAAAAGCGGTAGGCGAAGAGTTATGCCCAGCTTTAGACTTAACGATTCCAGTTGGTAAAGACTCAATGTCGATGAAGACTCAATGGCAAGATGAAGATGGAACTGATAAGTCAGTTACTTCACCACTGTCATTAGTTATTACAGCGTTTTCTAGAGTAGAAGATGTTCGTAAAACACTGACTCCGCAGTTGAGAACAGACCAAGGCGCGTCAAAGTTAATTCTCATTGACTTAGGCAACAAGCAAAACCGTTTAGGTGCGAGTTGTTTAGCGCAAGTTTATAATCAATTAGGTACAAGTGCACCGGACTTAGACGCACCAGAGCTGTTAAAAGGTTTCTTTGATTCCGTTCAAGCGCTAAGTGGTGCCGGTAAATTGCTAGCTTATCATGACCGTTCAGACGGTGGGTTATTTGCAACGGTAGCTGAAATGGCCTTTGCAGGTAAGGCAGGCGCAAACGTGAGCCTAGATAATTTAGGCACGGATGCTCTTTCTATTTTATTCTCTGAAGAGCTAGGGGCCGTAGTTCAAGTTGCTGAGTCAAATGTTGATGAAGTAATGGCGGTATTTGCAAACCATGGTATGACAGATTACGCATCTGTAATTGGCGACGTGACGGCTGACGATAAACTATTGTTCTCATTAAATGGTGAAGAGATATTAAATAATACTCGCACACATTTTAGAACGATTTGGGCTGAAACTACGTTTGAAATGCAGTCATTACGTGACAACCCAGAATGCGCACAACAAGAGCACGATGCTAAGTTTGACACTGAAGACCCAGGTTTAAGCGCAAGTTTAACATTTGATATAAATGAAGATGTAGCAGCTCCATTTATTGCTAAAAGTAATGGAAACGGACCTCGAGTTGCTATTTTAAGAGAGCAGGGCGTTAACTCACATGTAGAAATGGCGGCTGCCTTTAATCGAGCTGGCTTTGATGCCATTGACGTGCACATGAGTGATCTACAATCGGGTCGTATTAAATTAGAGTCTTTTGTTGGCTTAGTGGCTTGTGGCGGATTCTCTTATGGTGACGTGTTAGGCGCTGGTGAAGGTTGGGCTAAGTCAATTTTATTTAATGACGATTTATCTGCTCAATTCAAAGCTTTCTTCCATCGTGATGACACCTTTAGTTTAGGTGTATGTAATGGTTGTCAGATGATGTCTAACTTACGTTCACTTATTCCTGGTGCTGATCACTGGCCTCGATTTGTGAATAATAAGTCAGAACGCTTTGAAGCCCGCTTTAGTTTGGTAGAAATTCAACCATCTCCGTCTATTTTGTTCCAAGGTATGGAAGGTTCGCAAATGCCAATCGCTGTATCTCATGGCGAGGGTAGAGCTGAATTTACATCGGAACAGGCAGTTGCAGAAGCATTGTTGTCAAACACAGTTGCTATGCAGTATGTAGATAACCGTGGCGAAAAAACCACGACATACCCAGCAAATCCAAATGGATCCCCAGAAGGTATCACGTCATTAACAACTACTGATGGTCGCGTAACGATTATGATGCCGCACCCTGAGCGTGTATTCAGAACGGTTAGTAACTCTTGGCACCCTGATGAGTGGTTAGAAGATAGTCCTTGGATGAGAATGTTCAGAAACGCACGTAAGTGGGTTGGATAGTCGAGCATTTTATCGCTATAGTTTAAAAACTTTAGCTTGAGTGCATAAAAAGCCATCGTAATGATGGCTTTTTTGATTTATAAGTAAAAAAATTAAATAAATTGAAAGCCAGACCTTTATAATCGGGTCTAATGACGCCATTAAAAGCGATTATTCTGAATTTTGAATTCGTTAAGGAAAGAGTGCATTTTGACTACCATTAAAAACCGTCTGGAAAAATTATCTTCTGTTGATTTTACTAACGCTTTAAAAGACATAAAGCGTGGGATCGAGAGAGAAACATTACGCGTTTCACCAAACGGTAAAATATCGCAAGCTGTTCATCCGGAAGTTTTAGGCGCCACGCTAACTCACCCTTATATTACAACGGATTATTCAGAAGCCTTGCTGGAGTTAATTACACCGCCTTCAAATAATATTGATACAACTTATACTCAACTTTTTGATATCCATCATTTTGTTTCACAGCATATTGGCGATGAAATGTTATGGCCAATGAGTATGCCGTGCTTTATTGAAAATCAAGATGAGATCCCTCTCGCTTATTTTGGCGAATCAAATGTTGGTAAAATGAAACACACTTACCGTAAAGGTTTAAAAAATCGTTACGGTTCAATGATGCAGGCGATTGCCGGTATTCACTATAACTTTTCACTACCAGAGTCCTTTTGGGCTGCACTTAAGAAAGAAGAAGGCGAATATAAAGGCGGCTGTATAGGCGAGTTTCAGTCTGAGCAATACATGCGAATGGTAAGAAATATTAAACGTTATGTATGGGTTGTTACTTATTTATTTGGTGCTTCGCCAGCAATGTGTCGCTCTTTCCTTGAAGGTAAAGGTGGCGCAATCCCGTTTGAAAAGCTTGGCAAAGGATCGGTGTACCTTCCGCACGCAACATCATTACGTATGAGTGACCTAGGCTATACCAACAGTGAGCAATCTGCATTGAACGTTGAGTATGGCTGTTTAAAAGAATATATCGAAAAGCTGCGAATCGCGATTCGCACTGAGTCGTTAGATTATAAAAAGCTCGGTGTAAAAGAGAATGGCGAGTACAAACAACTTAATCATAATATTCTTCAAATTGAGAATGAGCTTTACGCTCCCGTTCGTCCTAAGCAGGTAGCAAAGTCAGGTGAGAAACCAACGGATGCGCTTGAAAATCGCGGCATCATGTACGTTGAGCTTAGGGCGCTGGATGTAAATCCTTTCTCTCCTGTGGGTATCTCAAAAGAGCAAATGAGAGTTATCGACGTGTTCATGTTGTTTTGTTTGCTAACAGAGCAAGACGAATTGTCGCAAGAGCAACAAGCGGAGTCTGAAGAAAACCAAGACCGCATTGTTTTGAATGGTCGTGCAGATTACCTAGAGCTTATTAAAGATGGTGAGGCGGTTTCTCGCACAGAGTGGCTATCAAGTATATTTGAAGAAATGAAAGAAATATCTCTATGGTTAGACGGCCATTTAGGTAACTCGGATTATTCAAACGCCATTAGTAACATTTGGGATTGGAAAGATGACCCAAGCAAAACCTTGTCTGGTCAGCTACTAGATACATTATTAAGTAAGAATACGGATAATGGTTATTACGCCTTAGCGCTGGCCGATGAATACAAACAAAAACACGCGGAGCATAGTCCAAGTATTTTTACGCCTGATTTTTTGTTGGCTGAAGGAGTAGACTCAATTAAAGCTCGAAAAGAGATTGAAGCAAATGACAAGGTGTCATTTGATGAGTTTTTAGAAAAGTACTTTGCGCTTGATTCTTAAGGTAAAGCACTGAGTTCGATTGGGTGAGAAGTAATTCAATCAATTGAATTATCCAGATAAAGATTACGACTCAGAATACTCAGCTTTCAAATTTCAGGCAAAAAAAAGCGAGCAAAAGGATATGCTCGCTAAAATAACAACAACTTCCAGGGAATGAAAAAAACTGCTTTCACTATGTTAGACACCTTCAAACAAAAAAGTTCTCAAAATCTTCAATTAATTTCGATTTAAATTAAATATATTTATAACCTCATGATTTAAAGAACTATTAAGCTTAGTATTTAATTTGTATTATTTTACCAACTTGATTTTAGCGTTGCTAAATCGCAGGCAAAAAAAAACGAGTAAATAATCATTTACTCGTCAAACAACAACAAAATTCAGGGAAAAATCTGTTACTGTAACGTTTGACAGGTTTCAGCAGGAAAGTTCAATTAAAATGAAAAAAAGTTTTATTATTTTAATTTTAACAGTATTAATCAGCGGTTGTGCTACCCCTCAGCCTAAGAATATCTCAAATGTATGCGAAATATTTAAAGAAAGAGAAGATTGGTGGGATGACGCAAACGACATGAATGATAGGTGGGGAACACCTATTCATGTTGTGATGGCAATGATGTATCAAGAGAGCTCTTTTAAAGCTGACGCAGCACCGCCTATGGAATATTTCTTAGGCTTTATACCAATTGGTCGAGCAAGCTCTGCCTATGGTTACTCTCAAGCTAAAACCGTGACATGGGATGAGTACGTCAAAGAGTCTGGAAATTCATGGAGTAGTCGGTCTGATTTTGAAGATGCCATTGATTTTATGGGTTGGTATACCGCTAAAACTAATCGGTTGAACAAAGTATCGAAATGGGATGCGAAAAACCAATATTTGAATTATCACGAGGGTTGGGGTGGCTACAAACGTAAAACTTACAGGAAAAAAGCTTGGTTAGTTCGTGTTGCCAATAAAGTGGATAGTCGCGCTAAACGTTACGCAACACAATTAAGAGGTTGTGAAGACTACTTAAATAGTAGCTGGCTATGGCGATTGATGTTTTATTGATAATAGCGGCCAACGCGCTAGTTTAGAAAGTCGTGGTGATCAGAGGGTTCAAAAAGTTTGAACCCTTTTTTATGGAAGGCCAATATGCTTTCTTCTGTAGGGTAACTAAAATAATCACCTTCGCCGGTTTGAGGAGTGCCATTGAGCACTGCGCCTTCCTCAATATTTCGAACAGCCTTTATTAACTCAGGCACACTGTGTCTATATAAATTTAAAACATTCCACCAGTATGATTTCGACGGCTCTAAAGTAAGAGGGATCCGAGAAATAATTTGGCCTGTATCAATTGTGGCATCATCAATACTATGGATAGTCGCCCCTATCATTGCATTTGAATTAATATTGAACATGGCCCAAAAGGTTGCCATTACCCCCTTAAATTCCGGCAATAAACCAGAGTGCAAGTTCAGCACACCATGCACAGGTAATTTTATAATAGGGTCCTTCAATATTTTGCCAAATCGAATAGATAGAATTAAATCTGGGTTTAATTTTGAAACTTTTTCAAGCCCTTCGGGTGTGTTTATATTGTCGAGTAATGTTGCAGAGTGCAGTGGGCTCATTTTGAAGTCTGGGGATTTTAGCAAATTAGACTCAAACGCAGCCAAATCCACCAGCTCATTTGATAACTCTTTACTCCCACCTACTTTACTGGATTTAAAAATATGGACATTGTGACTTTCAATAGCCGGAAGTAAAAGGCTTAAAGCATAGTGCGACGCAACATCCATATTGGTTAATACAATAATATTCAGCATTGGTAATCCTTCGTTCGCGCTATATTTTATGGGTAAATTAAATAGGGTTGTCGATCCAATAAAAATTGATTTAAACCGGCTTGCCATTGCCTCTTTATTTCTTTTATTGACTTACCACTTTGTAAATCAGCTCTAAATTGATTAGTACCTGCCAATTTATCAAAAAAATCAGGGCGGTCAATGAAGGTATACTGACGACTTCGCTTGATTTCAGCACTGCTATTATTAGCGCTTTTATTAGCACTTTCACTCGCATTGGAGTTAGGAAGTGTACTTACCTTAGGCTTAAAAAGCTGACTCCACTGATGCAATATACTTAAATCTAACTCTGTATTTGTGACACCACTCTCCTCATGGTATTCCACAGAAAGATAAGTGCCGGTTAGTAAAGTGTTTTCCCACTTTGGGTATTTAGATACGCCCGGAATAGAACGAGGCGTAAAAATAAAATCACCGATAAATAGCTTAGGGTGACCAACCAGTTGAAACGGGTGCTGAGTCCCTCTACCTATGCTGACGGTTGTTGCTTCAAACAGAACGAGCGATGGATATAGCGCCACAGCTTTTGCGTTGGGCAAGTTTGGACTAGGTGGAATGGGTAAGTCATAACTATCTGAGCGACTGTAATGTTTGACTGGAATCACGGTAAGTTCCAGCGGCTTTAATTTTGCATTATTTGGCAAGGGTTGAATGGTATTGAGCCAGTCTTCCCCAACAATCATTTGCGCTAATTCACCAACGGTTAACCCATAAACCATAGGTAGCGGCAGCAGACCAACAAAGGATCTGAACTCTGGATCAAGCATTGGCCCATCTACTTTTTGAAGGTGGGGGTTAGGTCGGTCTAGCACAATAAAAGGAATGCCTTGTTGCTGAGCTGCCTGCATCATATAAAACATGCTATTGATATAGGTGTAAAAACGAGCACCTACGTCCTGAATGTCATAAACAATGACATCGAGTTGGGCAATTATTTGAGCAGGAGGTCGCTTGTTTTTACCATAAATAGAAACAAGAGGGATGCCAGTTTTGCTATCGACAGACGATTCAACAGTTTCGCCATCGCTATGATCTCCCCTAACACCATGTTCCGGTGCAAAAACGTGAGTGACATTAACGTTGTGGGACATTAATAAATCTAACAAATGAAGATCAACGTTAAAGGCAACGGACGTTTGATTGGCAATCAGGCCAACTCGCTTGCCTTTTAGCAAAGGAAGGTATGCTTCAACCTGTTCAGCGCCAACTCTTAATGTTTTTGTTTCTAATAACTTACGTTCATCAGACCAGCTGTTCAAAGAGAAGATTACAGCAAAAATTAATAGGCCCCAATGCTTCACAAGTGTTCTCCATGTTTAACAAATATTTTATTAATAGGTTGATGATGTTTGTTAGCGACTTTCTAATGCAAGTCTTAAAAAACCATTATGGTTAGCTAAATGTTGCGCTGCAGATTCACGATTTAAGCCAGACTTATGCATTAAAATTGCAAGTTTTACATTGTTTTGCGCCTCATGTAGCAAATGCTCAGCTTGCTCAAAAGAAACATCGCAGGCTTGTTCAATAATACGACAGGCTCTTTTCACGAGCTTATGATTACTGGCCTTGACGTCCACCATTAGGTTTTCATAACACTTGCCCAACTGCACCATTGCACCCGTACTTAGCATATTTAGAATCATTTTTTGTGCGCTACCCGCTTTTAATCTAGTTGAGCCTGACAATACCTCTGGCCCTAAGTTAACAGCGATTGGAATGCCTGCGATGTCATTAATGGTAGCGATTGGATTGCACGTTACACTGATGGTTTGGCAGCCTAATGACTTCGCATAATTTAAACCGCCAATAACATAAGGTGTACGTCCACTTGCAGCTATGCCCACAACAACATCAGCTGCAGTTAGGTTTAAATTAATAAGATCTTTTTGGCCTAGTTCTGCGCTATCTTCTGCACCTTCAACAGCTTTAAACATTGCGCCTTCTCCACCTGCCAATAACCCAATAACCGAATTAGGATTAGTGCTAAATGTTGGAGGACATTCTACGGCGTCAAGCACGCCCAAGCGGCCGCTGGTACCTGCGCCCATATAAATTAAACGCCCGTTGTTATTTATTGAATGAGTAATAGCATCAATTGCTAGGGCAATATTCGTTGAGACGGCTTTAATTGCTTGCGGCACTAAGCGGTCTTGCTCGTTCATTAACGCCACAATTTCTTGGCTGTTCATTATGTCTAAATGAGTAGAGGCCGGATTTCTTTGTTCAGACACGAGCTTGTCTAATGGCGTTAAGTTGGTTTCAACTTGCTCTACAGGTTTGGTCTGTTTTAAGACGTCGCCTGTTAATGAATTTGCTGTGACTTTTTCGCTATCAGCCATGGCAAGTGCGCCCATTAAGCTCGGGTTGTCAATAAGTTGAATGCGCTTGGTAATGTTTGGAACCAGATCGGCCGCCTTTAAGTGTTCAAGAGTACTGCTTGCCAATCCACCTGTTAAAAATATGTTTGAACATGTAATATTACTCAGTAGCACCGCAGCATCTTCTATATGTTGTCGCACAACGAGTTTAGCCAACGGTGATGATGTGAAATGTTCGAATACAAAAGGGGCTAAGCTCGCAAAGTCAGTTTGCGATGCCTCAGACAACCACGTTAAAAGCTGCTCTTTACTGGCACCAAGCCTTTCCACTAATAAAGAGTACAAAGGGTCGTTGTTTTGTGAATGACTTTCAGAGTGTTCAATTTGGTTGGCATCCCACATTTTTAAAAAGTGGTTAACCAAGTAAAAGCCCAGTTTAGCGCCGCTGCCTTCATCGCCAATAGGGAAGCCCCAACCACCAGAAAAGGTGTTTTTGTCATCCAATGAACTCGCCACAAATGAGCCAGTCCCTAATGTTACTAATGCAACGTCATTGTTAGCGTTTAAATTTGAATGACCGCTGTTTAGCGATGCACATTTTGCACCGAGCAACGCGGTTTCACAGTCTTCCACTATCGCTATACGAGTGATATTGGTATTACTAACAAGAAACGCCTGGCATTGTTGGATTAAAGCTGAGTTACCTCCCCCCGCCACGCCGATTGCAATACTGGTATTAGAAGGAGTCGCATTGGCCTTTTGCATAAGATCGTTGATCAGGTGCAATAGTGTTTTAGAAGCTTTTTCAATATCATGCGAAAGCGAACTGGGGCCAGTTGAAGCACTAAAGTTTTGGGAATTAGATGAGTTAATTATACGTCCAACGGTTTTTGTGCCGCCGCCGTCTATGCCGATGATAAATTTCATAAAAATGGTATCCTGTTATGCATCAACAATGTACTAAAAAAACATCAGACTGGAAACGTAAATAAAGTGCAGATTAAAAATAACCTCCTGTTTATCGTATTGGTTCTACTTTGTAGCGGCGTTTTTAAAGTGGGCGCATCTGAATCTCGTCAAATTATGCCTGCAATGCCAGAAACAAACGACTGGATTGATACTGCCTTGGCTCAAAAAATGATGCTGGATTTTAGGTTTTATTGTGAACCCGGAGATTTAACCAAATCTACTCAGAAAGCATTAAAAAAACAAAGTTGTCGAGACCCGCTAATTAGTTTGAACCCAGCAATAAAACAATTTATTGAAGAGTCTGAAGTTGGTGGCGTCATTTTATTTTCAGAAAATATTCAAAATGCGGAGCAGGTGACGCAGTTAAACAAGCAGTTTCAATTGGCGGCGTCTCACTCCAATTCTGCCCTACCGTTATTTATTGGTATTGATCAAGAAGGTGGACGTGTTGCTCGTTTACCCAGAGCTGAGTATCCCGCATTCCCAGGAAACATGGCTATTGGCGCCACTTATCAAATGTCTAAAGATAGTTATGCCATTGAGGTTGGGCAGGCGATTGGTCAGCAACTTTATCACCTAGGCTTTAACTTGAACTTTGCTCCTAATGTAGACGTTAATAATAACCCGAACAATCCTGTCATAAATGTTCGCTCTTTTGGTGACAATGCAGAAGTAGTGGCAGAGTTAGGGCAGGCTGTATCTGAAGGTATGCGTAGCGCTAATATATTAACAACGGCAAAACACTTTCCTGGGCATGGCAATACATCAATTGACAGTCATTCTGGGTTATCAGCAGTGACCTCGTCGCATCAAGACTTGGAAAACGTTGAGTTGCAACCATTTCGCTTTTTAAGTGAAGCCAATGCGGTCGACTTTGTTATGTCTGCACACATACAGTTCCCTGCTTTAGATAGTAGCGAAATAACCTCAAAAACAGGCGTGAAAATTACTAGGCCAGCAACGTTATCGAGAAAAATCATTACGGGTTTATTGAAAGAAGAGTTTGGCTTTAAAGGTTTGGTTATTTCTGATGCATTAGACATGGGTGCCATTGCAAAACATTTTACTGCGGAGCAAGCTTTAGTTGAAACTTTTAACGCTGGCGTTGATATCGCGTTGATGCCAATGGTGATTGATAGTCCATCACAAATACAAGCATTCACTCGATTATTGGCGAAATTGAAAAAAAAAGTATTAATAGGTGACATTATCACTCAAATACTCGCCTGTACCTGCCGCGTGCGACAATACGATTTTGCGTTGCAGAATTTGTAACTCTTCTTTGGATATTCGTGTATTGGCCAATAAACCAAAGCCGGTATTAATTCCATAAACGACTCTGTCTTCATCGATAACTTGTTGCACCGCTTGTTGGCTTCTATTAATAGCGTCTTTGCAAGACTCATCAAGACTAAGTTGAACGGGCGCATCGTAAATTTTACGAAGTGTATCAAGGTCTAACGTCCCTGGTGTAAGTACTAATTTGTTCATTATTTTACTTCCTTTGCTACTGCGTCATTTTCCAGCGACGGTAAGTTTAAACCTTGCTCTTTTGCACAATTAATTGCGATGTCGTAACCAGCGTCTGCATGTCGCATTACGCCTGTTGCGGGATCATTCCAAAGCACATTGGCTAACCGTTGCTCTGCTTCTGCAGTACCGTCGGCAACAATAACAACGCCTGAGTGCTGGCTAAAGCCCATGCCAACACCACCACCATGATGCAAAGAAACCCAAGTAGCACCCCCTGCGGTATTTAATAATGCGTTTAATAAAGGCCAGTCTGAAACGGCATCCGAACCGTCGAGCATGGCTTCGGTTTCCCTATTTGGACTTGCTACCGAACCTGAATCTAGGTGGTCGCG
>JAOHFM010000069.1 GCA_028098005.1 Psychrosphaera sp.
GTAAAAGTGAGTTTCCGGTAGACCTAGTTGAGGAAGCAATGGCTAATATACCGCCAGACAGCGATGAAATTGCTCTAGATGAACAAACTGAAGAACAGCCGGAAAATTCAAATTCCGACAGTGATGAGTTCGACTCTAGCACCTCAGTAACAGCAAACAATTCTGATGTGGTTGCACAGGTAGTTGCACCAAATGCGGACTCACCTGATGAAGATGCGGTAAAGAGTGACACGAATAAAGTGGAACCAACAACAAGCTTAAAAGACGACTTTCAAAAGCCAATGTGGATTCTGCAATTGGGTAGCTTTAAGCATAAAGAAAATGTAGTGTCATTGCGCGAGAAGCTTCGAAAGGCGGGTATAGAAACGTATACCAAGCCTGTGAAAACTCAAGCTGGGCTGTTATCTAAAGTCTATGTAGGTCCAGAACAAGACAAGGAAACGCTAGTTAAAACCCAACTGAAAATAAAAGAAATAAATGGTTTGGTTGGCAAAATTACACGTTTTGATACTAGAAATTAGTAGCCGGGCTAAACTGGTTCTGGTAGACTTCGCGCCGAAAATTACCCGTGGAAAAGTTGTTTTTTATGGTATGGATTGATTACGCAATTATTGCAATTATTGCGATCTCATCATTGGTTAGTTTGGTGCGTGGTTTCGTGAAAGAGTCAGTGTCACTGGCTGTTTGGATCGCAGCCTTTTTTGTGGCCAGCCAATTTTATCCCTATTTAGCTTCCTACTTAACTGGCATCGAAAAAGAAATGGTTCGAAATGGATCTGCCATTGCCATTCTCTTTATTATCACACTTATCCTAGGTGCGATGGTTAATCATATTCTCTCTGAAATAGTCCAATTTACCGGTTTAACCGGCACAGATAAAATGCTTGGAATGATATTTGGCGGCCTCAGAGGCGCCCTTATTGTTGCGGCTACATTACTCTTTTTAGATACATTGACGCCATCGAGTGACTCGCTTTGGTGGCAAAACTCAATTCTAATACCTGAATTCGCTTTTATTGTTGAATGGTTTTTTGAATTGTTAAAAGAAAACTCAAGTTTACTCTCTACACAACCTTGATGGAGAACGTATCATGTGTGGTATTGTTGGAATAGTTGGCAAAGAACCGGTTAACCAAATTATTTATGATGGACTAACAGTCCTTCAACATAGAGGTCAAGATGCAGCTGGCATAGTGACTATTGATGAAGGGAAATTTAGACTTCGTAAAGCCAACGGTTTAGTCCGTGATGTTTTCCAAGAGCGTCATATGCAACGTTTGCAAGGAAATATGGGCATCGGCCACGTTCGTTATCCTACTGCTGGCAGCTCAAGTTCAGCCGAAGCTCAGCCATTTTATGTAAACTCTCCTTTTGGTATATCATTAGCGCACAACGGTAATCTTACCAATGCTACTGAGCTTAGAGCTCACTTGCTCAAAGAAGCTCGCCGCCACATCAATACCACGTCAGATTCAGAATTATTGCTAAATATCTTAGCGCATGAACTTTGTGAATCTAAATTGATGGAATTGACTGCAGAGAATATGTTCTCTGCGGTGAAGCGATTACACCAAAATGTCCGCGGTGCATATGCCGTTGTTGCCGTAATCATAGGTCATGGCATGTTGGCGTTTAGAGATCCAAATGGGATTCGACCTCTAGTATTAGGTGAAAGAGAGACTGACAAAGGTGTTGAGTACATGGTTGCGTCTGAAAGCGTAGCTCTGGACATTGATGGCTTTAAACTAGTAAGAGACGTTGCACCTGGCGAAGCTGTGTATATTACGGAAGCAGGGGAGTTGTTTACTCAGCAATGTTTCCCAACCCCTAAATGTGTTCCTTGTATATTTGAATATGTTTACTTTGCTCGTCCTGACTCAAAGCTTAATGATATCTCAGTCTATGCATCACGAGTTAAAATGGGTACGTACTTAGGCCGTAAAATTAAAAAAGAATGGTCAGAACTGGATATTGATGTTGTTATTCCAATTCCAGAAACGAGTTGCGACATAGCACTACAAATTGCCCATGAGTTAGACTTACCGTACCGTCAAGGTTTTGTGAAAAACCGTTATGTAGGTCGAACATTTATTATGCCTGGTCAAGCGCAGCGTAAAAAGTCTGTTCGAAGAAAGTTAAACGCTATCGGTGAAGAATTCAAAGGCAAAAATGTATTGTTAGTGGACGACTCCATAGTACGCGGTACAACTTCAGAGCAAATTATAGAAATGGCTAGAGATGCCGGTGCGAAGAAAGTATTTTTTGCTTCAGCAGCGCCAGAAATTCGTTTTCCGAATGTATATGGCATTGATATGCCGTCGCCAAATGAGCTTATCGCTTATGGTCGTGAAGCTGATGAAGTAGCCGCACTCATTGGCGCTGATGAACTCATTTATCAGTCACTTGATGATTTAGAATCAGCAGTGAAGGAACAAAACCCTAATATTGAGTCTTTTGAAACATCTGTATTTGATGGAGACTACGTTACTAAAGATATTGACCAAACGTACTTGGAGTCGCTTGAAAGCGCGAGAAAAGACAACGCCAAAGGCAAATTATCAGAACCATTAGAAAATGGCTTAGAAATGCATAACGAAGAAAATTAACATCCGTTAATAAACCCTTTACATAGTTCGATACAAAAATAAAAAGCCAGCTTTAAGCTGGCTTTTTTGTAATGAAAGTTAGGGCTTAACAGAAGTTTAAACGTAAAGCTTAATGTAACAGCTGCTTCCCTTTTTAACTGACATTAGCTATGAAACTTTTCACAAGCCTCTAGCGTATTCTCAACTAACGAAGCAACCGTCATTGGACCCACGCCACCAGGTACAGGTGTTATCCAAGAAGCTCGTTGAAACGCTTCATCAAATTGAATGTCGCCTACAAGACGACCATCAGCCAATCGATTGATACCTACATCAATAACAATTGCGCCAGGTTTAACCCAATCACCAGGAATAAACTCAGGCTTGCCTACCGCAACAACCAATATATCTGCTTGACGAACTTGAGCCTCAAGATCTTGAGTAAATTTATGACACACTGTGGTTGTGCAACCCGCTAATAAAAGCTCCAGTGACATTGGGCGACCAACGATATTTGATGCACCAACTATAACGGCGTGTTTGCCTTTATAAAAAACATGAGTATTGTCCAGTAGCGTCATAATACCTTTAGGTGTACATGGTCTAAGGGCAGGTACACGTTGTGCAAGGCGTCCTATGTTATATGGATGGAAACCGTCAACGTCTTTGTGAGGATGAATGCGCTCTAAAATTCGCTCTGGATTTAAACCGTGTGGTAGCGGAAGCTGAACTAAAATTCCATCTATTTCATTATCTGAATTAAGCTCATCGATTAAAGCAAGAAGCTCTTGTTCAGAAGTTGTAGATGGTAAGTCAAAGGATTTGGAGGTGAGTCCCACTTCTTCACACGCTTTTTTCTTGTTCCCAACATAAACTTGAGAGGCAGGATCTTGTCCTACGAGGACTACTGCGAGTCCTGGTGCTCGTCTATTGGCTTTTAATCTAGCACTAACACCTGTTTTTACTTTATCACGAACAGTTTGCGCGATGGCTTTTCCATCAATTAGTCTGGCAGTCATTGAACACTCTTATAAGTAGAAGTTAATTTTGCAGGGTAATTGTAAACCTTTGACGAAAAAAACTCATTGATAATAACGTGGTTAATGAAAATAAATTAAAAACTTAATTATGAAATGGATGGTTTTTTATACTAAACTAGCTCGTATTGCACGAAACAATAGCAAGTTGGGTTAAAAATCACCAAACAGTATAAATTCTTTAAAAAAGTATTTGACTGAATTGGGGGTTGTCC
>JAOHFM010000070.1 GCA_028098005.1 Psychrosphaera sp.
CTTTAAGTAACTTTGCAACTTGCAAAGAGCCAAGCTTAGCGTCTGAGTCAATTTGTATCGCTCTATCTGCACCCAGTGCTAACGCGGTACGTAACTGCTCTTGGCAAGACTTATCGCCAATTGATACAACAATGACTTCTTCTGCTTTGCCCTGCTCTTTTAGACGAACAGCTTCTTCCACTGCAATCTCACAAAACGGGTTCATTGCCATTTTCACGTTTGCTAAATCAACATCAGAGTTGTCAGCTTTTACACGAGCTTTAACGTTGTAATCGATTACCCTTTTTATAGGCACTAGGATCTTCATATATACTCCCAAAATTTATACCGTAGCGTTGTCGCTTAAACAGTATAGGTTTGATTATAGGTTTTATGGCAGACAATTTAATATCAGTTAACGTAAACGTCAACTTTAACCAAGCACTATTAAAGGCTTTTCTGTAAAGAATATTGTATATCTTCTTTGGCCTGACCTTAATTTGTTTAAAAACATAGCAATTTTTGAATTTACAACCACAATTAGAGTAATAAAAAAGGGGGAAAGTATGCATAAACCAAGTCGAGCTGTTGAATTTCGTTTTCTAGCAGAGCCAACAGACGTAAATTTTGGCGGAAAAGTTCATGGTGGTGTTGTTATGAAATGGATTGACCAAGCTGCATATGCTTGCGCAGCGGGTTGGAGTGGTAAGTACTGCATTACTGTTTCAGTGGGCGCTATTCGCTTTGTAAGACCTGTTTTGGTTGGAAACCTAGTGACTGTAGAAGCTAAGGTTGTTCACACTGGTAATTCCAGCATGCACATATATGTTAGTGTTAAAGCGACAGATCCTAAACTTAGCAACCCATTAGAAACCAACCATTGCATTATTACGTTTATCGCGGTTGATGCAGATGGTGATAAAGTATTGGTAGAGGCTTGGGAGCCAAAAACAAAGCTTGATAAACGCTTACAACAATACGCAATTAATATGCGAGACCTTTCAATTGAGGCCGAATCAAAATTGAATAATAGCTAACCGTTGAAGTGCAACAATTGCTAACAACGCTTTTATAGTCCGACGGTTTCGTAACTATATTGAGATTTTAAGAGTTTCGATTATTAAACGAGCCGGTTCTAACCGCTGGATTAAAAACAGTTTTATACCGCACTCTCGGCCTTATTGGAGTTAAAGGCCATTCTCTCTTTTTAGCAACTAAAACACATACGCCTCCACTCCAAGGAAATAAACGTTTCACTAAGTCTGTTAAATAAGGTCTCTGTTGCTCAGCGTCGCTAAAATCAAAGGGAAAGTAAGTGTTCCTTTCATACGTAATCTCAAACCCAAGAAGCTGTAACCAATCCTTTATCCGGCTAATTGTAAAAAAGCGGCCTGACTTAAACTCCGTACAATTTTGGTTAGGGATGAATTTAAAAGCCGCTAGAAGTGAAATTGGGTTAAATACACTAATAATTAGATTACCGTTTGGCAATAAAACACGATGGACTTCACGCAGTAACTGATGAGGGTCAGAGCCATACTCAAGAACATGATTCATTACTACTGCGTCAATTGAGCTTTCTAAAAAAGGCAGTTCTTCTAACTCACCAACAACAACAGTGTTCGCCTTTTTAGTTTGTTCTGATGTTAGATTGACTTGAGTGTTAATGGCACAAGAATCTGTTTTTATTTCACTACTAAGCGCTCCTATTTTTAATAGATATTGACCAAAGCAATACTTTAATCGTTCTTCAATAATTTCTTGCTCAGAACAACGTAACATCTGCCCTTTGGGTATTAAACTCCAATCTTGCAATTGAATTAATGACTTATAACCTAATGCTGGTTTCAAAAGTACCTCTTCTACTGTGAACCTCAATTAGTTAGTATAGTTATAACGAAAAAAGTCTAGGAAACCAATATGTATTCCATTGTTCGTATCTCCGCATTTAATGATAACTACCTGTGGTTATTAAAAGACAAATTGAATCAGGCCGTAATTGTAGATCCTGGCGATGCTCAGCCTGTTATAAACTTGCTTGATGAACAAGGTTTAGAACTGAAAGAAATATTGTTGACTCACCACCATGCCGATCATATTGGAGGTGTGGAAACACTATTAAAACAATTTCCAAATGCAAAGGTTTTTGGTCCTGCGACAGAAAGGTTTTCAATGGTTACACACCCTTGTGTAGACGGTGACGAGCTTAATTTATCTATTTCAAGTGTGCCATTTAGAGTGATTTCCGTACCAGGACATACTATTGATCATATCGCTTACTATTCGAAACCAAATGTATTTGTTGGCGATACACTCTTTTCCAGTGGATGCGGCAGACTTTTTGAAGGCTCACCTAGCCAAATGTTAAATTCTTTGAATCGATTGATTGAATTGCCAAACGATACCGACGTTTATTGCGCACACGAATATACACTTGCAAATACAACATTTGCACAGCACGTTTTACCGAGTAATGAAGAAATAAAAGAGTTCAGGACTACAGTAGAGCGCAAACGGAAAGTTAATGAAGCTACTGTGCCTACAACTATTGCAGTAGAAAAAAAGATCAATCCATTTTTGTTATGTCATACCAACGAGTTAAAAGAGTCTGTCAAAAAAAACTTCCAACTGGATACTAGCCCCTCTGATTTAGAGGCCTTTACCTTAGTTAGAAAATGGAAAGACAAGTTTTAGAAATTTAAGTAATGCATTAGCTACACTAAGTTGTTTAGGTTATTATTACCTCTAATCTTCGGCGTGCGACCCTTGCCGCCCCTATTAAAAGTGTCTTAATTATATGTATTTAAAGAAAAACAATATTGTTGTCTTAATCTCCGCACTCGTTGCACTCGCTGGTTGTAATGTTACCCCAAATGCATCAAGCGATGCTGAATTAGCAACGACCTCTTCACGCCTAAAAACAACCACAGTTCCAAAGGCTATAGCTAGTCCTGGCGAAGTCGTTGACGCGCTAACAATTGCTGCGCTTCAACCAGAAATAGGAACAATAGAATTAGACGAAGAGCCTATTGAATTTGACGACGTCTGGGACAGAATTAGTTATCAACTTTCTATTGAAATACCGCAAAATAGACAAGTTGTGACAGAGCGAAATTGGTATGCAAAGCACCCAAGTTATATAACTCGTGTTGCAAAGCGAGCTGAGCCATTCCTTCATTTTATTGTTGAAGAAATAGAAAAGCGAGAAATGCCAATTGAATTAGCTCTTCTGCCTATTGTAGAAAGTGCGTTTGACCCATTTGCATATTCACATGGTCGAGCCTCAGGTTTATGGCAATTTATTCCTGGTACAGGTAATCGTTTTAAGCTAAAGCAAACATGGTGGTATGACGGACGACGTGATGTTGCTGCTTCAACTAGAGCTGCATTAGACTATTTATCTTTCCTTCATAAAACGCTAGATGGCGATTGGTTAAACGCTATTGCTGCCTATAACTCCGGTGAAGGCCGTGTGCTTAGAGCAATAAAACGAAATAGAAAAAGGCACCTTCCCACTGACTTTTGGTCTCTAGATTTACCAAGAGAAACCTCAGCCTATGTACCAAAGTTATTGGCATTATCAGATTTGTTAAAGCGCTCAGACGAATTTAAAGTAAGTTGGTACCCTATTGCTAACGAGCCTGCCATCTCTGTAATTGACGCAAAAAAACAAATTGATATAGCAAAAGCCGCCGAGCTTGCAGGAATGGAGCTCAATGACCTTCATAAAATGAACCCCGGTTATAATCAATGGGCAACGGATCCAAATGGTCCTCATAAATTCATTGTTCCTATTGAAAAAGCA
>JAOHFM010000073.1 GCA_028098005.1 Psychrosphaera sp.
TCAACACCATTTGGCACTAGCGAGTCTAAACGACCTAAAAGAATATTTACCGGTTGATTTAACGTGGAAAACTCATCTCTCAAGTCAACATTTTGAAGCATTTTTAAACCGGCACTTAGTGCCTTAACAGACGGGCTAGGAACTGAGAATACCCATTCCTGAATTTGCTTTAAGTCTGCTCGCATTGATTCACTACCTAACGCCTGAATCTTTAAAAAACGTTTTACTGTGTCTTTATGATCCACCACGAGTTGTTTTGAAAACATCGCCAATACATTCGGCTTTATGCCTGGCCAATCACCTTGTTCCATAAACTTAGGTGTGCTTGATACCAAACCCACACTCAACGCTAATTCCGGATATTGCTTGGCAAATTTTATTGCAAGCAAACCGCCTAATGACCAACCAACAATATGGCTTGGCTCTTTAACAATGCTTTTCAGCCACGTCGCAAGCGCGTCAATATCATAGTTTTCAGGAATCTCAGTGTTGTCGCCATATCCTGGCATATCAACGGTGACAATTCTTTTAAGAAGCTCCGGCTCACTTGACTCTACAACGCCATTCCATATTTGTTTATTCATACCCCAGCCATGGATCAGGATTATTGGCGCATTATTCATAAGTCATTTATACCTAAATTCTGTTTATAGTTTTCCACACAAAGGCAAACCACTATTAATCAATTATTCACGAAGTTTACTTGGCTTGTTCATCTCATTCAAAGTGTTGTGCCATGCAGCTTGTGTAATGAAAAAGTAAAACACACCCGAATACATCAGGTCCCAACATTATGCAGTGTTTGTTTTAGTGATTTACAGTTTTTACCAAATGGGCTCGACCTAACCGAAACAGAAATCATGGGACAACTGGTATGTGATAATGTTAATGGTATTGCCACCATTGGCGACTATAGTTGGCCCTTATCTATGTGGCTTAGTCAGCTCAAGTTTTCTCAAGAACTGCAAGCCAGTCGGTTAATTGGCTACCTTTTAGCTCGACAAGTAGAACAACAAAATTGGCCTGATATCGACTTTGTCTGCGCACTTCCATTACATCCATTTAGATGGGTTTCTCGTGGTTATAATCAGTCAGTACTTATAATGTCTGCTTTTTTAAAGGAAATTGAAATACCTGTATATACAGGTTTGGTTCGACATAAGTACACTAAAGCGCAGTCAACCAATAATAGAGAACAGCGGCTAACGAATATTGCCAATGCGTTTGTTGCCCTTGAGCCTATTTTAGACAAAAAAATATTATTGATAGACGATGTGCTAACCACAGGTGCCAGTGTAAAAGCCGCCACCGTAGCGCTAAAAAATGCGGGCGCCACCGACGTATATATTGCCTGTGGCGCTACCAGGTTATTTATTTAATATCGAACCGCTGGGGACATAAATAAACTATTCACAAATAAACGGTTTGAACCGTACATGATTGCTCTAAAATTAGGGTTGTCAGTCATGCCTATCACCACGCCTCGGCCCATTCTTTGTGCAACTAGTCCGGTCGCTCCTGCAATTTTTTCTACGTTTGTATTGTCGGCGTAACCAGCCATTAAAGGCTTGTCAGTATAGGTGGCCACAGCACTGAATGGTACTTTTGGTGTTAACAATAAGTCTGTGCGGTTTTTAAATAGCGCAATAGTATTGTTTGTTAAACCAAAGGCCAGCGGGTGCGACAAATCAAGTTTTGCTTCGAAGAAAGCACCAGCTACACGTTGCTTACCGCCTAACGCTTCTTTATCACCAAACTTTAAATTGTCTGTATTAAAGCGCTTATACATTTCGCTCTGAGCAATAGTGTCTACTTTTAAAAGCCCTTCTTTTGCCAACCATAACGCAGCACGTTTTTGTCCCCAAACTGTACCGCCTTGCTTAGCAAACTCTTTTAAATCATCAGCTAACGATTCATCTTTTTTAGAGTAGCTGCCATCCGTTAATACAACGTGCGTGTAATCCGATAGGTTTACATAACCTAAGCTGCTTTTATTTATGATGGTTGGAGAAAATCCTACATGGCTATCTAGCATGTACCAAGTTTCGCCTACTTCATATAGGTTTGCACCCATGCCACCCACCATTAGAACTTTTGGCAAGGTAACAGGCATCATCAGTCGGCTACCTAAATCAATGCCAGTAGATGTTAAACCACTCTTGATTGTAGATACGCTAACAGGGTATTTGTTTAACGCGCTGTTCAATTTGTCTTGCCAGCCTTCTTGCTGAAGACCCGCATTAATCAACATTGTGCCCGCTGCAAATGCTTTCGCATTCTGTGCTTTTGTTGCACTAGAGTTGATGCTAGCAATAGTGTTTGCATTAAATGGTTTAAGCGCAGCTCTTACTTTTATGCCGTTGTTTAGTAGCTCATAAACTAACGCTGGTGCATTAAAGTCATGCCAATCTATAGCAATGCTATATGCCGAGCTCATATCAAGCTGAGTTGCTTTATTCTGCGGTTGTTCCCAAGGTGTTTTTGACAGTTTTAACTTTCTTGCAGACTTTACTTTTTCAAATTGTATATTAAACGCATACGCTAAATTCCAGCTCGACACATCGTAAAATGTATTGTCGTTAAACGATGTTTGAGTTGAAAATATTGACTGAATAAGTCTGACTTGTGGTTGATTTAAAGGCACGTAAACAGAATTTGATGCAATTACCTTTTTACCGTTCACTTTAGTATCAGAGTTTAACGCGTAAGATTTAATATTATGCTTAGATAAAAGCGCTAACAGTTTGTTAAGTCTTGTTTTGTCATTTTTCTCAGTTAATAAAAAACCATCAAAGTCCGCTTTTTTTACCAAGCTTTTAACACTCGATTTAAATTCGTCTTGGAAGCTTTTTAAGTCATCACTACTTTTCAGGCTGCCTTCTAACGTTGAAAACGAAGACATTACTTGATGTTTAATAGTGGTAGGAAAATCTAAATCACCGTTAATTGACTCTTGAATGTGCCCGCGGCTAGACGCTTGCTCAAACAAAATACCAATGCTGCCGTGCAAATCAGGATACGTAGAACCTTTACCTGCATAAAAATCGTCAAAAGCTTCTTCAGTAAAATAAAGCTTGTTTGCTTCATCAAACGCTTTTGCATGATACGTGGCCAACTGTTTAGTCAGCGCTACGTTTTTATCTGGAGTTAATGGGTTTTTACGTGAAGGAATTCCAGGCTGGAAAAAGAACGAACTGTTTGTGCCCATTTCGTGATGATCTGTAAGTACATGCGGTCGCCACTGTTGATACTCAGCAATTCGCGCTTGCGATTCTGGATGTTGCAGCAATAACCAATCACGGTTTAAGTCGAACCAATATTGATTTACGCGACCACGAATCCAACCTTGATTATGTTCACGGTTATTAGGATCTTTGTTAATGTTTTTACCTTTGTGCTGATTGGCCCAAAGTGCAAAACGACTCAAACCATCTGGATTTAGGCTTGGGTCAATAATGATCACCATTTCATCTAAGTAC
>JAOHFM010000074.1 GCA_028098005.1 Psychrosphaera sp.
CATGTTAGCCGTTGCAGTTCAGCGACAAATGGCAACCGTTAATCTGGGCAATAGATTTAAAGAGTTAGAAAAAGCCCATAGAAAACTCGATGACACACAACGGCAACTTATTCAGTCAGAAAGAATGGCATCGGTTGGCCAACTTGCTGCTGGCGTCGCACACGAGATCAATAACCCTATTGGTTTTGTCATTAGTAACTATGAAACCCTGACTGAATACGTCGACGTGTTGAATAGCTTATTAGAAAATATTCCAAATTTAGAAAACGATGACTCTGCTTTAAAGAAAATTAATGCTATTTGGCAAGAAGAGGACGTCGACTTTATCATGTCTGATATTGAAAGTTTGTTATCGGCATCGAAAAGCGGCTTGAAGCGAGTTCAAGATATAGTTGCTGGATTAAAATCGTTTTCTCATAGTGACGCCTCTAGTTACAGTCCCATAAGTTTAAATGATTGCATTGAGGACTCAATACAACTGGTTTGGAATGAGCTTAAATACAACTGCGAGGTGGTAAAAACGTTAGCTGACACCAGTCAAATAAAAGCCAATTTTGGCCAGATAGAGCAAGTCATCGTAAACATGCTTATTAATGCTAAACACGCCATGGAAGAAGGCGGAACCATTACCATTAAAACCTGGCAAGTTAATGAAGAGGTTATTGTAACCATTAGCGATACAGGCACGGGAATTAGCGAAAAAAACCAAGAAAAGCTTTTTACGCCATTTTTTACTACTAAACCAGTGGGTGTCGGAACAGGCCTTGGGCTTTCCATTTCATATGGAATACTCCAAGACCATGGTGCTGATATTTCAGTTGAAAGTCAGCTTGGTGTAGGTACCACCTTTAAGATAGTGTTCCCAGCATATTCCGAATAACATAAGACAATATACCGCCATTAGAAAAGTAGTCATATTCATTTAAGGTATCTATTCTAATATCAAACGTAATTTCCTTCGTTTCCGTATCGCTTGTTACGCTAACTATTAGTTCTTTCTGCGACGCTTCTACGGCAGGAATATCAAAACGCTCGTTGCCGGTTAAAGCATGTGAATCAGCGCTTTCACCAGGCTTAAACTGTAAAGGTAAAATTCCCATACCTATTAAGTTAGACCTATGTATTCTCTCATAGCTTTCTGCCATAACAACTTTAATGCCTAAAAGAGAGGGACCCTTAGCGGCCCAATCTCGACTCGAACCAGTACCGTACTCTTTACCAGCTAGCACTACTGTGTCCACGTTTTCTTCTTGATAGAGCATGGCGGCATCAAAAATTGACATTACTTTGTTTGATGGGAAGTGAGTCGTAGCACTTCCTGTTGTGCCTGGTGCCAATTGATTTTGTAATCGCACATTAGCAAACGTACCGCGCATCATAACCTCATGGTTACCTCTTCGAGAGCCATAAGAGTTAAAGTCTTTATTCTCAACGCCCTGCTCTTCTAAGTATTTAGCCGCTGGGCTATCACCTGCAATCGTACCAGCAGGAGAAATATGGTCCGTGGTAATACTGTCACCTACTTTTACTAAGCATGCTGCGCCAGCAATTGAGTTGACTGCAGCCGAAGTTTTAGACATGTCAGCAAAAAATGGAGGTTGTTTTATGTAGGTCGATTCTGGCCATTTATAGATACTTTCCGAGCCACCTTGTAGGTTATTCCAACTATCATCTCCATTAAACACATCTGAATATTTATCAGTAAATATTGATCTGGAAATAGACGTTTCTACCACGTCTTTAATTTCTTGGTCTGTTGGCCATAAATCTTTCAGATAAATATCATTGCCGTCATCGTCTTTGCAAATTACATCCTTAGTAATATCGATATTCATATTACCTGCTATTGCATAGGCCACTACTAATGGGGGAGACGCTAAGTAATTAGCTGCTATATCAGCATGAATACGGCCTTCAAAATTTCGGTTGCCAGATAATACCGACGTCACTGACAAATCGTTTTCACGAATAGTATCGCCAATTTCCGGAGGTAAAGGCCCAGAATTACCAATACACGTTGTACAGCCGTATCCAACTAAGTTAAAACCAAGCGCTTCTAGGTCATCCATTAACCCGGCTTTTTCCAAATATTCAGTTACCACTTGTGAGCCTGGCGCTAAGGAAGTTTTAACCCATGGTTTAGACTTAATGCCCAACTTAGCGGCGTTTCTCGCTAATAATCCTGCCGCAACCAATACAGAAGGGTTTGAGGTATTAGTACAGCTTGTAATAGCGGCAATGACAACAGAGCCATTGTTAAGATAAAACTCTTTACCGTCTTTAGTTACTTTGGCTTTTTTATCGATAGAATCGGCACCGTTGAGGGTTGCCCAGTCTTTATAAGCTTTGGCAGCTTTATCTAATGCAATTCTATCTTGAGGGCGTTTAGGACCAGCAATACTCGGTACAACACTATCTAAGTCAAACTCCAACCGTTCATGATATTCCGCTTCTGGCGTTGCATGATCGTGCCATATTCCTAATTGTTTAGCATAGGCTTCAACTCTTTCTATATCTGCACTATCTCTACCGGTTAGCTCTAAGTAATTTAAAGACTCTTTATCTAAAGGGAATATTCCGCATGTGGCGCCGTATTCTGGAGCCATATTGGCAATTGTGGCTCTGTCAGCTAACGATAATTGCGCTAAACCCTCACCATAAAACTCAACAAACTTACCAACAACGCCATGGTTACGAAGTTGCTCTGTAATCGTTAATACCAGATCTGTTGCAGTGACTCCTGGTTTTAGCTTGCCGCTAAGTTTAAAGCCGACAACTTTAGGTATTAGCATAGTCACTGGTTGACCTAGCATGGCTGCTTCAGCCTCAATACCGCCTACGCCCCAACCTAAAACCCCTAAGCCATTTATCATTGTAGTGTGTGAATCTGTACCAACTAAGGTATCTGGATAAGCCCATTTTTCACCATCAAAGTCGCCTTCAAAAACACACCTTGCTAAGTACTCTAAATTCACTTGGTGAACAATGCCTCGTCCAGGCGGTACTACTTTAAAATTATCAAACGCCGATTGTCCCCACTTAAGAAATTGATAACGTTCTTTATTTCTTTCAACTTCAATATCAGTATTTTTTTTCAGAGCATCTTCCGTGGCAAAATGATCCACCATCACAGAGTGGTCTATGACTAGCTCGACGGGATTAAATGGATTTATTTTCTGAGCATCACCACCCAATGAAGAGATAGCGTCTCTCATTGCGGCTAAATCTACAATGGCTGGCACACCGGTAAAGTCTTGCAATACGACTCTGGCAGGGACAAATGATATTTCCTGCTCTTTTTCAGACTTGGTATCCCATTTGGCTAAAGTAAGAATATCGTCTTCTTGCACAAATGGCCGATCTTCATGACGTAAAAGGTTTTCTAAAAGAATTTTTGCAGCGTAAGGTAATCGAGAAAGATTAAATTGAGATTCGAGCTTGTCAAAG
>JAOHFM010000072.1 GCA_028098005.1 Psychrosphaera sp.
AGCATCATAAAGACAGCAAAAACCTTCTTTAGTTGCGCTTGTTGTAATTTTTGTCCCGCTTTAACGCCCCAAGGTGCTGAAAAATATGAAAAAGCCATAATCATAAGCGCCGTTGGCCAATGAACATAACCTAAAAAGTCTGCCGAACTTGTCCACCCCCAACCAGCCCATAGGTAGCCAATTGTGCCAAACACCGCAACAATAACACCAGAAATAGCCGCCGTTGCAATAGCTTGTCTTACATGAACACCAATAAATGTCATATAAGGCACTAAGATTGCTCCGCCGCCTAAACCCGCCATGGCAGCTAAAGTACCTGTTAAAATACCCCCAACGCCCAATTTAGTATTGTTGACTTCATGATTTTCATCAGCAACGTCATGCTTTCCTCTCCACATTAATATTGCGAGAACAATAAGCAATATGGCAAAGATCTTGGTTAACCAAGCAGAAGACAGCTGAACTGCAATCTGCGACGCGATTACCGCTGACAAGCCCACAGTTACAATAACCGGTCTTGTTATTAGCCAGTCTACGTTGCCATTTTTATAATGACTGCGTCCTGAGGAAAATGCAGTTATACAAATTGTGAATAACGAGGTAGCAATAGCAATAATAGCCACATTACTTTCATCTACTTGAGGTAACTGAGGTAACAAATATAGCAAGACAGGAATAATAACAATGCCACCACCAATACCAAGAAGGCCTGATAAAAAGCCGGCTATAATACCGAGTATAGGCGTAAAAATAAGTAGGTCTGTCACGTTAAATCCAATTTAATTGCCGGCTCTGAGAATACCAGCTGCGCCAATGTTTAATATCGTTCTGTTTACTCTAAACTTCACCTGGTCTGGTCTTGTACAATCAAGCACATCTTCAACTAACTTTTGTAAAACCTGATGCTCTGCTTTTTTTAATACCCACTTTACACGCAAAACGTTTTGGGTATTCATACTTAGTTGATCAAAACCCATCCCCGTCAACAGCATTGCTCCACCTGGGTCGCCAGCTAATTCTCCACAAACGCTACAAGGTATACCTATATTTTTGGTTTCATCGGCAATCATTTTAATCGCGGTTAAAACCGTAGGATGATAAGCATCATAAAGGCCTGATACTTTATCATTGTTTCTGTCCACCGCTAACAGGTATTGAGTTAAATCATTTGTGCCGATGGAGCAAAAATCAATCTTTCCTTTTAGCTTTCGCAGTTGAAAAATCATGCTAGGGACTTCAATCATCACGCCTATTTTTGGCATTGGTACGCGAGCGGCGTTGTCGGCTTCAAACATTTCGTTTTCTACTTCACGGTGCGCTTGCCTGATTAACCTTGACGCCTCTTCAATTTCACCAATATCGGACACCATCGGTAGCATTATATGTAGGTTATTAGTCAGAATGTTCGCTTTAATCATGGCTCTAATCTGAACTAAAAATATTTCTGAATGATCTAGCGTTAGTCTAATACCACGCCATCCTAAAAACGGGTTTTCTTCAATGATAGGAAAGTACGGTAACTGTTTATCACCGCCAACATCCAGTGTTCTCATGATCACGGGCTTACCATCAAAGTCACCTAAGACTTCTTGATAGAAGGCTTGCTGCTCCTGCTCAGATGGAAAACGTTGACGCATCATAAAAAGGTATTCAGTTCGGTAAAGGCCTATGCCTTCAATGTGCTGTTGTTCAGCAATGTCACCTTCAAAACCCATACCTGAATTAATATACATCGAAATACGACGGCCACATGCGGTTTGCGCGTACTCATCCGCTTCTTGTTTTAATAAATCAGCAAAAGCTTTATCTTCAGACTCTAGCTTTCTGTATTCATCTAAAATGGCCTCATTCGGGCAAATAAAAACTTTACCGCTATACCCATCAACAATGATATCTACGTCATCAAGCTGCAAAATAGGCACGTCTCTAACACCAATAACGGCCGGAATGCCAAGCGCCCTCGCCATAATCGCTGCATGGGAGTTTTCTGCACCTTTAAAAGACACAATACCGGAAATTTGTTCACGTGGAATTTCCGCCAGCATGGATGCGGTCACTTCTTCTGCGATGATGATTGCTGACGTGGGGATTGCAAGTGCACGGTTTGCTTTTGCCGTTAAATGCTCAAGTAAACGTCGGCTTAAGTCTTTAACATCAACGGCACGCTCCCTGATATAAGGGTCGTCCATTTTTTCAAATTCTGCGATGTACTTTTCAACGACGATTTTTAACGCTGAAACCGCACACCAACCTTGGTTAATTTTTTCAACAACTTCGTTGCCTAAGCTAGCAGCTTCTAATAGCTGTTGGTAAACGTCAAAAATAGCTAACGCATCTTTAGGCAGTTGATCTGACATACGTTGTGTCATTTCAATAATGTCGGCTCGAGTATTTTCTACCGCATTAAAATAACGCGCTTTTTCTGGCTCGCTTTCAATCACTTTTTTCAACGAAACGTCTGAAAACTCAATGTTTGTTTGGACCAAATATGAATGGCCTATACCAACACCACGAGCGCCAGATGCCCCTTGCAGAACCAAACCTGCGTGTTCATTCGTTTGAACATCTTGTGAGCGCAATCGCAAGGTTACGTTAGCAAACGTTGACGCTAATTGAGCACTTAACGTAACTAAAAAGGCTTCTTCTTGTTGTTCAAAATATCTGGACTCTGATTGCTGAAGGGAGATAACACCGAGTATTTTTCTGCGGTGCATTATTGGCACACCTAAGAAACCTGAATAGGTGTCTTCTTCTATGGCTGGGAACTGTTTAAATCGTGCATGCTGAAGCGCATTATGTACTTTAATGGGCTCGCCACGTTCAGCCACCCAGCCTGTTAAGCCTTCGTCAAAACGCATTATAGTCTGGCCTACTGCGTCTAGGTTTAGGCCATCGGTGGCTTTTAAGCGGAGTAACTTCTGATCGGGTTCAGCAAGGTAAATAGAGCAACAATCTGTATTTAAACAGTGCTTTATATCGCTAACGAGACTTGCAAGAGCCAAGTCTAAGTTTGGCTCCTGAACAAAATTGTGGGTGATGCGTCTCAGTTCGTCTAGCATAATATAAAAACGTTATTGTTGTTTTTGAGCTTTATTCCTTGGTTGTTGAGACTTTTGATTTCGTCGTTTAAATCGATGGTTCGCCGACTTATTACCCATATGATCACCACGTGATGACTGTTGTCGTCCCATAGGCATCACAATATGAGCAAACTCTTTCATTACACGCCGATACACGTCTCTTTTGAACGACACGACATTTCTGATTGGGTACCAATAACTAACCCAGCGCCAATCGTCAAACTCTGGATGGTTTGACTTCAATAAATCTACATCGGATTCTTTGCATCGCAAGCGCAGTAAAAACCATTTCTGTTTTTGACCAATACATATCGGCATACTCTCACGACGAATAAGTCGCTTAGGTAACCGATAGCGAAGCCAGTTTTTACTCACCGCCAGAATTTCTACGTCATCTGGCTTAAGCCCCACTTCCTCTTCAAGTTCACGGTACATAGTTTGTTCCG
>JAOHFM010000075.1 GCA_028098005.1 Psychrosphaera sp.
TTTTCAGGGTTTGAATTTGATCGCATTGGCTATAGCTCGGGCACGCTAAATAGCGCCACAACGTATAGAGATGAGAACGACATCCTAAGGTTTAACCCAGCATATTCTGGAGTTGAGTCAGAAAAACCGTTTTCGTGGGACTCGCCAAAAAGCATCGCTTTAACCGCTGCATACCAAAAAAATGAAATTGAATACTTGTTAGCGGTAAACAAAAGGGATTTAAATACCAGCGTAGTATTAGGAGCCGGGGTGAATACCGCACAAGGCGTACTTACCTCAGGTTATGATATTAACAATAAGGCAATTCAACTGAGGTATTCAAATAGTTGGTTTGAAGGCTTAGTGATGACTGACAATCTAAATATTTCTAAAGCCAAAACATTCTCTTTGTCACTAACAGCAAGTGTTCGGTTTTAAATACAAGTTTCGGTTTTAATCATTAGTTTCAGTTTTAAAACTCGTTGGAGTTACAAGTTTAAAAGTCAAAGGCGTACTGGTATAGGTGACAACCGAGTTTAATAGGCGTAAGTTATTGTTAACGGAATAAAATAAAAAGGAGCCCGTATGTTAGCTGGCGCTATGATGAATGCAGATCTTACCATTAATTCAATCATGTCTTACGCTAAAAAAGTGTATGGTAATGTAGAAATTGTTTCGGTTACACACGACCACGAACGTTTTAGGTATACGTACAAAGACGCCTTCAAACGAGTCGATAAGTTGGCTAATGCACTAAGTAAACTAGGCTTACAACGTAGTGATCGAGTAGCAACAATCGCCTGGAATGACCACCGTCACTTTGAGCTTTATTATGCTATTTCTTGTTCAGGTTTTGTTTGCCACACCATAAATCCAAGGCTCTACTCTGAGCAACTAGAATATATTCTCCATCATGCAGCAGATAAGGTTATTTTTGTTGATAAAACATTATTGCCAGCACTAGAGGCCGTCAAAGACTCATTACCTGAGCTAAAAGCCACTGTTGTTTTATGTGAAGAGCAAGACTTGCCAGAGTCCGACTTAAACCTAATTGCTTACGAAACATTGATTGCCGATGAGCCAGACAGTTTTGAATACCCTGAGCTTGATGAACAAGCTGCAAGCTCACTTTGTTACACATCGGGCACCACTGGAAACCCAAAAGGGGTGTTGTATAGTCACCGTTCAACGGTATTACATAGCTTTAGTATTTCAATGCCCAATAGTATGTCGATAGGTAACAACGAAGTTATCATGCCTATTGTTCCAATGTTTCATGTTAATGCTTGGGGACTGCCCTATGCATGCCCAATGTCAGGGGCTAAATTAGTATTTCCGGGTAATAAAATGGCTGACGGTGAAACGTTAACGAATTTGATTAACACTGAAAAAGTCACTATGTCTGCTGGCGTACCGACCGTTTGGTTAGCGTTGCTGAATTACTTAAAACAATCAAATGAAACCATTGAATCGGTTAAACGTTTTATTGTTGGTGGCGCGGCTTGCCCACTAGGATTAATGAAAGGGTTTGCTGAGTATGGCGTTGAAATGCAACACGCGTGGGGCATGACAGAGCTTAGCCCGCTAGGCACAATAAATGTGATGAAACCTGAATTGTTAAAACTGGACGAACAACAGTTAGATCAAATTCGCGTTAAACAAGGTTTACCTGTTTATGGCGTTGAAATGAAAATTGTTGATGATGAAGACAATGAGTTGCCGTGGGACGGTGAAGCATCTGGCAACTTAAAGGTTAAAGGAGCTTGGGTTTGCAGTAGTTACTTTAACCAAACTGAATCCGATGCTCATGACCGAGACGGGTGGTTTTCTACTGGCGACGTTGTTACCTTTGATGAGCATAGTTACATGATGGTAACGGATCGCTCTAAAGATGTAATTAAGTCAGGCGGAGAATGGATAAGCTCTATTGAGCTAGAAAACATTGCTAGTGATCACCCTGATATTATGGAAGCTGCGGTTATTGGTATTCCAGATCCTAAATGGACAGAACGTCCAGCTGTCTTTGCAATAAAAATGGAAAACGCTGAAATAACCGAACAACAGTTGATAGACAGCTTTGAAGGTAAAACTGCAAAGTGGTGTATACCGGAACAAGTGACGTTTGTTGAAGAGCTACCACATACTGCAACTGGGAAGTTAGATAAGAAACAACTGCGTAAACTTTACCTTTAGACAAAGTTAGTGTGATAGTCCCTATTTACTCCGTTATCCTAAACTTAATATGTTGGGAAAACGGAGTAAAACAAGGTGTAGCAATGACTCAACGTTAACTGAAACGTGTCTCTATGAGCTTTTTTATCATTTGATCAAGTGAAACTTAGTTTGACGGCCATCTAAATATTTTACCTTCTTACCATCAAAAACCGCTTCTTCTTCTAGCATGATCCTTATTTCTTTATTCCACTGTGAAATAAACGTAGCGGCATTTAATTCAATTGAATATGCGGTATTTTCATAAAGCGGGTAATCACCTCTAACCGGCACGCCACCTTGTGCGTCCCACATGCCAATTGTTGGGCCTGCTGCATGTCCATGGTATCCAATTGGGTGGGTATAAATAGCAGGCTTTAAGCCTTCAGCAATTGCCTTTTCTCTTGCCGTTTTTAATATCTCGTTACCTGTTCGTCCTAGCATAAACTCATTTGTAAATATGTCTTGAACTCGGTTGCCATTTTTAAGTGCTTGTTTCAAATATTCAGGAGCGTCCGTTTCGCCCGGTTTTAAAACATAGGCATGTTGCTGTTGATCGGTATTTAACCTCAAGTAAGTTACGCCAAAATCAACATGCAACAGGTCACCATGCTGAATAACTTGGCCAGCAGGGCGATCGCTAAAGGCTTTTAGTTGGTCAAAACTTTCATTATCACTACGCTGAATTGAAACCGTTGGGTGAAACCAGTTTGTTAAACCCAAGCGTCTGCTCTCATTTCTTAACCACCAAACAACATCATCGGTAGAGGTTACGCCGGGCTTTACCACACTATTTGAGAAGGCTTTGGCGATAATTTTGTGACCAACCTTTACTAATGCGGGGTAATATTGCATTTCTTTTGCTGTACGAGTTTCTAGCCAGGCAACCGCCAGTTTTTCAGCACTTGTTACCTTCGATTTTAAATTGCTTGGTAAGGCGTCAACAAATTCAGACTTATCGGTCACGGTGAGGCCGTCGGCTAAGGCAAAGTGCGTGCTTTGATTAATACCAATGGCTTTCGGGCTTTTACTTTTTATTAACTCAATTAATCCCTGCCATTGATCGGGCGTTTTTTCTTTGTCCCATGCCTTTTCAAATAAGTTAGCAACGCCGTATCTTGCTACTGCATAACGTTCAACGGTTTTACCATTGTCAAATAGCACCAATATTGTCCTGCGTCTGGCGTTTATCCAAGTGGCTGGC
>JAOHFM010000076.1 GCA_028098005.1 Psychrosphaera sp.
AGCGCTATTGCCACCAGGCAAAGCTGTTACATACATGGATGTATTTATGTCGCGTAGCCATGGATGGCTTGGAGCGACTAGTTAATACACCAATGTACTAAAATTTGTCTTAACAATCAGAAAGCTGGATATTCAACCAAAATAATTTTGAGTCTCTGTAGGAGAACACTTAAGCGTTGTATGGTTAAGCCTCACGGGCAATTAGTATAAGTTAGCTTAATGCCTCACAGCACTTCCACACCTTACCTATCAACGTTGTAGTCTTCAACGACCCTTTAGGACAGTTAAACTGTCAGGGATGACTCATCTCGAGGCTCGCTTCCCGCTTAGATGCTTTCAGCGGTTATCGATTCCGAACGTAGCTACCGGGCAATGCCATTGGCATGACAACCCGAACACCAGCGGTTCGTCCACTCCGGTCCTCTCGTACTAGGAGCAGCCCCTCTCAATCATCCAACGCCCACGGCAGATAGGGACCGAACTGTCTCACGACGTTCTAAACCCAGCTCGCGTACCACTTTAAATGGCGAACAGCCATACCCTTGGGACCGACTTCAGCCCCAGGATGTGATGAGCCGACATCGAGGTGCCAAACACCGCCGTCGATATGAACTCTTGGGCGGTATCAGCCTGTTATCCCCGGAGTACCTTTTATCCGTTGAGCGATGGCCCTTCCATACAGAGCCACCGGATCACTATGACCTACTTTCGTACCTGCTCGACATGTCCGTCTCGCAGTTAAGCTTGCTTCTACCATTACACTAACCGTACGATGTCCGACCGTACTTAGCAAACCTTCGTGCTCCTCCGTTACTCTTTGGGAGGAGACCGCCCCAGTCAAACTACCCACCAGACACTGTCCACAACCCCGATAAGGGGCCAATGTTAGAACATCAAACATACAAGGGTGGTATTTCAAGGATGGCTCCACCTGAACTGGCGTCCAAGTTTCATAGCCTCCCACCTATCCTACACATGTAGGCTCAATGTTCAGTGTCAAGCTGTAGTAAAGGTTCACGGGGTCTTTCCGTCTAGCCGCGGGTACACAGCATCTTCACTGCGATTTCAATTTCACTGAGTCTCGGGTGGAGACAGCGTGGCCATCATTACACCATTCGTGCAGGTCGGAACTTACCCGACAAGGAATTTCGCTACCTTAGGACCGTTATAGTTACGGCCGCCGTTTACCGGGGCTTCGATCATGAGCTTCTCCGAAGATAACCCAATCAATTAACCTTCCGGCACCGGGCAGGTGTCACACCCTATACGTCATCTTTCGATTTAGCAGAGTGCTGTGTTTTTAATAAACAGTTGCAGCCACCAGGTCACTGCGACCCACTTCAGCTCCGATAGCAAGTATCTTCACCTAATGTGGGCGTACCTTCTCCCGAAGTTACGGTACCATTTTGCCTAGTTCCTTCACCCGAGTTCTCTCAAGCGCCTTAGTATTCTCTACCTGACCACCTGTGTCGGTTTGGGGTACGGTTCTTAATCATCTGAAGCTTAGAGGCTTTTCCTGGAAGTATGGCATCAATGACTTCATCACCTTAGTGACTCGTCTCGTGTCTCAGTATTAGCCGCCCGGATTTACCTAAGCAGCCTACCTACACACTTTCACACGGACAACCATCGCCGTGCTCACCTAGCCTTCTCCGTCCCCCCATCGCAATGATTAAAAGTACAGAAATATTAATCTGTTTCCCATCGACTACGCATTTCTGCCTCGCCTTAGGGGCCGACTTACCCTACCCTGATTAGCATGGGATAGGAACCCTTGGTCTTTCGGCGTGGGGGTTTTTCACCCCCATTATCGTTACTCATGTCAACATTCGCACTTCTGATATGTCCAGCAGACTTCTCAATCCACCTTCAGCCACTTACAGAACGCTCCCCTACCTAGCGAATAAATTCGCTACCGCAGCTTCGGTGTTATGCTTAGCCCCGTTACATCTTCCGCGCAGGCCGACTCGACTAGTGAGCTATTACGCTTTCTTTAAAGGGTGGCTGCTTCTAAGCCAACCTCCTAGCTGTCTAAGCCTTCCCACATCGTTTCCCACTTAGCATAAACTTTGGGACCTTAGCTGGCGGTCTGGGTTGTTTCCCTCTCCACGACGAACGTTAGCACCCGCCGTGTGTCTCCCGGATATTACTTTACGGTATTCGGAGTTTGCATGGGGTTGGTAAGCCGGGATGGCCCCCTAGCCCAAACAGTGCTCTACCCCCGTAAGTATTCGTCCGAGGCTCTACCTAAATAGATTTCGGGGAGAACCAGCTATCTCCCGGTTTGATTAGCCTTTCACTCCTAGCCACAGGTCATCCCCTAACTTTTCAACGTTAGTGGGTTCGGTCCTCCAGTTGATGTTACTCAACCTTCAACCTGCCCATGGCTAGATCACCGGGTTTCGGGTCTATACCTTGCAACTTATTCGCCCAGTTAAGACTCGGTTTCCCTACGGCTCCCCTATTCGGTTAACCTTGCTACAAAATATAAGTCGTTGACCCATTATACAAAAGGTACGCAGTCACAGAACAAGTCTGCTCCTACTGCTTGTACGTATACGGTTTCAGGTTCTATTTCACTCCCCTCACAGGGGTTCTTTTCGCCTTTCCCTCACGGTACTGGTTCACTATCGGTCAATTGGGAGTATTTAGCCTTAGAGGATGGTCCCCCTATCTTCAGTCAAAGTTTCTCGTGCTCCGACCTACTTAATATGTCCAACATGGCTTGTCGTGTACGGGACTATCACCCACTATCGTTGCACTTTCCAGAGCATTCCACTAAACCATGCTGATTCGGCTGTTTCCCGTTCGCTCGCCGCTACTTAGGAAATCTCGGTTGATTTCTTTTCCTCCGGGTACTTAGATGTTTCAGTTCTCCGGGTTCGCTTCGTATAGCTATGTATTCACTATACGATACCCTAAAAAGGGTGGGTTTCCCCATTCGGAAATTCTGGTTTATAACGGTTTTTATCACCTTAACCAGACTTATCGCAGATTAACACGTCCTTCATCGCCTCCAATTGCCAAGGCATCCACCGTATACGCTTATTCACTTAACCATACAACCTTAAATGCTCTCGCAAATTCAGTCGTATATTATGTGTCATATTTATTGGTTACTTGGTTTGTATAAGACCAAGAACCTGACATAAATAACGCTTGAGTTTTCTCTTACAGTGATAATCAAAATTATTTTTTTAGTTGTTGAATAACAAATAAATAAACAATAATGTTTACCTTATTTTTTTATCAGCTTTCCAAATTGTTAAAGAGCATGAGTTTATAAAAAACTCTAAACGATGCACACTAACTACAATGTGTATGGTTTAGGGTTTTGAATCGAGAAACTGAGTGTCAGTAT
>JAOHFM010000077.1 GCA_028098005.1 Psychrosphaera sp.
CTATCTAGTCGATACTTTTGTTGTTGATGTAAATATATATCATTAATACTGGCACCGGTAAAAAATAGAATATTATCAAACACCATGCCTTTAAGGTGTAATACCCCAAAGAGCTCTTTGTTTTTTACCGCGACACCATAAATTTCTATTTCTACGCCAAACTCTTTTGCTTTTTGTAGATAAAAAGCACGGTTGCCTTCTTGTTCTTTCGCACCAATCAAACCGCGCCTCGCTCGGTGAGCATCAACAAAAATTTTGATATCTAAATCTGGATGATTTTGCTTAGCTTTGTAAAGTGCATCCATAATTTCACGGCCAGCATCATCTTCTTGTAAGTACAATGCGGTAATGTATATTCGTGAAGTCGCGTTTTTAATAAGCTCAAGCAATCTAGATTTATACTCTTTGGCAGAATATAAAATGTCTAAATCTTTACTGTCCATATCAATAGAATTATTAAGATCCATTAAGCCAAAATCTATCATAGGTTTTTGCCTAATAAGTAGTTAAAGCTGTGGTGAGGTTTAACTTCAGTTTTCTTTCCTGCTTTAAATTCGAACGCCACTTTTTTACCTAACAAACATAAGTCATTTGAGGATAACCTTAATGCACTGCCTTCTTGAATTCCAACAATGGTCGTATCTGGATTTACAACCATAAACTCTTGAATACGCATTTCTCTAGTTTCGCCATTATGGCCAGGGGCTTGATATTCCGTATAGTGTGGATTCAACTGAAAAGGAACAATGTTTAACGCATCAAAACTTTGAGGCTCTACGATTGGCATGTCATTTGTTGTCTTGATGCTTACGCCGGCTATATTTGAACCCGCGCTCCAGCCTATATAAGCTTTACCCGCTTCAACTTTATCAGAAATATACGAAACGAGGTCAGCTTTATATAACCTGTCTAATAAAGCAAACGTATTTCCGCCGCCAACAAAGATTACATCTGCGTTGTCGATAGCTTGCTTTTCGTCATCATGCTGATGAATAGAGCTAAAGTTGATATTTAAATCCGTTAAGGCAATTTGCACCATGTCATGGTACTGATCAAACGTAATGCTAACGCCGGCATAGGGAACAAACAGTACATTTGGTGTAGTGGCCAAATTTAATGACTCTAAAAATTCTTTAATTAACGGGATTGCGTGTTCAAGATAACCCGTTTCACCTTCACGAGAGGCACTTAAGAGTAGGGCATTAGGCATTATAAAATTCCAATTCGCTGCAGTAGGTTTTGTAATTTAACTCGGTCGATAGGCTTAGATAAAAATCCCTTAGCGCCCATTTCCCAGGTGAGTTGTACATTGTCTACTGAGTTATAAGATGAGCACATTACAACGGGTACGTTGATGTTTTCAACATTAATTCGATCTAATACTTTTTTACCGTTTATATCCGGTAATTCTATATCCAAAATAACCAAATCAAAAGGTTGTGCTTTTAGTAAGTCGATAGCTGCGCCACCGGTACTTATGCAAGTTACAGAGCTTAAGCCGAGGTCGGACAAAAGCTCTTTAAATAAGGCTAAAATATCATCAGCGTCATCAATGACAAGAATATTCTTAGTCATAAAACGCGATTAGTCGTTTCTTAACGCGTAGGCATAAGCTGTGTTAAATGCACTTTCTTGGAACTGACGAAGCTCTAAGTCTTTCATCGTATATTCAAGAGGGTTTTGCTTTAACGTTTCTTTAATTTCTTTGTTATTGACCATTTCAACTTTTACATTTTCAATAAGTTGAATAGCTGCTTCCATTTTAAAGCTATTTGCGCTGCCCGAAAACTTGCCACGCATAGGGCGTTGTTTGATAGCTATAGTATCTACTTTATAGTCTTCTACCATTTTTTTAAAAATAGAGAAGAACGCTTGAATACCCGGTGCATTTTCAGCATCACGAAGCTCAATGCCTCGCGTACGAGTTTCTTTTACATTAAACATTCCGCCTTCACTGTTCATTAAAACAAAAACGGCTTCTTTGTTATTAAGTTCTACGCCTAATAAGTTCATTTGTACCCTTTAAAAATCGAAAAAATGCACTTACTGAAAAGTGCAATTTGGGTTAATAGTTTGCTGTACCTGGTGCACGAGGGAACGCAATAACATCACGTACATTCTGCATACCTGTTACATAAGCAACTAAACGCTCAAAACCTAAGCCAAAACCAGAATGAGGCACTGAACCGTAACGACGTAAGTCTCTGTACCAGCTATAGTCTTCTTTGCTTAAGCCCATTTCTTCTAAACGAGCATCAAATACTTCTAAACGCTCTTCACGTTGTGAACCACCAATGATTTCACCGATACCTGGTGCTAATACATCCATTGCGGCAACTGTTTTACCATCGTCGTTTTGACGCATATAAAACGCCTTAATATCACGAGGGTAATTTTGCATGATAATTGGTGCGCCAACGTGTTCTTCAGCCAAATAACGCTCATGCTCAGAAGATAAATCGATTCCCCATTCTACTGGGAATTCAAATTTCTTACCTGACTTAAGAAGAATATCAATGGCGTCAGTGTAATCCATTCTTACAAAGCTCGAATCTATTACTTGTTGTAAGCGCGAGATGGCTGTTTTTTCAACACGTTGTTCAAAGAACTTCATGTCATCTGGTAATTCAGCCAATACAGCTTTAAATACGTATTTTAGTAAATCTTCAGAAAGTTGCGCAATATCACTTAGGTCTGCAAAAGCTACTTCTGGCTCAATCATCCAAAACTCGGCCAAGTGGCGACTCGTATTTGAATTTTCAGCACGGAAGGTAGGACCAAACGTATAGATTTTGCTTAGCGCGCATGCGTAAGTTTCACCATTTAACTGGCCAGATACTGTAAGGAAGGCTTCTTTACCAAAAAAGTCTTGGCTGTAATCAACGTCGCCCTTGTCCGTCATTGGTGTATTTACCATGTCTAAAGTAGAAACACGGAAAAGCTCACCAGCACCTTCTGCATCAGAAGCGGTAATAATTGGAGTACTTACCCAATAATAACCTTGCTCATGGAAAAAGCGATGAATAGCTTGTGATAGACAGTTACGTACACGAGCAACCGCACCAATAATATTAGTACGAGGACGCAAGTGTGCATGTTCGCGCAGATATTCAATAGAATGACGTTTTGCTGCCATCGGATAAGTGTCTGGATTTTCAACCCAACCAACTACCTCTACAGATTCTGCTTGAATCTCTAAAGACTGACCTTGACCTTCAGACTGAACTAGAACACCAGTAACTGAAACTGAACAGCTTGTTGTTAGTTTGGTTACGTCTTCATAATTGTCTAAATTACTAGGCACAACCGCTTGAATTGGGTCGAAGCATGAGCCGTCATGA
>JAOHFM010000078.1 GCA_028098005.1 Psychrosphaera sp.
GATTTCTTTAACATTTAACCACATTAAACCGACTTTTTGTTAGTTTTAGTTGTATTTACAGATATTGAGGGGGCTACTTGAGCAGTAATTACACAATTGAACCTATTGCGTATATTAAAACGCCTTTTAAAGAAAAATTTGGCATCCCTCGCCAGCCTAATTTGTGTAAAGCCAAAGGGGTCATCACCTTAACCACGAGCTTCAATTCGGAGCTGGCGGTGAAAGGGCTTGAGTCTCATTCCCATGTTTGGCTACTGTTCTTATTTGATCAAAATCTAGATAAAGGCTGGAAACCTAGCGTTCGCCCTCCTCGATTAGGTGGAAATGAAAAAGTCGGCGTTTTTGCTACCCGTTCTACCTTTAGACCTAACGGCATTGGTATGTCAGTGGTGAAACTTATATCTGTGAAACAAGTAGATAACCAGACTGTTATTGAAGTAGAAGGCATTGACTTGGTTAACAATACTCCAATTATTGATATAAAACCCTACATTCCTTATTCTGATGCTATATCTAACGCAACATCAGAGATGGCAAATGACGCCCCAGAAGCTCAGCTTGACGTCTTTTTTAGTAAAGCCGCTAATAACTCAATTACACGTTTAGATATTGGCGAAGAGTTTATCACATTGATAAGTGATGTTTTGAAGCAAGACCCAAGACCGTCTTATAAACAAAATAAGCCAGACGTAAAAGTATATGGTATTGCTTTAGAAGAATTTAATATTACGTGGCAAGTAACAGAGAAAAAGTGTGAGGTACTTAATGTTGAGAAAATTTAGTGCGAAACGTGGTTCATTATTGCCTTCTTTTTTCCGCTATTTACCTATTTTATGTGGGTTACTCGCTTTAAGTGCTACTGCTACTAACAAAGAGCTTAGTAATAAAGAAGTCAATATTCCTGAACTTCCATTTCCAACAAGTGCGAATGCTCTCGCTACGATTGATGACGGCGAGTATATAAATATATTTACCTTTATGGGCTTAACTCAAGTAAACAATAAACTAGACGTCACCAGTAAAGCTTGGAAACTTAGAATAAATAAGTCTGCATCAAGCATTGAGAAGCCACCCTCAAAAAGTATAACGAACAATAGTAGCAATGAGTTTTGGCAAGAAATCTCCCCAGTTCCCACTGAACAAAAACAAAAAGGTCGTTTTGCTACCAGCTCTATCGTGTTGGATAATAAAGTTTTTTTACTAGGTGGGTATAGCACCAATACAGTTTCTCAACCTAAGCTTTATCCCAACAAACAAAATATAACTGACTTTTACAGTTATGACATGACGTTAGATACTTATCAGCAATTAGCTGACATGCCAGTGCCCGTTGATGATACGCTAATGGTCAGTTACCAAGATCGTTATATTTACGTTATTTCAGGTTGGCACAAAGACGGAGCCGTTAACTTAGTTCAAGTGTTTGATACATTTAAAAATGAATGGTTTCAAGCAAGTCCACTTTTAGGAAATGGTCGTTTCGGGCATGCTGGCGGTATTGTTGATAATCAAATGCTGGTTTGTGATGGGATGGAACGATTACCTCAATTAGCAAGTTCGCCTGTTATGAAGATAATGCAATCTTGTTTGCTAGGCGAAATTAGTCCATTTGACCCAACTAAAATAACCTGGATTGAATGGGTACACCCAGGTGAACAAGGCAAGTTCAGGATGGCGGCGTTCAGCGACGCTAACCAAGCATTAATCACTTTTATTGGCGGTTCAAAACAACAGTATGACGTGAACGGTTATACAGCTAATGGAAAGCTCATTGAACCAAATAATGAAATTTGGGTGTATCACGCTGATAAACGGAGCTGGAGCATCAAAGAGAGTAAGCACGCTATTGCCGATTTAAAATCTCTCATAAAAGTCAACAACACTCTGATAAGCATTGGTGGACGTGACAAAAAAGGCATTACAAACCAGGTTTTAGCACACAATTAGCACGTAACTAGATTCAGGGAGCTTTGGACAAGAACTTATTCTGGCTATTTTGGTCACTAGGTTTTAATCCAAAGCTACTGCCAATCCCAGCTAATATTGGATAATAATTTACAGTTATCACATTTAAAGTCGAACAAACCAAATAGTGGCTCTTTGTTTACCGAGACAGGTTTATTTTCCGACAGCGGTTTATTTTTTGAAATATTGTCATCTACTGCCCAAGCCTCTCCGCAACTAGGGCAGCGTCTGTTTTTCTCACTTTCTAAACTTTCACCGCCTACACGATAGAGATATTGATACGCTGACTGTCCTGTAACGGTTTCGATATCGTTAAGGATTGAGCGTCCTTGCTTTAAAAGCTGACTGCTAGGGTTAGAAATCTGTTCAACCATCATTGCTTCTATTTCTGTCATCGCATTCATTTGTAACTGGTCGCACGCGGCTTGGCTCTCTTGCCACTTAATAAGCGGCTTTCTTACTATTTCTGGTAATTTATACAACGGAATAGGCATAAAGTGTTCACTGCATCTTATAGGCGAGCAAGACTGAACAAAGGTTGAATATAAAATGTAGCCTTTGGGCTTTGAGCATTGATCGGTAAAGTCTGATTGGCTTTCTAGTCCTTTAACTTCGGTAAATGGGCCAGCAATTCCTATCTCTTGAAGCTCTTGTAAAACTTCTTTGATGTCTACTGTATAGTGTTTGGGATCCATTGAATCAGTTTCTGGGCAAACTAAATGGCAAACAAACTCATCGTTATTTAATGTCAGTGCAAATTCACGACCGATGACTTGTCCGTTGTATCTGAGCTCATCTAGCAACTCCGTAATCACAATTTGAGCTTGCTCAAGTGGCAAATCATGCTGACAAATAAACTTAAGCTCGCATACAACCATTAATTCACCTTTTATTTTGTATTTTTTATTTAACCAAATGCATTTGATTGCTAGAATCCTAGGCCATTCTAGCCCATTTTTGTGGCAACTAAATAAGTAAATTTAATACGAGAGCAAAATCCAATGCGCACTAGTGATTATATTATCGCAACATTAAAAGAAACGCCGTCAGACGCAGAAGTTATCAGCCATCAGTTGATGCTACGCGCCGGCATGATCCGCAAGTTAGCATCTGGATTGTATACTTGGTTACCAACTGGCTTAAAAGTGGTTAGAAAAGTAGAACAAGTAGTACGTGAAGAGCTTGAAAGCGCTGGCGCAATTGAAATGCTAATGCCTGTTGTTCAGCCTGCTGACTTATGGGAAGAGTCTGGTCGCTGGCAAGAATATG
>JAOHFM010000079.1 GCA_028098005.1 Psychrosphaera sp.
ACGGCAAGTCCTGTGGCCTATTCTGATGGAACTGGCGTAAGCGGACAAATTCCATTACAAAATACTACTCAAAACGTATTGGTTGAGATTAAACATGAAAACGGGGCTTCAATGGTCATTCCATATGGTAATCAAAATGCCGGAATGATGGACTTCTCGTGGGATGGCAAAGGCCCAGACGGCGAAGCATGGCCAGCAGGGCAGTATGAAATAAGCGTTACAGGTTTACCTTCTGGTGCAGCAGAAGCAGAAAGTATGCCTGTGTTGAGCTACGGAAACGTAAGTTCTGTAACTTTAGGCCAAAATGGCACAGGTCTTGAATTAAATATTCAAGGTTTAGGCTCAATCCGACTTGCTGATGTTTTAGCGGTTGGTGAATAGATTAGTAAATAGGAGAATCCTATGTCTTTTAATATCGCCCTTAGTGGTTTAAAAGCAGCGCAAAAAGATTTAGATGTAACCGCGAACAATATCGCTAACGTTAATACGTATGGCTTTAAAGAGTCTCGCGCAGAATTTGCGGATGTATATTCTTCATCCATTTTTACTAACGCAAAGACGGCGAATGGTGAAGGTGTTTTGGTTAATGACGTTGCACAGCAGTTTGCCCAAGGTAGTTTGCTATTCACATCAAACTCGTTAGACATGGCAATTTCTGGAGGTGGCTTTTTTGCCATGACCAATGATTTGTTAAGCCGAGACATTACCTATACACGTTCTGGAGCGTTTAAATTAAACGCCGAGAACTACATTGTTGATTCTAACGGCAGTTTTTTGCAGGGTTTCCCGGTAAACGATGACGGATCGGTTAAGTCAGTAAGTTTAAGTACAACAAATCCAATTGAAGTGCCTGATACAGCCGGTGCTCCACAGCAAACTAGTCAAATAGACATGTCTTTTAATTTAGACAGTAATGAATTCCCTATTGACCCAACAGAGTTTGACCCTACAGATACCAATACTTACACAGCTTCAACCTCTACGGTTATATATGACTCTTTAGGTAATAGCCGTATAGCTTCTGTTTATTACGTAAAAGCCGCGTCACCAACAAATGTTGATGCCGCTGCTACTGCTGATGGTACTTCTGCTACCGATGGCTTTGTAGGTGGTTTAGGTACTGTTCCTGCAGCAGAGCAAGACAATGCTAATAGTTGGATCATGTATGCAACAGTAACAGATGAACAGGGCAATACAGTGCCGGTTGACTTGCAAAATGACAATGTTCTTGGCACAACGGGCGTTGCCTTTGAATCTCGTTCAGGTCAGCGCGGCATGTTATTGCAGTTTGATAGTGCCGGTGCAGTTGTTGATTCAACATTCCCTTATCCACAAACTGAACGTTTAGGTGAAACTACAGCTGCTACGGCTATTGCCCCTGCTCCAGTTGCTCCATATGACGGTGCCGGTGCAATAACCAACGGTGCAGATCCAGATCAACGTATCAACATCAATATGACAAACTTAAAGCAGTTCTCTGCGCCATTTGAAGTGTCGGCATTGAGTCAAGATGGTAAAACGGTTGGTCGATTAACAGGTGTTACTATTGGTACAGATGGATTAATTGAAGCCAAATACTCAAACGGTGATTCGGTTCCGGTGACTAAAATTTCACTAGTTCGTTTTGCTAATGATCAAGGTTTAACTCAGATTGGTAATACGTCTTGGACGGAAAGCCAAGAGTCTGGTTCGCCGCTAGCTGGTGAAGCTGATTCAGGTACTTTTGGTCAGATTCGTTCAGGTACACTTGAGCAATCAAATACAAACTTAACAACTGAGCTTGTTGACCTAATTACTGCACAGCGTAATTATCAGGCAAACTCAAGAGCACTAGAAGTTAACTCAACGATTACGCAGGCAATACTGCAGCTTCGTTAAGGTAACTAAATAATTTAGCGCACGACTTTGGTTGTTGGCTTTACTATTAGGATTTAATCCAGAATAACTTACGCTATGGAGGTGGGGTTGTTCAGTAAAGCCAAACAACCCACTTTTTTCAAACTTCAAACTTCAAACTTCAAACTTCAAACTTCAATACTTCAATACTCAGAACACCATCTAATTATCAAAATTCATAGCTTTTGTTTTTCATTTGTCGAGACTCCGCCTGAACGCGGTTGATCATTTTTCCTAAGCTTTTATCTTTTGAGCGCTTTTCAGCCACAGAAGCACTGTTTAATTCTTGTTCGCGGTGTAGCTTATTAAAGCTTTGTAAACGACGAAGCTCCAACTGACCATTTTCAATTGCGTTTTGAACGGCACATCCTGGTTCACTATTGTGGGAGCAATCACTAAAACGGCACTTTTTAGCCAAGTTAACAATTTCACTGAACGTCTCATTGACGCCAGCTTCACAGTCCACTAACTGCAATTCGCGCATCCCTGGTGTGTCGATAAAAATGCCGCCAGCTGGTAGCCATTTTAGTGAACGTGCAGTTGTTGTATGTCGGCCTTTACCGTCACTTTCTCTAATTTCAGCCGTTGCTTGAGCCTCAACTCCCATTAACCCATTCATCAGGGTAGATTTGCCCACGCCAGAAGACCCTAACAAAGCAAGAGTTTTCCCAACGTTACAATAAGGTTCCAATTGTATTAAATCCTTTGGATCTAACGCGTTAATCGCATGCACAATTATTAGAGGGTTAAGCTTTTGAACTTGTTCGACAGGCGTATCAATGTCGTTGCACTGATCTGCTTTGGTTAGAATAATTATAGGCTCCACTTCAGCCTCTTTTGCAATAGCCAAATATCGTTCAATACGATTTAAACTGAAATCTGAGTTTAGAGAGCTAACAATAAAAAGTCGGTCTACATTAGCGGCAATTAATTGACTATTTACTTTTGATCCCGCGGCTTTTCGCTGAAACAAAGATTGTCTCTCCAATACTCTTATTAACCTATTATTTGTGTCGTATAACACCCAATCGCCAACACAAACCTGAACATCGTTGGGCGTTGAGACTAAACTGAGTTGTCCTTTCTCCGTTAATAAGACATTGTTGTTCCTATGCTGCTCAGAAATTCTACCTATTTCATACTGTTCAAATTCTTCAAGTGAAAGTTGTTGTTGGAAATAAGGTCGCCAGCCTAACTGATGTAAAGATGGAGTAGTTTCAGTGTTCATTTGC
>JAOHFM010000008.1 GCA_028098005.1 Psychrosphaera sp.
TGGCTTACAGGCTGTAGTACATCTCAAACTCAATTGGGTGAGTTGTCATGTTTAAACGTTCAACTTCCGAACGCTTAAGTTCAATGTAAGCATCAATCATATCGTCAGTCATAACGCCACCAGCCGTTAAGAATTCACGATCTGCATCAAGTGCATTTAGCGCTTCTTCTAGTGATGATGCAACTTGTGGAATTGCAGCAGCTTCTTCAGCAGGCAAGTCATATAAGTCTTTATCCATAGCATCGCCAGGGTGGATTTTATTTTTAATCCCGTCTAGGCCAGCCATTAACATTGAAGTAAATGCTAAGTATGGGTTACCTGTAGGGTCAGGGAAACGTACTTCAATACGACGTGCTTTAGGTGAAGGTACTACCGGAATACGAATAGACGCTGAACGGTTACGTGCAGAGTATGCAAGCATTACCGGCGCTTCGAATCCTGGTACTAAACGCTTATACGAGTTTGTAGAAGCATTGGTGAACGCGTTAATTGCTTTAGCGTGCTTAATGATACCGCCAATATAATACAGTGCAGTTTCAGACAAACCACCGTACTTGTCACCAGCAAAAAGGTTTTCACCACCTTTTTGTAATGACTGATGCACGTGCATACCAGAACCATTGTCACCAACTACCGGCTTAGGCATAAAGGTTGCTGTTTTGCCGTATGCGTGTGCCATGTTATGCACAACATACTTATAAATTTGAACTTCATCGGCTTTCTTTACAAGCGTATTGTAAAGAGCTGCAATTTCGTTTTGACCTGCAGTAGCAACTTCGTGGTGATGCGCTTCAACAGTTAGGCCCATTTCTTCCATCACTAAACATGTCGCTGAACGCCAGTCGTGAGATGAGTCAACAGGTGGTACAGGGAAGTAACCGCCTTTAACCATTGGGCGATGCCCCATGTTGCCTTCTTCATAATGCTTGTCTGAATTCCAAGCTGATTCAGTTGAATCAATTTTGTATGATGAGCCTGACATGTCAGTTTTAAATTTAACATCGTCAAATACGAAGAACTCTGGCTCTGGACCAACAAATACTTCATCTGCAATGCCTTCTGCACGCATATAATCTTCTGCACGACGAGCAACAGAACGTGGGTCACGCTCATAACCTTGCATAGTTGCAGGCTCAACAATGTCACAGCGTATATTAAGAGTTGCCGCTTCTGTGAATGGGTCTAATACTGCAGAGTCTGCATCTGGCATTAAAATCATGTCAGATTCGTTAATTCCTTTCCAACCTGAAATTGAAGAACCATCAAACATTTTGCCATCTTCAAAAAAGTCTTCATCAATTTGGTGCGAAGGAATAGTTACGTGCTGCTCTTTACCGATTGTGTCGGTAAAACGTAAATCAATAAACTTAACTTCATTTTCTTTAATTAGGTTTAAAACCGAATCAGACATTTTTCTCTCCAAGATGATAAATATTGTCTTTTATTAACAACGTGTGTTGTCCTATACCGAACCAAGAGCCAAATTCATGCCAATTAAAATAACAATTAAAATCAACACGTTACCCAGACAAAGATTCTTTTACAAACCAAGTTGCACCATATTAGTTCATTCACTGCACCAGTATGATCCAATTGCTATATTTTGTGCACTCAAAGTGTAGTGCGTTAACTAAATTTGTCAGTTATTTCTTATTATCTATCCAATCTAACTGGCCAATTAGCTTGCGACGCTTTTCAATTAAGTTTTGAATTAACGGAGTCATAATCAATTCTAACGCTAAGCCCATTTTTCCGCCTGGTACTACAAAGGTGTTTATGCGCGACATAAACGAGCCATCGATCATTTGTAACAAATACGGAAAATCCACGCCTTTTAAATCACGAAAACGAATAACAACAAAACTCTCGTCTAACGTTGGTATATCTTTCGCGCTAAATGGGTTTGAAGTATCTACTGTTGGGACACGCTGAAAGTTAATGTGAGTTCTAGAAAATTGTGGCGTGATGTGTGTGAAATAATCTTCCATGCTTCGCACTATTGAGCTCATTACGGCTTCTCGGCTATGTCCACGCTGATTAGTGTCGCGAATAATTTTTTGAATCCACTCTAAATTCACAATAGGTACCATGCCTATAAGCAAATCTACATGTTTGGCTACGTCATGCTCTTCTGTTACCGCTCCGCCGTGTAACCCTTCATAAAAAAGACAATCAGTATTAGGGCGTAACTCTTCCCAAGGCGTAAACGTGCCTGGCATTTGATTGTATGGCACGGCTTCATCAAATGAGTGCAAATATTTACGAACATTACCCGTACCCGTTTCTGAGTAACTTTTAAATAACGACTCTAACGCACCAAAGTCATTGGCTTCTGAACCAAAGTAAGAGATGTGCTTGCCCTGCTCTTGCGCTTTACGTATTTCTACATCCATTTCAGCACGAGCGTAGCGATGAAAGCTATCGCCCTCTAACTGTGCCGCATCTACGTTCAAATTTCGGAAAATATGCGTAATTGCGTTTGTCGTTGTAGTTGTTCCTGCGCCAGAGGAACCTGTTACTGCAATAATTGGGTGTTTAACCGACATAGAATTTTTTCTTAGTTAAGAGTATGGTTTGTTATAAAGTGATAACACTAAACCGTCAAGTCTTGCGCTAACGGACACTACTCTAAAAATAATAAAAAGGAGCCTTCATGCGCTTATCTATTTTCGCCCTTAGTCTTACTCTTGCTTTGCCTGCTGTAGCACAGACCGACATTTGGTTGATTAACTTTAACGACGATAAAAAATTAGACTTATCAACAGCAAAAAATATTACCAATAGAAAAGGTTACGACAACCAACCATCTTTTAGTGAAGACGGCAAAGGACTGTATTACACAAAAATGCTGGCCACTCCAACAGGTGAGCAACAAGCAGACATTTTTTATTATAATTTTATGACTCAGTCACACTCAAATTTAACCCGAACGCAACAAAGCAGTGAATATTCGCCTTTAGAAACGCCCCTTAAAGACAATCAACTCTCTATCATTAAAGTTGAGCCTGATGGCGTTCAGCGATTATGGACAGTCAATACTCGCTCAGGTCAACAGGCCATGTTAAACAGGGAAGCGAAACCCGTTGGTTATCACGCTTGGGGTAAAAACAATGATTTAACTACCTTCATTTTGGGCGAGCCGATGACGTTACAATATTTGCCTATCTTTAAGGCGAAATCTGCAATCAAAATAGATAAAAATATTGGCCGAAGCATTAGATACAACGCAAAGGAAGATTGGTTTAGTTATTCAAAAGGAAACGAAAAAACGCAAACCGTTTGGGCCTTTGACGCCAATACCAAGCAAACAAATGAACTGATATCTTTACCACCGCGTAGTCAGTATTACACCTGGTTAAATAGTCACACGTTATTATCTTCTAAAGATAATCAGTTAGTTACCTGGAGTATGAGTAGCGACAAAGAATGGACAACCTTGGCTGATGTAAGCACTATTTGCTCAACGGGTGTTTCTAGAATTGCAGTTAATAAAGACCAATCCAAATTAGCACTGGTTTGCAACGAAGCTGAAAACAAATAAAAACACGGATCTTTTATGAATGAATTACAAATATTAATTTACAGTTTAGTGGTAGCAGCGCTGTTGCCTTATCTGGCCAAAGCACCTTTAGCACTGGCAATGCATAAGTCCGGCAAGGAAGGTCAGGAAGGCTCAAAAGGTTATAACAATAAACATCCTAGGGAGCAGCAGCGCAGTTTAACTGGCTTTGGTGCTCGATGTTTAGCGGCACATGAAAACTCGTTTGAATCGTTAATACTCTTTGCACCAGCAGTTTTGCTCGTTATCGCCACAGGTAATGTTAGTAGCTTCACTGCGGCATTAGCTGGCATATTTGTGGTTAGCAGATTAGCTTATCTTGTGTGCTATTGGCTCAATTGGGACATAGCACGAAGCACAGTGTGGCTTATAGGTATTGTATCTTCAGTAACAATGATGATAGATTGCGCGCCCTAATTTAGCAGGCTAAGGACGTTATGAAGTTTAATAACACGATAATTACATCAGCAATTCTGTCTTCTCTTTTCATATCCACTGGCGTAGCCGCCATTGACGAAACCGAATCTTTGCGACAACGTTCTCAAGATAAGCATAGCTTCACTAGCTTATCTATTGATTTGTCTGGTAAAAGCGGCAACTCAGACAAAGAAGATTTTTCATTTGGTATTTATCACTCGGAACGACGTGACCAACATTTTGGCTTTGTTATGGCGAGCCGTGATTACGCGAAAAGCAATGACGTAAAAAGCGAAGACAGTTCATTTTTACACGCTAGATATAACTATTACTTTAGCAAAACAGAAGCTTTTGAAGTTTTTGCCCAAAGCAATACCGATGATTTTAAATCTTTAGAGTCAAGAAACTTAGTGGGCGTGGCTTACCGTAAAGAGTTTTCAGAAAAAACGACAGCGGGTTTAGGTGTTTTTCAAGAACAAGAAGAATATAACGTGAATGGTCAAACAATTGAGTTTGATCAAACTCGATTAAGCCTTTATTGGGTCACTACATTACCATTAGCAAACGGTGCAGAGTTGTCAAATACACTCTATTACCAACCAGACGTTTCAAAGTTTAGCGATTTCAGAGCCTACAATCGTTTGTCTATCAAATCAAAACTGACAGAAAGCTTGTCGCTCAAATTTGGCGTATTAGTAGAGCATGATAGCCAACCAGTACTTGATGTTGAGAAAACCGACATCAAATACCAAGCTGGCTTTTCATACGAGTTTTAAGCTAAAAACTAAGACTCGCGTTTAATGGCGCGGAAGGCAATATCAGTACGATACTCAACGCCTAGCCATTTAATCTGTTCAACAAGTTCATAAGCAGCTTGTTGGGCAGACGTTACCGTGTCACCCATAGCGGTTGCACATAATACTCTTCCACCATTTGTAACAACGTCACCGTTGACTTCTTTGGTGCCAGCATGGAAGGTTTTTGTTGTGTCTGTAGTTGCCGGAATCCCAGTAATCACATCACCTTTAGGATAACTTGCAGGATAACCTGCTGCCGCCAATACAACACCAACAGCTGGACGTGGATCAAACTCAATTATTGCTTTATCTAGCTCACCAGCTAATGCCGTGAAGCACAAATCAACCAAGTCAGATTGCATACGCATCATAATAGGCTGCGTTTCTGGATCGCCAAATCGACAGTTGTATTCAATAACCTTTGGCGTACCTGATTCATCAATCATTAATCCCGCGTATAAAAAGCCAGTGTAAGGATGCCCTTCATCTGCCATGCCTTTAACTGTTGGGTAAATAACTTCATCCATAATGCGGTTGTGAATTTCTTGCGTCACTACTGGCGCAGGAGAATAAGCCCCCATGCCACCCGTATTAGGACCTTTGTCACCATTATATGCGCGTTTGTGATCTTGGCTTGTGGCCATTGGCAATACATTTTTACCATCAACCATCACTATAAAGCTGGCTTCTTCGCCTGTTAAAAACTCTTCAATTACCACTCTAGAGCCGGCTTCGCCAAATGCATTGCCTGCTAACATGTCTTTTATTGCATCTACAGCTTCTTCTAACGTCATCGCAACAATAACGCCTTTACCAGCTGCTAAACCGTCGGCTTTAATTACAATTGGAGCACCTTGTTCACGCACGTAATTAATGGCTGGTTCTATTTCAGTGAAATTTTGGTACGCCGCCGTAGGAATTGCTTGGCGGGCTAAGAAATCTTTGGTGAATGCTTTAGAACCTTCTAACTGAGCCGCGCCTTTTGATGGTCCAAATACTTTTAAACCCGCTTGCTCAAATTGATCAACAACACCTAATACTAGTGGCGCTTCTGGACCAACAATCGTTAAGTCAATATGCTCTTGTTTAGCAAAGTTTAATAGGCCGTCGATGTCTTCAGCGCCTATTGCTACATTTTTTAGTTTCTTCTCTAAGCTAGTGCCCGCATTACCTGGCGCTACAAATACTGTTTGAACCATGTCATTTTGAGCTGCTTTCCACGCTAACGCATGTTCACGGCCACCACCGCCAATCACCAATATTTTCATATCTTTATCCACTGAATAGAAGGTCATTAAAAAATTGCGCGCGAGTATATCACGACATTAGTGAAAATTATTGACGAATAATTAATCTATTTATAAAAAGCGTCCGTAAGCCTTTTTACACCAGAATGTTAATACCTGTGAAAGTACTAAATACAAATGGTGTCTGTGGAAATTTAACCAAGCAATACACCTTTTGGAGCGACTAATGAAACATAGACTTTCTCACCTGAACTTTAATGACATTGAAATTCCTGAAGTAAACATTCACTCATTTGAGATGGGCGATTATCTGTTAGAAGTAGATTACAACGACCACAAAGGCTACGTGTTTGACGATCAAGACAATATTGTAAAGTTTAGAAATGTGACGCAAGTAAAAGAAGCGTTAAATGAATGCCGGGTTAAGCATGCTTATCTGGTGCATCAATCGGCCTACGACGAAATGTGTGGCGCCGCTGAGGGTAATAGCAGCGAATTAAAAATTGAACTGAACTTCAAGCACTAACCAAATACTCTCTGGAAAGCCGGCTTTGTGAATAAAGTAGCATTGCTGGCTTTTTTCTTATCATTACATCCCCATTACCATTTGGTACCCCTAATTAAGCCCAACAGAGATGGATTATGAATAAAATTAGTCCCAAATCATTACTCCATAGTAAATGGACCAAAGTAAATATAGAAAACAAAGAAAAACATTTTGTGATCACCGAAGTTGAATTTGACGAAGATCAGCGAGTGACTAAGTGTATTATCGAAGCGGCCATGACAAACAACGAATACGAGTTAAATTGGCGTGAATTAAAGGAACCTAAACAATGGAAGGTAGGCTGGCAATAAATACGGCTTGGGAAAACCGAGACTCTCAACTAAACATTACGTTTATAAATTGGCGACTTTCCTAAAGTCGTCCCAACTTAGCGGTTTTGATAGCAGGTAACCTTGAAAATAATCACAGTCGGCCTCTACCAAGTAACTTAGCTGTGACTCAGTCTCAACACCTTCTGCTACAACCTTCACATCGTATAATTTTGCTAACGATAAAATTATATCAACCATTGATTTTTGAGACTCTGATTGCTCACCAATTTTCCAAACAAAGCTTCGATCTATTTTTAGAGTATCTACAGGATAATTTTGCAGCTGACTAAACGCTGTATATCCAGTTCCAAAATCATCTAGTGATAGCTGGAAGCCATAAGCTTTTAAATCATTGAGCATTTTTACATGTGCATCATCAAGCTTAACTAAACTCGTTTCTGTAATTTCAAACTCTATTTTCGAGCGGTTGATAGCGTATTTATCAGCCAACGCCTCAACGAGTTGCGGAAAAGTTTCATTAGCCAACTCTTTAGCTGAGATGTTAATCGCAATTGTAAAATCTTCTCTCAACTTAGCTTTTACTTCATTTAAATACTTAAACGTCGTTTCTACCACCATCAAGTCAATTTCTTCAATCAAGCCAATTTCTTCGGCTACTTGTATGTAGGTGTCTGGACCAATTCCTTGCAATGAATCCTCATCGCATCGAATAAGTACTTCTACGCCAGATATTGTTCTACCTTTGTCTGAAAACATTGGCATAAAGTTTAAGTAAAATTGGTTATTTTGCAGCGCAAGTTTAAGGCCAGCTGCCACCTTCTTGTTCAAGCTTATCGCTTCCGCAATCTGCTGATCATAAAACGTGACACGGTTTTTACCCAGTTGTTTTGACTTATACATAGCCGCATCGGCTTCAAACATTAACGCTTCTGAACTGCTCTGATTGTCATTACAAATCGTAACACCAATGCTGCACGTGACGTTTAAATGTAACCCCTCTACATTAATGTTCTGTATGACGGCTTTTAGCAGCCGCTCAGCAACATGTCTAATAGCTGTTAATGAAGAAACCTGGCTAATACCAATAACAAACTCATCACCTGCAATACGCGCCAATTGGCAGCTGTCCAATGTAGCAATTTGGTCTGTTGGTCGTATATTTTCTACTAGCCGCTTGCTTACTTCAGATAAAACCAGGTCGCCTACTTTATGGCCATAGGTATCGTTAATTAATTTAAAGTCATCAATATCAATAAAAAAGAGTGCGAGACCACGTTCTTGCGTGACTGTATTTGAAATAGCTCTGTCTAACCATTTGTTAAAACTTCTGCGGTTAAACAAACCCGTTAAATGATCTTCATTCGCTTCTTTTTCCAAAGAACGCTGTTCTTTGTGGATCATGGCTCGATAAATATACGCAAATACGACTGTCAAAGTCATTGGAAATATCATGCGTAATACAACATCGGCCTCCAGTGTATTCAGTGCTGCAAGTAAACTAGCTACTGCTGTAAGCGTTGAGAAAATAACAGCCCGTTTTAAGGGATAAAAAAAGAATACCCCCAGAAGATTAGGAAAGACCCAGACAATGCCTCTAATACCTAAATAATAGCACGCAACAACCACAGCTAGGATTATTGTAAAGCTGGCCATATCTCTTAACCAGGTAAAATCTTGACCACGAATTCTAGTTATAATGAGAACCGTATTGGTAATACTCGAAAGTAACAAAGTAGCCCCAACTACACTATAACCTAAAGAGAAGTTATAAATACTGTATGATCCCATCAGAAACAACGCCCACATCTGATATTGGTAAAACCGTATACCCGTTAAAATCTCTTCTTTATCCAATATATATGCTCTCTATGTTTACCTTGAGTATTTTTCAGACCGCACCTCAAGTGTAGTTAGTAGCCTTATGTTTGTGTAATTTCTTGTAAAAAAAACCGGCTAATTAGCCGGTTTTAAATTAAAACATGTATTCATTAAAGAGCTATTTTTTAACAAACTTAAGCGTCATACGATCACTCTCGCCAATAGCAACATACTTTGCTTTATCAACATCGCCATTTGCCAAGCGTGGTGGCAAGGTCCAAACCCCTTTAGGGTGATCGGCCGTGTCTTTTGCATTAGCATTAACTTCACTGCTTTCTAACAGCTCAAAGCCAGCCTTTTCTGCTGCGGCAATAACATAAGACTGTTTCATATAGCCTGAGTTTTTATTCTCAGCTTGGTCTTGGCTTTCTGGCATTCTGTGTTCAACTACACCTAAAATACCGCCTTTTTTCAATGCTTTGTTAAATGCTTTAAATGCGCCATCAACGCCAGCATCACCATCGCCCATGTACCAGTTATGTACATTTCTAAAGGTAAGTACCATGTCTGCCGACCCTTCAGGAGCAATGTCGTGTGCTTTTAAATGATGAAATTCGGTTACTTTTAATCCTTTATACAAAGGATTTGTTTTTGCTTTTTCTTTAAATCCATTTAAAGAACGTGCGTAGTAGCCAGGTGCACCTTCGTATGGATGAAAATGCGCTGCGTAAAACTGTCCATTCATTGCCACAATAGGATTGATAATTGACGTATACCAGCCACCGCCTGGTAAAATCTCAACCACTGTCATATCAGGTTTTAAACCAAAAAACTTCAATGTTTCCGCTGGGTGACGATACATATCACGGTTCGCAGCATCGCCACGTAACGGATTTTTAACCGCCGCATCTATAACTTCATTGCTCGCAGAAACTAATACTTTGCCGGTTTCTTCCGTTAACGCTTCTGATTCACTTTTAGTGCCATTGCCAGAACATGCCGCTAGTGCCGCTGTTAATGCAATTGCAGAAGCTGCTTTTACAAAATTACCTTTTAACATTTGTTATTTCCTTTGCGTAATAAACGTTCAATTTTACTGAGTCTAATTAATAAGTTACTACTCTTCAACTAGTTGTTCAGATCTCCATGAACTGCCCGGTTCACCTAGTTGTTCATCTAAAAATGGTAATACTTCTAACATTTGTTGTTTCAGAGTATACGGTGCGTTAATCACTATCATGCCACTGCCCGTCATACCGCGCTCATCGGTGTCTGGTAGTACGTTTAATTCATATACTTGAATGTCTCTGATGCCAGATTTTTTAAGCGCATGTTCCATTCCGTCAATACGGTAGCGATCGACCACCGGGTACCAAATCATATAAACACCAGACTCAAAGCGAGATGTCATGGCCGTTACGTATTCAACAACACGATGATAATCTTCCTTTAGCTCATAAGGAGGATCAATAATGGCGACACCACGACGACTTGGTGGTGGAAATAAACCAACGCTTTCTTTAAAACCGTCGCCTTTAATTACTTTTCGGTAGCGGTTTGTTCTAACAAACGTACGCAATAACTCAAAGTCACTTGGGTGTAATTCATGAAAAAAACCTTTACCTTCCAACGGCAACTCATCTAATGCGAACCAAGGAGAGCCAGGGTAAACATTTAAGTCGGTTTGCTCAGACTCACTATTAAAGCGACGAACGGCCGACACATAATCTTGCAGTGGCTCTGGCATCGTCTTGCTGTCCAAAGACCACAACTTACCAATGCCCGTGTTGTACTCTTTATTTTTTTGACCAAACTCATCCATTAACTGATATGCACCAGCGCCTGCATGAGTATCAATAATGCTGTAAGGCTTATTTTTTTTGCCTAGGTATTTCAGAACAAGTTGATAAACCGTGTGTTTTAACACATCAGCGTGGTTGCCAGCATGGAAGCCGTGGCGATAGCTCAGCATATAAAAGCCTTAATTAGTGACATAGATAAGTAAATTAACCTCATTTTAACAGCTGATTGAGTAAAGCGGGAACAAAAGCGCAGGTTTATTCCATATGCCAATTCCTTCCTAGGCCAAATTAAACTAAAATTGCGTCTTTAGAATGACAGTTTGGGAAAAATTATGGCTTGGGTGCAAATAAGATTTGCGGTTTTAGCGGATCATGTAGATTCGATGAGTGACTTTTTAATGGATATCGGATGCCAGTCCGTTACGTTTACCGCGAGTAACGAGCAACAAGCAATATACGAACTAAAACCTGGCGATATTAACTACTGGGAAACGTCAACGTGTGTAGGTTTATTTGACGCAGCCGATGACATGGACTTTGTTGTTCGTTCTATTGCTAACCACCCAAACATGGATAAAGACTTCAGCTACAAAATTGAGCAAGTTGAAGACAAAGACTGGGAACGCGAATGGATGGATAACTTTCACCCAATCAAGTTTGGCGAACGTTTATGGATTTGCCCAAGCTGGCGCGACATTCCAGACCCAGAGGCTATTAACGTAATTTTAGATCCAGGTTTAGCGTTTGGTACCGGTACTCATGCAACAACGGCACTGTGTTTAAAATGGCTTGAAGCAATGGATTTAAGCGATAAAACGGTATTGGACTTTGGCTGTGGCAGCGGCATTTTAGCCATTGCAGCACTAAAACTTGGAGCCAAACGCGCCATTGGTATTGATATTGATCCTAAAGCGATCATCGCCAGCCAAGAAAACGCCGAAAGAAATGGCGTTGCGGATCAAATTGAATTGTACTTACCAGAAGATGCACCTGAGTTTGAAACTGAAGTCATTGTTGCCAATATTTTAGCGGGTCCGTTAAAAGAGCTTAAACACGTTATTTGTGGATATGGACAACCGGGCACATTAGTGGCGCTTTCAGGGATTTTGGCTGAACAAGCCAATGATGTTGCAAATGAATATCAATCTTTAGCTAAATTAAACCCAGTAACACAAGAAGATGAATGGGTTAGAATAGACGGTACAATTATATAAATATGAATCGATGGCTCACATCATCGCTGAGCCATCGTAAATAGCCTTTCTAAAACTGTGCTGTAATAGCAAACGTTAGCGCATTCGCATTTTTCACAATCGTCGCCATTCCATCATAGGTCTCAACCTCATTTGACATATAACTTAGGCTAAGTGCCCAGTTCTGATTTACAAAGTGCTGCCCACCTATAACTGTAGAGGTCACATCAAATTCAGTATTTCTAATAACTTGGGCAAACAATGAGCTTTGTTGATTAAAGTAATAAGTACCTTCTACACCAACAACTGGTTTAACATCTTCAAAGTCACTTAAGCGCAAACCAATAGCTACGTAGCGCTCATCACCAAGGTGACTAAAATACTTTGTTGACGCTGATATACTGTCAAGCCCACTTTCCACATCGACCGTAACGCCTATATAATCTTTACCCTGCAATGCATGAGTATACTGCGCACCTAAATAAGTTTGACTATCTGAAAACGATTCGGTGCCACCACCGCTATAAATAAACTTGTAGTCACCATCAACACGATTATGGCTCACATTTATCAGCAAGTTTTGCGTCAGTAAGTAACCCAGCGTGAACTCAGTTTGTGACGCATCAATATGGTCGCTATCATTAGTTATGTATGCACCGCCTACTTGCCATTGGTCGTAAAACACCTGACCACCAAAAGCAAAATTTGAATCTGAGTTGTTAAAGTAACTACCAAATACATTATTTGTGGTGTTAATGTATTCAAACTCACTAAGTGGACCTAACGCGCGTTTCTTATCAAAATAATAAACACTGTTTATCGCCGTTGAATTGTCCGTCGACATCACTTCATCGAAATTAGAATGACTAAGTTGTGTTATAGATTGGTATTCATTCGCTGATGCTGCTGTTGATGTCAATAGAATTAATACTAGGGGTAACCGCATAAAACTTCCTTATTGTTGTTTAGAAATTGTCAAAGATCTCAATGGAAAAGTTTAGGCTTTCCCAAACAATTCGTTTGTTCAAAACATGACGTAGAGTCAAATTTATAGCACAGCATTAAATTTGGGAATGTTAATAAGTGTAAGCGTTTATGTAACTGAGCGGCAGTTACCAGATCATGGATAGGTAAGAATTAAAGAAAAAATAAAATAATCGAATTTATTTTTAGTTAACCAGTGCAACTTTTCCTTGTACCTCTACTCAATAATAAGGCCGCTTGTCAACACGTCAGCGGCCTTTTTGGTGCTTTTTTCACTAACTATTTAGCAATTCTAACAATTTTTTTTAGTGTTAATACTCAAAATTAAATGTCAATAGTAAAGACCGAAAAAAACACAAAATTTGTTTAAAAAACAACCTTTGATTTTGTCGAAAAAAACAGTAAACTTGCCGCCCTTTTTTGGGACAGCCTGTAAACATAGTCGTTAAGAGAAGGTAACCATTAACATGCAAATTGGTCCATACACATTAGACAACAATTTAATTGTTGCGCCAATGGCCGGTGTGACCGATCGACCTTTTCGACAGCTTTGTAGAAAAATGGGTGCTGGGTTAGCAGTGTCAGAAATGTTGTCTTCCAACCCTAAGGTTTGGAAAACAGATAAGTCATTGAATCGAATGGATCACATGGGTGAAACAGGCATACGTTCTGTTCAAATTGCCGGTGCGGATCCCGACTTAATGGCGGAAGCGGCAGCATTTAATGAGAAGAACGGCGCTCAAATTATAGATATTAATATGGGTTGTCCGGCCAAAAAAGTAAATAAGAAGATGGCAGGGTCTGCCTTAATGCAGTATCCAGAGTTAGTCGAGAGCATCGTTAAGTCTGTGGTAGGTGCAGTAAAGATTCCAGTCACACTTAAAACCCGTACTGGTTGGGATCCTGACAACAGAAATGGTTTGGAAATCGCGAAAATTGCTGAGCGGAATGGAATTCAATGTTTAGCAGTACACGGTCGAACCCGCGCTTGCATGTATAAAGGCAATGCGGAGTACCACACTATTAGGGAAATTAAAGAAGCGATAAATATTCCAGTGATTGCGAACGGAGACATACGTACTCCTCAGCAAGCAAAAGAAGTTTTAGAGTTTACTAACGCGGACGGTCTTATGATTGGTCGCGGAGCGCAAGGTCGACCTTGGATATTTAGAGAGGTAGACCACTTTTTACGAACCGGTCATATTCTGGCGCCACCAGAAAAGGAAGAGGTTCGTAGCATATTGTTGGAGCATGTCGCGAATTTGCACCAACTATATGGCGATGTGATGGGGCCCCGAATTGCGCGTAAGCATGTTGGGTGGTACCTAGAAGATCAAGACACGGATAGGTCATTTCGAAAACTATTTAATGGAATTGAATCTGGTGAGGTTCAAATCGAAACATTAAATGGGTATTTCGACCAAATTTAAACAAAAGAAGATTACTGCCCACAACACAGTAATTTTAGTCTTAACAATTTTAGAGAGAAGAAGTAAACAATGTTTGATCAAAACGTACAGACTCCGTTCATTACAAATGCACACATCCAAACAGCTGACAAGCCTCAGCCGTTACGTAACGAAGTTAAAAAAGCAGTTCGTAACTACTTACAAACGTTAAATGGTCAAGATTCTACTGAAGTATACGACTTGGTTTTATCTGAGTTAGAAAAGCCACTTCTAGAAGAGATTATGACTTATACTCGCGGCAACCAAACAAGAGCTGCGAATATGCTAGGCATTAACCGTGGCACACTTCGCAAGAAGTTAAAAAAATACGGCATGAACTAATTCAGCCGCGGAAAGCCCGCAAAAAAGCACCCCACCGGGTGCTTTTTTGTTTCTGCACTAAAATAAATTAAGAATAGAAATACACACTCACTAAACATTAACTTAACAATTAAGGTTAACAACTCAATGGATACATTACGACCTGTTCGCCGCGCCCTAATCAGCGTGTCAGACAAGACTGGTATAGTAGAATTCGCACGTACATTGGCTTCTCACGGTGTTGAGATTCTTTCCACTGGCGGCACATTCAAACTACTTACAGAAAACGGCGTAAACGCAATTGAAGTTTCAGATCATACTGGTCACCCAGAAATCATGGACGGTCGCGTTAAAACTCTTCACCCAAAAATTCATGGCGGCATTTTAGCTCGTCGTGGCCAAGATGAAGCGGTAATGACAGAAAACAGCATATCAGCAATAGATATGGTTGTTGTTAATCTATATCCGTTTGCCAATACCGTAGCAAACCCAGACTGCACATTAGAAGACGCCGTTGAAAACATCGACATTGGTGGCCCAACAATGGTTCGTGCAGCTGCTAAAAATCATAAAGACGTGGTTATTGTTGTGAATGCCAATGATTATGGTCGTATCACTGATGAATTAAATGCGAATAACGGTGCAACTGAACTAGCTACTCGTTTTGACCTTGCGATTGCAGCCTTTGAACACACAGCTCAATACGACGGCATGATCGCAAACTATTTTGGCACTATGGTTCCTGATTATTCTGAAAACAAAGACGAAGTAGAAAGCTCTAAGTTTTCACGTACAGTTAATATGCAATTCACTAAAAAGTTAGAAATGCGTTACGGTGAAAATAGCCACCAGCAAGCGGCCTTCTACACTGAAAACGGTGTTCAAGGTAATGTTGAAGCTTCTATTTCTTCTGCAAAACAACTACAAGGTAAGGCATTGTCATATAACAATATTGCCGATACTGATGCCGCGCTTGAATGTGTAAAAGAATTTGATCGCCCAGCCTGCGTTATTGTTAAACACGCAAACCCATGCGGTGTAGCAGTTGATGACTCTATCTTAGCCGCCTACGACCGCGCCTTTAAAACGGATCCAACATCAGCATTTGGAGGCATCATTGCTTTCAACCGCGAATTAGACGCAGATACGGCAGAAGCCATTGTGTCTCGTCAGTTTGTTGAAGTCATCATCGCACCAAAAATTAGTGCCGAAGCCGTGCAAATTGTTTCAGCTAAAAAGAACGTTCGTTTATTAGAATGTGGTGAGTGGGACTTAAGCGGCAAAGGCAAAACAACAGCCCCTGACATTAAACGTGTTAATGGTGGTTTGTTAGTTCAAGATCGTGACCAAGGAATGATCACTCTAAACGACTTAAAAATTGTTTCTAAAGTGCAACCTACAGAAGCTCAGTTAAAAGACATGTTGTTCTGCTGGAAAGTGGCTAAGTTTGTTAAGTCGAACGCCATTGTTTATGCAAAAAATGAGATGACTGTTGGCGTTGGTGCTGGCCAAATGAGTCGTGTTTATTCAGCAAAAATTGCTGGTATAAAAGCCGCTGACGAAGGTCTAGAGGTTCCAGGATCAGTAATGGCATCGGATGCATTCTTCCCATTCCGCGACGGTATTGATGCAGCTGCTGAAGCTGGCATCAAAGCAATTATCCAACCGGGTGGCTCAATGCGTGACGAGGAAGTAATTGCTGCTGCAGACGAACACGGCATTGCAATGGTATTTACTGGTATGCGTCACTTTAGACACTAAGTTTTAGTTCTGTTTCTAGGCTAACGCTTAGACCAATTGTCTTGGCAAAAAAAAGGCTCACATCAAATGATGATTGAGCCTTTTTTTATTGATTGCATTTAAAATACAATTGCCCTAGCTAGTATAAAGTATTCCAAACAAGCCTTTTGGCTATGTGACTTCCTTGTTATAGCTTGGGATAGGTTTTGATCATCCTTGTTTGGTCGGTCACTTCCACATCCGTTAGCGTAATTTTTTTAGTACCTACTAAACTAACGTCAAATGGCAAAGACAATTTCGCATAGTTATCAATATGCGCAGCTACTTCAATGGTCGCCAATTTTGTAATAATATCGCCCTCTTTACTGGCTAAAGTTGCTTTAACCGCGTATCGCCCAGGTAAATCGGCTTCAATAGGCATATCCACTATAACTCTGCCCACCTCCTGTTTAAAGCGAGGCTGACCCAACGACGCTGTTTCTTTAACATTAGTAAATGGCACTTTAATAGAACGCATCACTTTTTTACCATTTACATCAGCAAGCACCAGTGCATCTAACTCATAAAAGCCATTTATTGCACCAAGTTGTTCTAGCGGCTGAGAAAACTCAACGCCGTTCGACGTTAAACTAACTTCAACTTGCTCTGCAACAGGGCTTATTAACGACAAAGACACATCCTTCGACGTAATCGTACCGCTGGGCATATTTAAATTGAATGGCAAGCTCGCTTCTTCATTTATCTTTTTAAAGCCACTCTTTATATTTAGAACATGTGGTGTATTTTTTTCTTTAACATGTATTAAATAAAGCCCATTGTCGGCTAATGGTTGACGAGATTTTAAAATAGCATTCTGCCCATTTGTTAAACCTTTTATTGCTACGCTACCGTCATCAAATCCCGCAAGTTTCATTTGGCTTTGCGACGCAGTTGCAGACACGTTGTATTTTATTTTCGAACTCGTATCTAACAATTCAAGGTCTTCAATTTCAATACCAGCCGCTTTATACACTTCACCATTCTCGTAGGAGGCTTTAGGTGCAACACGTATCAAATTATCATTAGTGGTAAGATAAACCGACACGCCTTTTTTTAGCTCCTTACCACTTACCGTTTGCCAGTACTCGTCACTGCTTTTTTCAACAAACTGTTGAGCTTTTGAACTCGCTTGCACTGTGCTCCACTGGTATACAGTTTGCTCTACAGTAGTTGTACTAACAGGCTCTGACATAGTAACTTCATTGTTATCTCCGCAACCAACAAGCAGTGCAGGAACAAATATAAATAGATATTTTTTCATCATTTAGCTCCTATATCCGACTACTAATAATTGATGGAAGATTAAAACAGTCACGACGACTTTGCTGATGACTAAGCGGCTCACGTCCCTTAGTTTTACTTTTGTCGGTAAACCAAACTGAACCCGCTAAAGACTGTGAGCTACAATTCAAGAAACCATCCGAACAAGAATCCAACCAGTTTTGAGTGACCTCAAGGCCTACTTGGTTCTGATATCCGCCACAATAGCTATCGCCATCCCAAATAGCAGACTCAACGTCACTTCCTACCACAGACTCAAAGGGAGCACTCAACGAAGGTCGACCAGGCGTGCCATTCAACCAATTAGCGTTGTAGGATGCCATCCAAGACACTTGCTGCTGTTTCACGGCATTGCTGCCGTAGCCTAATAACCACCCCAAACTTTGCTCAAAAGAGTTACCGGCAACCACAGCGTCAGCTAATGGAGTGCCTCCACTTGATGGCGCCAAAGCAATAACCTTAACAGTTTTATTTATAATATTTGGGTAACGAGCGTCCCAAGTTGGGTTAGACAAAATCCAGCGAACTACATTTCCACCATTAGAGTGAGTAATTAGCGTTAACTGAGAAATATTTTTTGAATTGATAAAAGAGGTGAGTTGCTCGGCTAAGCAACCTGACGCTCTCGAGTCCCACATGTATTGTTCAAAGTCGCAATTAATTACCTTGTAATTATTTGAATTAGGTAATCCACTCGCCACTTTATTTACAAATGATCCTGTCCAGTAATCATTGTATGCATCGGTTTGGCTTCCAGTTCCATGTATTAATGCGATTCCTTCATTCGCATATGCATTGCAGCAGGCAAGGCTTGCTACAAGCACACTCATTTTGAGTTTATTCATGTTATTTATCCTGTTGATATTTTTATTATATTTTTAATAGAGGTAAGACCTCTACCACTAAGATAGATAAAAACGAAAGAAATGCAAAATTATTCTAATTTAAAACAAAGAGCCCTCCTCAAAACCAGAAAAGAGCAATTACTCTAGAAAATTTTACTAACAAAACGTCAATAAGGGGTAAATAAACAACCTAATCATATTTGTTTAATGTTTTTGGATAAACAAGTGGTAATGCTGAATATGAATTATATACTTGGTATAGAAACTAGGAACAAACAGATTCTCAATTAAATCATCGGGGTAACTATGCAATACAATACATCTGAATTATGCGACACGTTTGCTGAGCAAGTTGATGTGCTTGACCCACTTTTTGAACACTACGGTGGCATTACCTCTTTTGGTGGTCAGGTACAAACGGTGAAATGTTTTGAAGATAATGCCCTAATCGTGACTTTGTTAGGCCAAGAGGGTCGCGGTAAAGTTTTAGTCATTGACGGTGGCGGCTCTACACGACGTGGTTTAATTGACGCTGAAATTGCAGAACTAGCGGCAGAAAACAATTGGGAAGGGATTGTTTGTAATGGTAGTGTTCGTGAAGTTGACGCTTTAGAAGATATTAACATTGGTATATTAGCGTTAAATTCCATTCCTGTTAGCGCAGAAGATGTCGGCACGGGCGAAGAAGAAGTCGCGATTAATTTTGCTGGTGTTACATTTTTGCCTGATGATCATTTATATGCAGACAGTACCGGTACGATATTATCTGCTGACCCACTCGATATAGAATAATGTCTAAATACCTGCGTTACACTGACCACAATGACTTAGCCTCTTTCCAAAACCGGAGGCTACATGAAACTCATGTAGCTGATGTTATTTTGCTTCCGGACCATAACCAGCCGTTCCTTACCAACTTGCAGTTGGCAAAAGATCGCGGTGCCGAGTTTGTCATTGTTGGTATTCCAGAAGATATTGGTCCACGAGCAAATTGCGGTAAAGGTGGTGCCAAAAACGGCTGGAGTCAATACCTGCCTGTAATGCTTAGCCAACAAGCAAATCAATTTTTTAATTGGGAAACGGTACTATTACTTGGTGAGTTAGACGTTTCTGATCTACAAAAACAAAGTAATGTGGCCACCATCTCCGATCATAAATTAAGTTCATTACGAGATTTATGTGCAAATTTAGATCGTCGAGTGGAAGAATTACTAAAACCCATTTTTGAATTAGGTTTAAAACCAATTGTTATTGGTGGTGGTCATAATAATGCGTTTCCAATTATTCAGGCGCTGAGCAAAGCAATAAACTCTCAGGTTGCCTGTGTAAATTTAGATCCGCACGCCGACTTTAGAAAGACTGAAGGCCGACATTCAGGAAACCCCTTTAGATATGCATACGAAGCCGGTTCACTTAGTCACTATTGTGTACTAGGGCTGCACGAACAAAAAAATAATGCAGAAACAATCCAAGGCTTATTAGATGCAGACTTCCCGTTTGTGACTTATCAACAAATGTTTATTGAGCAAAGCATTTCTTATAATGACGCAGTTGCAAATGCAAAAAACTATTTGGACGGTAATAAAAATCCTATCGGTATTGAGCTAGACCTAGACAGCATCATGCACATGCCGGCTAGTGCCTATAGCTCAACAGGGTTTACATCGGAACAAGCTATGTTTTATGTAAATCAATTTGCTTCTTTGCCCCAAAACAAATACTTACATTTGTGTGAAGGCGCGCCAGACGGTAATGAACCACCTACACATAAAACATTAGAAGTAGCTCAAGTTTTAACACAGCTTACTTACAGCTATCTGATAGGAAATAGTAAATCGTAGTTGCGCTAGTATTACGTTTGCTACATATGGCGTTGATGGGCTCTTCGCCATTGCTCTAACCAAACCGCAAAGCCACTCAAATCAAACGGTTTGCTATAAAAGAAGCCTTGTCCTGCCTCACAGTTTAAATCAATCAACTGCTGTTCGGTTTCTTCAGTTTCAATACCCTGTGCAACAATTGGAATACTGAGTGATTTAGCCATTCCTATAATAGCATTGGTGTATGTATTTAACTGGCTCCCTTTATTGCTTCTTGAAATATGCCTGCAATCTACCTTCACGTAATGGGGAGTAAAGTGACTAAAGGTTTCTATTGCGGTTAAGTCTTTACCAAAATCATCGATGGCGACTTTAATTCCTGACTGCTCGAGTAACCTTGCTACTTTTAATGCCTTTGCTTTATTTTTAGCAAAGGCCGACTCTTTAATTTCAACAATAAGCTTATTTGGATCTACCATGTATTCATCAAGCAAATTTAATATCGACTCAACTAGGTGAGACTGCAACAATTCTTTGTTCGAAATATTTACGGATAACGTTTGAGATAAGTCAGCCGACTTCAAAACGGCAAGCGCTTGAATAGCCTTTTCAATTGTCCACATATTTAACTGATATATCACACCCGACTGTTCAGCCAAATCGATAAACTCTTTGGCACTAAGAATGCCATCACCTTCTCTATTCCATCTTACTAAAAGCTCACCACCCACAACCTTTTTAGATTTTAGGTCAATTTGAGGATGGACATAAACTACAAATTTATCAGTATGTAAATCGTTTTTTAATTGACCTATAATTGTTTTCTTCGACAAGAATTTAGCCGTTTGAGTATTGTCGAAGTAGACTGAATGACTAGCCCCGTCCGATAAATCCAACGCCAAAAATGCATGTTCAACAAGTGTATCAACCGCGTTCCCCTGCTCCGGATAAGAGCAAATACCAAACTCAATACCTACATCAACGGCAGCAGAATCAACAGCAATAGGCTCACTTATACTGTTAACCAACAAATCTATAATGTGCTCCGTGGCATACGTATTGGTGTCTTTTTTTATCGCCATTATAAAATCAACACCACCAGCAGTGGCAAAGGAAGAATAAACAGGCTCATGAGTCAAAGTGATGATTTCAGCCACTTTGTTCAACTTTTTCTTGAGGCGAGCCACCAGTTGCAGTTTCACTAAATCTGCGTGATTATGACCTATCAATCGGTTCAACTCAGAAAACCCAGTAAGCTTAAACGCAACTATATCCAAAGCTTCATCATTATTCTGATAGAGCCACTTTTGCACTTGCTCGGTAAACCCCGCTTTATTGGGTAGCCCTATCGCGGTATCAAAACCAACCTTGGCATTGGCTGTGTGCAGTTTGCCAGTCATCGTTTGTAAGTTGTTATCCAACACACTGTGTTGGTAAATACTTCTAAATAAAATAATGGCCGAAACCAATATTGGCATCAGCAAATAAACTAAAACATCATTCAACAAAAACTGGTTCAAAAGCAGAATTGCTATTAATACAATTAGGAAAATCCATTGGTAAATGTGCTCTGTAATATTAAACAGCATGTCTTTCCAAATTAAAGGGACACAAAACAATACTGCGCCTACCGAAGACGCTAAATAAATTGAAAAAACAAGGCTGTCATGAGCACCAAATACGGCGGTGTAACAGTAGCAAGCGGAAAGTAGGTTTGCGATAAAACCGAGCCAATATTCATTCTTTTTTAGAAATAACGTTAAGACCAACACCATACTCGCAATAGCAATGTTGGCGCCAAAAAATATGTTTAACAGCGTAGTACCTTCCATTGCGCTAACTGCTCAGGTTCATTCGTTGGGATACATTTGGTAAGGTTTTAGGCAAATCCTTTAAGAACGCCATTAATTGTGGCTCTGTTAATGGTCGACTAAAAAGATACCCTTGTAGATGATGGCAACCCATCACATGCAACAAATAGGCTTGTTGTTCATTTTCAACGCCTTCACCCACTACATCAATATTTAAGTGTCCGGCTAGTTGAATAATAACGGAGGTAATATTTCTGTCTTGCTCATTAAACTCTATTTCATGTATGAACGAGCGATCAATTTTTACTTTATCAATATCAAATTGTTTGAGGTGCCCCAGCGAACTAAAGCCAGTGCCAAAGTCATCCAAGGCAATAGTGAAACCCATACTTTTTAATATTGATATATTTTTTCCTACCGTCGGAGCATCCATCATCATTGCGGTTTCAGTTAATTCGAGTTCGATTAACTTACAATTACCATTGACCGAAGACACTAATTCCTTAATTTGGCTAACAAACTCAGCTTGTTGAAAGTTTACCGACGAAATATTTACTGCTATTCGCCCTCGCATTAGGCCAGCGTCATGCCATCGCTTCGCTGCGGAAAAAGCTTCTCTGAGGACAAAAAAATCTATCTGACGGATTAACCCATTTTGCTCGGCAATTTCAATAAAATGCCCAGGTGGCACTAACCCTCTAGTGGGACTATTCCAACGTACTAATGCCTCAAAACCATAAACTCTTTCTTCTTTAGAGTGAAATAATGGCTGGAAATGCAAGAACAACTCGTTGTTATATATCGCATAAACAAGTTCACTTTCAATGTTCAAGTCATCAGAGGTAATGTCATCCATAACATGGTCAAATATTAACGCGTCATTTCGCCCGCTAATTTTAACTCTGTTTAAAGCCGTATCTGCACATCGCATCAACGAATCTGCTTTACTGCCATGCTTAGGATAAATCGCCACGCCAATACTAGTGGTTAAATTAACCTCATGATCATCAATTTTAAAGGTATGCCTAAAGCACTGTTGTATTTCTGGTATCAGTTTTTCTATGTAAACAATAGGGTGACTGCCACATAATACGTTAGGCACCAATAATGCAAATTCATCACCACCTAACCGCGCAATTGTTATGCTCTTATCTAATTGCTCTTGCAATCTGTCAGATATTAATGAAATGACAGAATCACCTTGAAGAAACCCAACCGTCGTGTTGATCTTCTTAAAGTTATCAATATCTATAAAAACGACGGCTAAATGGGGCTGCGAAGGTTGAATTGTGTTGATGGCGTGTTTCACATATTCAATAAATAACGTTCTATTGGGCAAGTCGGTCAATTGATCTCGAGTGGCTAATTGATGGAGCGCTTGTTCGTTGTGTTTACGGTCGGTAACATCGAACATCATTCCCACATACTTAACGTCAACCTGCCCAGTAACTTTTTGCGACGTTGCTACACGCGTAACTGACAGCTCAATAGAAATCCGTTGATTATCTTTATTGATAGTCCAAAGCTCACCGTGCCAAAAGCCGGTTTTCACAACCTCCTGCCAAATTATGTTCTCAACTTCATAATTACGGCCATCATCGTTAAAAACTTTAAAGCACTTACCAATCACTTCTTCTTCGCTGAAACCAAATATTTCAGCATAAGCATCATTAATTTTTTCAATTTCTCTATCTTTATTGGCTATCCAAATCCCCTCTCGAGTATTGGCAAGCAAGGAGTCAATGAAAGACTGTTTACTGGTTGCTTGAAAGGCGAGTTTTACTTTGAGCCATCGACCATACATGACCATTATGAATATAGCCGCAAAAAACAGCGTAATAATCATCATCATAGTATCGTGGTTAATTAAGATATTGAGAGTTTCGTCAGGTTCAACAATAGGACGGTCTTTTAAATTGGGCGCCACAAACTCAACTCCATGAGAGCCAAGCAACATTGAATAAAACAACCCATTTAGTGAGGAAAAAAACTGCAAGGCACCTATCCTGAACTTTTGCCAAATACATCGTCAATTAAGCATAGATGTAGGTCAGTAAAGTGCCAACTTATGTTCTAAGTTATTTGTAATAGTTTGTTAATTTTTAGTTATTTAGAACCTTCATAGCCTAGCTGACGCCATGACTCATATACAAACACCGACACTGCGTTCGACAGGTTCATACTGCGGCTATCTGGCTGCATTGGAATTTTAACCCAGTTTTTAGCGCCAATGATTTGCAACACATCGTCAGGAAGACCGCGCGTTTCAGGCCCAAAAACTAAACTGTCTCCGGCCTTGTAGCTAACATCGCTATGATAACCAGAACCTTTTGTGGTGCAGGCATATAAATGGCTATCCGGGTTGGCTTCAACATAAGCTTGGAAGTTAGGGTAACGTTTTACTTTTGTAAACTCATGATAATCAAGACCCGCGCGGCGCACTTTCTTTTCATCTAAGTCAAAACCTAGTGGCTCAATTAAATGAAGTTGGAAACCACTGTTTGCACATAAGCGAACAATATTTCCTGTATTAGGTGGTATTTCTGGTTGGAACAAAACAATGTTAAGCATATAGCTCTCTTCGCATAATATAGTTATCTAACAGGCTATTACGCCCTTATTTTTGACATTATATGTTAGAACATGCCACATTGCGTGTCTAAGTCGTATAAAAACAATAAAAGGCCGTGTTATGAGTCAGTTCATTTTGGAGTTTAAAAAGGCATTAAGCCCTCAACTCTGCAATAATATTATCCAGCAGTTTGAAGCAGATCAAAATAAGCATCCTGGACGAACGGGCAATGGCGTTGATATCACTAAAAAAAACAGCTTAGACTTGACCATAAATCACCACGCCCACTGGCAAAATACGCAAAATGAACTCTCTCAGATTTTACTTCAGGCATTGGTGCAATATGCCAGACGACACCCAATGTTGTTAACAGGCGCTTTATCAACCTCAATGCAAAACCCCACAACTGGTAATATTACAACGTTAAATCATGACGATATTAACAAGTTATCAGACGAGCAAATTAGCCAAATAGCATCAAGAATTTACGAGTTAGACATACTCAATATTCAAAAATACAAAAAACAAGAAGGCGGTTATCCGCATTGGCATTCAGAGCACTTTCCTCATCCAACAGACAGCACTCAGCGTTCATTGCGACGTAGTTTGTTAATTTTGTTTTATTTAAATGATATTGAAGAAGGTGGAGAAACCGAGTTTTTTTACCAACAAGCAAAAGTAACCCCAAAAGCAGGCAGCCTAGTTTTAGCGCCATGCGACTTTACACATACACACCGTGGACTTACACCAATTTCCAGTGACAAATACGTTATCGCCTCTTGGGTCATGTTTCGCGAAGCAAAACACTTGTATTAGTCACTCAGTGCTTTGCCTATGTGAACTTAGCTTCCTGAACTTAGCTTCCTGAACTTAGCTTTTAAGAAAAGCTAATATCTGTTTAATGGCTTTTGTTCTGATTGCGTCTCGTTCAATAAGTATTTCGTGACGAGCGCCATCAATAACAATAGGTTGGCCCGTCTCGCATTCATTGCCTACTTCTTTCAGTCGCTGACAAAATTTATTCTGAGCCTCGTTATCAATCACCGAATCTTCTTTAGCTTGAAATACCATTACAGGAATGTGCACTCGGTCTAATTGGGCATAAGCTTTGTCTAACGCATTAATTGACGCAACAACCCAACTGTAGGTAATGCCACCAAGTTTAAGATCTGGATTTTGTTCATAAGTCTCACGGAAGTATTTATATCTCGCCTCTGAGTGCGTTAAAGAGTTTATGGCGAACGGCACCGACTCATAATCCATACTACCTACAAAATATGGCGTTTGCGGTTGAACTAATTCCACTAACCAGGCGGCCGACTTAACCACCGGCTTTAAAACTTGGGCAGGAATAGGTCCCGTAGGTAAGCCCCACATAGGCGACGAAAATACCGTTTTATGAACTTTATGTTGGTGTGTTTGTAAGTAACGTAATGCAATCGCAGAGCCCATTGAATGCGCAACAATCGACAAGCTACCCACCACCTTTGGTTCAACAATTTCCGTCATAAACTGATTAAAGTCGCTGGCGTAATCATCAAAGTGCTTCACGTGGCCTTTATGGCGATTCACCAACAAACGAGATGACAAGCCTTGGCCTTGATGGTCAATAATAAAAACTCGATATCCCTGTTCAACTAAGTCAAAAGCTAGCTCTTTATACTTTAGATAACCTTCAACACGGCCTGGTGAAATAACAATAGTATGCTCTGCATTCTCATTGCCCACCTCTACAAAATGAATGGTTAACCCTTGGCGATTAACAAACTTTCCAGGTACGGCAAAACGCTCCCAAAAAGGATCAATAGTTGAGGTAACAAACTCACTAAAAGTTGCTTCACGTTTTATATCGAGCATAAAATCCTTGATACTATTTGATGGATTGAACAACGCATGGCAATTATATGAGCTAACGAGGGCAAATAGCCATACCGATTGAAAAATGATTTTAGATAATTTCATGCCTAACTCCCGCCATTTGATTCCATCATTTATTAGCACGCTCTCTTTTGCAAGCTTTGAAGTTATAGAATACACTGCGCACTCCACTAAAAATGAGACAAATATATGACAATTTGGGTAGATGCAGACGCCTGTCCAGTGCCGGTAAAAGAGATTTTGTTTAAAGCCGCTGAACGAACTAAAACTGAGCTTATATTGGTCGCTAATCAATACATTGCCACGCCTCCGTCGTTGGTCATTAAAAGCATGCAAGTCAGTTCTGGATTTGATGTCGCCGACAACTATATTGTTGAACAAGCCAAAGAAGGTGACTTGGTTATTACCGCCGACATCCCTCTCGCCTCAGAAGTCATCGACAAAAAGGCCATTGCGCTAAACCCACGCGGAGAGCTTTATACAACGGCTAATATTAAGCAGCGCTTAAACATTCGTGACTTTATGGATACCATGCGTGCCAGTGGCGTACAGTCAGGTGGCCAAGCCAAATACGGCGATAAAGACAAACAGCAGTTTGCCAATCAACTGGACAAATACCTCGCTAAACAACGTTAGTTGTAAATGACTCAAAAAAGTTATCGTGTTTATACTTAAAATTTAATGCTTTAGTTATTAAATCGCCTTTTACCAAGCGCCCTTCTACGTTATTGGGGTTACCCACAATTTCACTATTCGTAAGCGTATTTGCTTGCTGCCTAGCGTAACGGTAAAAGCTTTGTTTGTTTGGGTGATGAGGCGAAACAACATTATAAACCGCTTTATGCTGTGATTGAGCAGATTCGGTTTGTGACGGAGACAATGCATCATCAATCAAGCAGGTTATTGCACCCACTACGTCTTCTTGCATCACCATATTCACCGGTTCATTGGCGTTATCTTTAGTAATCACTACTTTAAAGTTACCCGGTTGACGATTTCCGCCAATTAAGCCACCTAATCTTAACACCTGTTTATATTGTAACCTGCTATTTAATACCGCTTGTTCCGCGTCATATAAGACTTTCACCTTATTGACCGACATATCCAGTTCGGCATTTTCATCATTTATGCCTGCTTTAGAATAAATTCCTATAGAACTTGTAAAAACAACCTGTTTTACTTTGCTGTTTTGGGCCTGATTAATAATAGTTTTTATACGAGGTGTATAAGAATCACCCATATCTTTTTTAAAGCCAGGTGGAATACAAACTATAAGCGAATCGACTTTAAATAAAGCCTCTCCTCCAATAATAGAATTTCGTTCTACATCGCAAAAGTCATAATCAACACCTAATATTGTTGATTCCGGCTTGTTTGAGCGATATGACAACGTAACATCATATTTATCTTTATTTAGGCTCTGAGCCAAAGCTGTACCTATAAAACCACCACCAATAATGCCAACACGTTGTTTCATATTATTTTTTCTTCTTTTTTGGGATCACTACGTACTCACCACTAAACTGAGCAACTTTGACTTGGTCATCCATCACATCCACTTGCACGCTAATTCTGGCTTTTTTATCTGACTTTAATAGGTCAAAATCACCTTCTAAATGCTCAAAGTGAGCAATACAACGAGGCAACTCAGTCACTGGCTTGTGATAATGTACGTTGGCATCAGCCAATACAATATCGCCCTCAATGTTGTTTTCTTTCATGCGTAAATGAACCAAGCCCCAACCCGTTAATGTAGCTAAAGAATAAATACTGCCCGCAAACATAGTGCCGTGTAAGTTCATGTTTGGGTTTAATGCCGCTCGAGTCTCAAAGGTTTCGCCGGTATATTGATACACGCGAATACCCATTAATTGCGTAATTGGTATTTGTTGATGCCAAATATTTTGTAAATCAACGCACCACTGTGGATGGCGAATAATCACCTCTACTTTATCCAGCGGTTTACACATTTGAACATGAGGAATAGCACCAAAGATTTCAGGCGCATCACCAGTGACTTGATAACCTAGGTTTTCATAAAAATTAGTTGCAGAAGTTCTCGCATTTAAAATTACGCGATCAACGCCTTCTTGACGAGCGATGGCCTCTAAAGACTCCAACATCATGGTTGCCAACCCTTTGCGGCGGTGGTCTTCTATCACCGCCATATAACGAATTTGGCTTTCTTCATTGTTTACCAAATGTAACCTAGCAACGCCAACCACTTTGCCAGTGTCATCTTTTACCATTCGATGCCAAGCGTGTTGTTCGTATTCATCTTTTTCTGAGCCACGAGGTTGCTGCAGAGGTGCACGCAAAATCTGCCAACGAGTTTCATAATACTGTTCCCAGTCTGCTTCGGTTTGTGGTGCAACAACTTGATACATAATTATCTCCCCTAAAATATTTCACTTTTGCGCTTCGACTCGTTATTGTTATGCTGTCGTTCCACACCTTACTTGCTTAATATTAGAGAATAAAAAACATTATGGATGTTGCGCAATTTCAGTTTAGCTCAGAAGCCAACCAACAGGTTTATTTTTATCAGTCTACTGAATTAAGAATAGAAGTCTTGCAAAATCAACACCATATTTGGATGGAAATTAACGGTGTTATTCAAAGCGCGTGTCAAAACAAAGCCCCATACCGTCCCGTATTACCGCATATTCTCGCCATGTTCTTGCCTTACAATCACCATAAAATACCATCAAGTGTTTTAGAACTAGGTGGTGGTGGTCAGTCGGTTCAACGCTATTTTGCACAAACCCAAGCTGCCGTAGAGTTCACCAGTATTGAATATGACCAAGACGTAATTGATACCGTTAAAAACTATATGCCAGGCGGTGACGATCTCAATATCATCAAAGCCGACGCTTTTGAGTTTATAGCTCAAGCAGTAAATGACAAACAACAGTACGACTGGGTGGTAGTTGATTTATTTCATGGCGCTGAGTCACCAACTAAAGTTTTTAGCGCTGAATTCTTTTTAGACTGCTATAAAATAACTAAACAAGATGGTTGGCTGGTTTTCAACTGTTTGCGTTCAGAGCCTGAAATACTAAAGTCGCTCGTTGAAACCGTTGATGAGTGTTTTGATACTAAATCAAAACTCTTTGCCGTGCCTGGCATGAAAAACCATATTCTGTTGGCTTATAAAAGTCCTGAGCTGCAAGGTGCTTTAATGGAACATATAGAAGCGTTTAATTTTCCTGACGAGATTGAAATACACAACCTCGCCAGGTCAATTTGAGACTGGGCGGCCCAGTGTTAATTATTAGGTATTAGCTGTTAAGTATTAGTTGTCGAGTAAGTCTTCGGCCTTTTCTAATAGCTCTTCGGCTTTATTTTCTAAGTTTTCCATAAACTCAGACTGCTCAACAATAGTGCCGTTAAAGTTAAGCCCTAAGAACATACCTTCACTGCCGACCGCCACTATTAACAAACCAACGATTAAAAGCGGCGGTAATAACTTCATAAATAAACTAATCACTAACCACACAATAACCACAGCGGCCACTAAGTGATACATCCAAATTTGATCTGCAGGAATTTCCACAACTTCGTTAAAAAAGCTAGTTTGATCAATTACCTGATATAAATAACCACTCATGGCTAGCGCCAATCCACCAATTAGAATTGTTAACCCTTTTAATAACCACATTGTACTGCTTCCTTTTGTTTTAATTATTATTTTTGTAATTCTGTAATTCTGTAATTCTGTAATTCTGGCAAGCTAAACTCAAATTCGCTTAAACACTCAATGAGAAAGTCACTGGGCCATCATTCACTAATGACACTTGCATGTCAGCACCAAACTGTCCCGTTTCAACGGTTAAGCCTAAAGACTTACAACACTCCACAAAATATTCGTAAAGTGCTTTGCCCTGCTCTGGCGAGGCACCACGAGAGAAACCTGGTCGATTACCAGACTTAGTATCAGCAACTAGCGTAAATTGCGAAACAACAAGCACAGACCCTTCCGCTTGCTGCACGTTTAAATTCATCTTGCCGTTTTCATCATTAAATATACGGTACTTGCTAATTCGCTCTGCCAGCTTTTTCGCTTTTTGTTCATTGTCTTCTTGCTCAACGCCCAATAAAACCAACAAGCCTGTATTTATAGCGCCTACGCGAGTGCCTTCAATATCAACACTTGCCTGTTTTACTCTTTGAATAAGCCCTATCATGTACTACCTTACTTCTTTTTTTCGTTAATAAAGTCAGCTACTTTTTTACTTGCTCTTACCAAGCTGTCAATAATGCCCGGCTCAGAAGAAGCATGCCCTGCTGCAGGTACCATTTCTAAAATACTCGAAGGCCAAGCTGTGCTTAGCGTGTAAGCGCCTTCTGGTTTGCAAACCACATCGTTTCGGCCATGAATAATATAGCCAGGAATGGTTTTAATGGCCGATATCTCACTTAGAATTTCCGACTCATAAATAAAACTGTGATTCGTAAAGTAATGGCTGTACAAAATAGCCATGGTTAGCAACTCACGATGACTGCCTTTGTAGTTGTCAAGGTGATAATTAAGCTGAACCATTTTCGCTTCCCACGCGCCAAACTTTTTCGCTGCAGCTAACTGCTCAAAATCGTTGTCGCCCATTAACTTTTCTTGGTAATACTCAAGAATTTCAGCCGTTGATTCGGTGGGCACACCTTGCACAAACTTAGCGTAATATTCGGGGAAGATTTGGCTTGCGCCCATATTAGGATTAAACAACCAGTCAATGTCTTGCTGCCTAGCTAAAAACACACCGCGTAAAATAATGGCTTCTACCACAGCGGCATTTCTTATGGCGTATAACAAGGCCACCGTTGTGCCCCACGAGCCACCCGTGACAACCCAGCGTTTAACGCCAAGCTTTTCTCGAATCGTTTCCATGTCTTTAAGCAAGTGAGAGGTAGTATTGTTCCACGTTGCCGTAATGTCATCAGCGCAGTTAGGTTTTGACTGTCCGCAGCCTCGTTGATCAAATAAAATGATCCGGTATTTTTCAGGATCATAATACCGACGTTGAGCAGGCGAACTGCCACCGCCTGGGCCGCCGTGACAATGTATAACAGGAATTCCATCTGGGTTGCCAGACTCTTCAACGTAAATTTGATGCCCGTCACCTACATCTAGCATGTAAGTTTGGTTCGTTTTGATTTCCGGATATAACCTTCTCATTGCGCCCCCTGCGAATTAATTGATCAACACCTTTTACAAGACAGTTAAAGCGTCATTAAATTCCATATTGTTCGCGATATGCCTGAACACTTGGTAAATATTCAGCAAACGTTTCGCTGTCTTGTAAAAAGCTCACTACGTCAGACAATGTCACAATTGAAATCACTTTGGTACCAAAGTCACGTTCTACTTCTTGTATTGCTGATAACTCAGCTTTGCCTTTTTCTTGACGGTCAAGCGCAATTAAAACCCCTGACAATGCAGCGCCAGCTTGTTCAATAATCGTCATGGACTCTCTAATCGCCGTGCCAGCAGTGATAACGTCATCTACTAACATGATATTACCTTTTAGCTCAGCACCTACTAAGCTGCCGCCTTCACCGTGCTTTTTCGCTTCTTTGCGATTAAAACAATATGGCGTGTCGTGATCGTGATGGTCAGCCAAAGCCACCGCTGTAGTGGTCGCAATTGGAATGCCTTTGTACGCAGGGCCAAATAAAACATCGTAGGAAATGCCAGAGTCAACTAACGCTGCAGCATAAAAACGCCCCAAGCGAGCTAAGTCACGGCCTGTATTAAACAAACCTGCATTAAAAAAGTAAGGACTAGTACGACCCGACTTTAGGGTGAATTCACCAAACTTTAAAACCTGCTTCTCTAATGCAAATTCAATAAACTCTTTTTGATAATCTTTCACTTCATTCTCCTACTTAATGCTCATGAAAATGGTCATAAGCGCTACTCTGTAAATTCTAATTCAGATACAAAAAAGTCGCACATTTTATTCAAACGGCGACTTTATCAAACGTACAACATGAGATGTTGCTACAGTAACTTACGCCAATGCTTTTTTCTGTTCGTCTACTAACTCGCCAATGGCATTTTTCGCCAGGCTCATCATTTCGTTCATTTCGTCAAACGTGAACGGCTCTTCTTCTGCCGTACCTTGAACTTCAATTAAACGACCATCTTCAGTCATGATCACATTCATGTCTGTCTCTGCTTCAGAGTCTTCTAAATACTCTAAATCAGCAATTGGAGTGCCTTTATAAACACCAACCGAAATTGCAGCAATCATATGCTTAAGCGGGTTTGTTTTAATGATGTTTTCTTTACGCATGTAGTTAATTGCATCTACTAATGCAACACAAGCACCCGTAATAGACGCAGTACGAGTACCGCCATCCGCTTGAATAACATCACAATCAACCGTAATTGTATTTTCACCTAGTGCAGACAAGTCAATGGCCGCTCTTAAAGAACGTGCAATTAAACGAGAGATTTCTAATGTTCTACCAGACTGTTTGCCTTTTGCTGCTTCACGTTGGTTACGAGTATGCGTTGAGCGCGGTAACATGCCGTATTCAGCAGTAACCCAACCTTTACCTTGGCCTTTCATGAAACGAGGTACGCCAGTTTCAACTGTCGCGTTACATAAAACTTTAGTATCACCAATTTCAATTAACACAGACCCTTCAGCATACGCTGTAAAGTTACGAGTAATTGTAACAGGACGAATTTGGGCTGTTGTTCTTCCACTTGGACGCATAGATAAAACCTTATTAAGAATCTGATTAGCTTGAATTTATTGAGTGTAATCTATTTAAAAAAACTAAAATAGAAACATCTGAAAGTAATTACTACAAAGCAGCCCGAAAGCTGCTTTGATAGTTAATGTTTAAACGCTGTGATTAGTCGCGAGATTTGTTCTCTGTACGACGACCACGATGACCTTCGCCACCTCGGCCACGGCCTTCAGCACCACGTCCACGACCTTCGCCGCCACGTCCACGGCCTTCACCGCCACGTCCACCACGATCATCACGACCGCGTCCACCACGCTCTCCACGACCACGACCTTCGTCACGACCGCCAACACCTTCGCCGCCACGAGGGTCAACTTTGATGTCTAAAACTTGGTTACGGATTTTAGTTTGCTTTAACTTCTGTTGAGTTTCAGCAGGCATGTCAGCAGGTAGTTCAACTACTGAGAAACCAGGCATAAGCTTAATGTTACCAATGAACTTAGAGCTCAAGTTAGCTTCATTTGCGATTGCACCAACGATATCACGTGGAGATGCACCATGCTCACGACCAACTTCGATGCGGTACGCTTGCATTTTAACACCAGGATCACGATCACCACGGCCACCGCGCTCACGACCTTCGCCACGAGAACCACGATCTCTGTCACGACCACGGCCTTCGCCACGATCTCTATCACGACCACGACTATCGTCGAACTTGTTGTTACCTGGCATACCACGGCCAGTTACAATTAATGGCGCTTCAGATTGAGCTATCATTGCTAGTGCAGCTGCAACAGTAGTTAGTTCTTGATTAGATTCTTCAGCAAATTCAACAACTAGTTTGTTAAAGAAGTCTAAGTCTTGACCGCCAATAACATCAGCCATTTTCTCTTTGAATGCAGCAACGCGTAATGCAGTTACTTCATCATTTGAAGGTGGCTCATAAGGAAGAATTGTTTGTTTAGTTTCACGTTCAATCGTTTTAAGAAGACGACGCTCGCGTGGCGTTGCAAACAAGATTGCATTACCTTTACGACCAGCGCGACCTGTACGACCGATGCGGTGAACATAAGACTCAACGTCATATGGTAAGTCATAGTTGATTACGTGGCTTACACGCTCAACGTCGATACCACGTGCCGCAACGTCTGTTGCAATAATGATATCTAAACGACCAGACTTAAGTGATTCAATACACTGTTCACGGTGCGATTGGTTCATGTCACCATTAAGCGCTGCCGCAGCATGACCGCGTGCAGATAATTTGTCCGCTAGCTCAGACGTGCTTTGACGTGTCTTAGTGAAGATGATCATGCCATCAAACTCAGTTAACTCTAATAAACGAGTTAATACATCTAGCTTCTGGTTGTTATTAACAATCCAGTACTGCTGAGTAATGTTTGAGTGGCTCGCTGATTTTGGCTTAATGCGAACTTCTTTAGGATCTTTAAGATACTTTTGCGTCACTTTTAAGATTGGCGCTGGCATTGTTGCTGAGAATAACGCGATTTGCGCTTGATCAGGAACGTGCTCCATGATCCATTCAACATCATCGATGAAGCCCATGCGTAGCATTTCGTCAGCTTCATCTAAAACAATTGTTTTTAAGTTAGAAAGATCTAACGTTTCACGGCGCATATGGTCCATAACACGACCTGGCGTACCTACAACAACGTGAACACCACGTTTAAGAGCACGAAGCTGTGTACGGAAGTCTTGACCACCATAAATAGGTAATACGTGGAAACCATCTAGCTTTTCAGCATAAGTGGTGAACGCTTCTGCAACCTGGATTGCTAATTCACGAGTTGGCGCTAAAACCAAAATTTGCGGTGAATTGATTTTTGGGTCCAAGTGGCATAATGTTGGTAATGCAAACGCGGCTGTTTTACCAGTACCTGTTTGTGCGATACCTAAGATATCGTGACCATTTAAAATATGCGGAATACATTCGGCTTGGATTGGTGAAGGGGTTTCATAACCTACGTGTTGAACGGCTTCTAAAACTGCTGGGGATAAACCTAAGTCAACAAACTTTGGGGTTACATTTTCTGTCATTTTTTTACTCACATCTCTACCCCAACTTCACGCGTAGTCCATCATCACTCAATTACCATTTACGCCTGCAACCTAGTTGCAACGTGTTCAATTGAGCTTAGCCTGTCTGTGGGGGAATTCAAAAGGGCGCGAATCATACGCTTTTTTTCAAACAATTGCGACCTTTTTTGTCTAAAAAAGCGACAAATTAAAGTAATTACTTAAATTTGTTCAATTCTTCACGCAGCGCGAACTCTATTTTAGGCAACAGACATGAAATTTGCTTACTAATTACGTGAAAACTTTGTAAGTCGTAGAGAATTGAGTAATTTAAGTTTTGAGGAAGTTCTAATAAGCCCCCCTTTTGCCTATCAGAAATAGGATAAATACCATAACTCACCCTATTTTCTTTTAAATAGCGTAATACATTTTTAACTTCATTCGTTGTTGTTAAGTGGTATTCTTTAATTTGAGGGTAATGCTCCTTCAATCCCTTCGACATTGCCGTTGACACTACAATCGCCTTTGGATTGTCAGTATTCTTAAAAATACTACTGTCGCAAACCACCCCTTTCTGACACAGCAAAACATAAGACATTTCTGTTAGCGACGGTTGCACAGCCACTACATCAGGCAATGTGTTAATAATATCCTCGGCAAATGCTGCACTCCCCATTAACTTATTATCAGAAACTAACAACAAGTCTCTATAGGAGCTCGTCACAATAAAACTCACCTCTATTCCTAATTGTTTATATGCGCGCTTTAAAATGGGTTGTATGTCGTTTTGAACTTTAGGGTGCTTAAGGGAGGAAAAAACTAATTTTTTAGGGATGGGACAAGCGGCCACAGCGTTATTGTGCTCATCCAAGGAGTCACCTACGCTTATTGCTTGGGCATTTACTTTACTAACGCCTAAGCCGAATAACAGAGAAATTAGTACTAGTTTTAAAATATCGACAGCCTCGCTAATACCTACCGCTCAAAAATTTCTAAATTAACCTGTGAGATCACATTACTCATGTTTATACTAATGGCACATTGATATCAAATTTAAATTTAGGATGGTTCTGTGATTCAAAGCATGACGGCTTACGCCAGACAAGAGATTAAAGGGGATTGGGGCACTGCAGTTTGGGAGATCCGATCTGTTAACCAACGTTATTTAGAAACCTATATTCGTCTTCCTGAGCAATTTCGTTCGTTAGAAGCAGTATTACGTGAACGTCTTCGTAAAAAATTACAGCGCGGTAAAGTTGAAGTATTTCTAAAATACTCTGCTAACGCTTCTTCAGTGGGCCAATTAACGGTAAATGAAACCTTAGCGAAGCAGCTTATCGACAGCGCGAACTGGGTATTGGCTGAATCATCAAATGGCCAATTAAACCCGCTGGATATTCTTAAGTGGCCAGGTGTGATGGAAGCCGAAGAAACCGACATGAACGAAGTTCAAAAGCAAATACTTGCCGGTTTTGATGGCCTAGTAAAAGACTTCATCGAAGCTCGTGGCAGCGAAGGTGCTAACCTTAAAGTGATGATTGATACTCGCCTAGAAAACATTCTTGAGCAAGCCGCCATTGTTGAAAAACACATGCCAGCAATAATGGAATGGCAAAAGGAACGTATTCAAACCAAGCTAGCCGATGCAAAAGTCGACATTGACGAAGCGCGCCTAGAGCAAGAATTGATTTACCTTGCCCAAAAAACCGACGTTGCCGAAGAGCTTGACCGCTTAAAGTCGCACGTGAGCGAAACCCAAAAAATCATGAAAAAAGGCGGCGCTTGTGGCCGACGTTTAGATTTCATGATGCAAGAATTTAACCGCGAAGCAAATACACTAGCATCGAAGTCTATTAATGCAGACGTGACAAATGCAGCGGTGGAGTTGAAAGTGCTTATTGAGCAAATGCGTGAGCAGATTCAGAACATTGAGTAGAGTTTCCAACCGTTTTCACCGACTCATAAGACACTGAAAAACTTCGCAATTACAGTTTCTTTTTATTATATAGTGTTTCTTATTTTGGCCTAAGTTAACAGTTTAGTGGGTACTAAAACAAAACATAGGGCTAGAAACATTATATGAACCGGGAAATTTTAGAGATAAGACCGGATTAACATTAATCCTGTCTTTCAGCATAAATATTAGCTCAATCGATAATTTACCCGATTGCATGATTTCTTTACTAAAGTTTCATACTCAAAACCAAAGTTATTTAAGGTAGGAAGAGTACTCTTCCACTTCTTTAATTAATATATGTGTTTATGGTTACTAAACTGGTGACTAAGAGCATAATTTTATTATATTTAGTTTCTGTAGACACTTTCAATTATAACTTCATCTATTGTAATCTATGAGCTTACATAGAATATTGGATTGACTAGATAATTTAATATAAGCATATCTTTATAGCTAAGAGTAGTAACGATATTAATATCATGGAATGCCTAAAATGGACCAGAATATAACACCTGAAGATCAAGCCCGATTAGTTATAGACGCTAAGCTAGTCGAAGCGGGTTGGACTATCCAAAACAAAAAACGCATGAACCTTTACGATGGTAAAGAGGGTATTCATGGTATCGCTATTCGTGAAATGGATACGTCTACAGGTCCTGTTGATTATATGCTATTTGTCGATGGCAAGGCCTGTGGTGTTATAGAAGCTAAAAAGGATGGTATTTCATTAGGTGGAGTAGCAGGCCAAAGCGAACGTTATAGCTTCTCTAAATCAGCATTCACACAACGATGGTTAGATGATTTACCGTTTACCTACGAATCAAATAGCCATGAAGTCCGCTTTTGTGACTTCAGGGATCCCAAAGCACGTAGCCGCAATATATTCCATTTTCATAAACCTGAAACTCTTAAAAAGTGGCTTGAAGAAAAAAATACCCTTCGAGCACGAATGCATGATTTACCTGAATTAAATACCGGTGGTCTGCGTGATTGTCAAGTAGAGGCTATTACCGGGCTTGAAGAGTCACTTAAAAAGAATAAACCTCGTGCATTACTGCAAATGGCAACAGGCTCAGGTAAAACATTTACCGCCGTTACTCAAATTTATCGCCTAGCGAAATATGCCAAAGCCAAGCGGGTATTATTCTTAGTTGACCGCGGTAACCTAGGTCGCCAAGCGAAAAAAGAATTTGAACAATATGACACCCCTTTAGATGGGCGTAAATTTACCTCGCATTACAATGTAAACTTGCTCGGCACAACAGGCGTTGCCGATACCACTAAAGTAACCATATCAACTATTCAACGCTTGTACTCGCAATTAGCCGGCACAGAGCTAGACGATGATGCTGATGAACGCTCAGGCTATGAAGTAGAATCTAATACCGAAACTAAACAACCTCGTACTGTTAGTTATAACGCTGAAATTCCCATTGAAACCTTTGACCTCATCATCATTGATGAATGTCATCGCTCTATTTATAACTTATGGCGACAAGTCATAGAGTATTTTGATGCGTTTTTAATAGGCTTGACGGCAACACCTACCAAGAAAACCATAGGCTTTTTTAATCAAAATCTCGTTTCTGAATATACTCATGAAGATGCCGTAATCGATAAAGTTAACGTAGGTTACGACATATATCGCATTAAGACAGAAAAGTCCGAAAAAGGTGATTTAATAGAAGCAGGCACAGCCGTACAAGTACGCGACCGATTGACAAAAAAGAAACGTCAAGAAGTCCTAGATAAAGAAGAAAAGTATACCAAAACGCAGCTTGACCGCAGTGTTATCGCGCCTAATCAAATACTAACCGTTTTAACGGCATTTAAAGACAACTGCTTACTCGATTGTTTTAGAGAGCGTACTTGGGTACCTAAAACTCTAATCTTTGCAAAAGATGATGATCATGCCGATCGCATTGTTGATAAAGTACGTGAAGTATTTGATGAAGGTAATAGCTTTTGTAAAAAAATTACCTATCGAGTAGGTAAAAAGGCCGCTGAAGATACCATTTCAGAATTTCGAACTAGTCCACGTCTTCGTATTGCCGTAACGGTAGATATGATAGCCACAGGTACCGACATTAAACCGTTAGAGTGTCTTATTTTCATGCGTGATGTTCGCAGCCAAGCCTACTACGAACAAATGAAAGGGCGCGGTACACGGGTAATTGATGTTGACTCACTTAATGCAGTAACGCCAGATGCCAAAGCAAAAACCAAGTTTGTTTTAGTAGATGCCGTAGGCGTAACTGAAACTGATAAAACGGAAAGCCAAGCGATGGAACAAAAGCCATCAGTTTCTACAGAAAAATTAATGGAACAAATTGCCCGAGGCGATAGGTCGGCTGAAACTATACGTAGTTTAGGCAACCGCTTAATAAGATTAGATTTAAAGATTGATGATAAGCAACGAGCTGAACTAAGCGAATTAATGGGTAAGCCGTTAGCATTAGTAGCCGGTGAATTAATCCATGCCACCAATGAAGATTATTTAGAGCAACAAGCAAAAGTTGAATTTGGCACCGATGCGCCAACCCAAGAGCAACGAGATCAGGTTTATCAACCGCTAGCAAATGCTGCAATAAAACCTTTTCATAACCCTGATGTGCGTGAAACCATTGAAAAGGTAAGACGTAATACCGACCAAATTATTGACGAAAGTGCCGACGAGTTAATTGATGCCGGTTTTGATGCAGAAAAAGCCCAGCACATTATTGAAAGCTTTAAACAGTTTATTGATGACAATAAAAACGAATTAACCGCAATTGAGTTAATTTTCAGCAAACCTTATCAACAACGTCACTTAAGTTACGAACAAATAGAAGAATTGGCTGAAAACATTCAGGCACCGCCGTATAATCTTGCCCCAATAGAAGTGTGGAAAGCCTACGAGCAGCTTGAAACCGCCAAAGTAAAAGGCGTACCGCCTGCAAAACTACTAACCAATATCGTTAGCCTAATTAATTATGCTACAGGTTTAAAAGATGTATTAGAACCGTTCCCAGAAGTAGTAGAGCGTCGTTTTGATAACTGGTTAACCCAACAACAGCAAGCAGGTGTTAAATTTGATAGTGCACAACTTGAATGGCTAGCGCTGATAAAAGAGCAAATTGCTCAAAATGCAGAAATGATGATAGAAGACTTTGACTATGCTCCATTTACTCAACAAGGTGGCGTACTCAAAGCAAAGCAGTTATTTGGTGACGAGCTAAATAATGTAGTCAATGAATTAAATGGCTATTTGATAGCTTAGGTAATATAAATGGCTTTAGCTAAAAGTCCTGCGGAAATAGTGCGGGAATCAAAAAATGATGTACTAAGTAAACATCACACCTGGGAAAGGGTAAACCTGATAGACATAGCTGAATTACTGAATGGTTATGCATTTAAGTCTTCTATGTTTTCTAGCGACCCTCAAAAAGGAAAACCACTCATTCGTATTCGAGATGTAGTGAAGCATAAAACAAATACCTTTTATTCTGGAGAATTTGACGATGTGTATCTTATAAAAAAAGGTGATTTACTGGTCGGTATGGATGGAGACTTTAATGCTTCTGTTTGGCAAGGTGAAGAAGCTCTATTGAATCAACGTGTTTGTAAGATAGATGTTTTTTCAAAACATTATGAACATAAGTTTTTAAGTTACGTGATTCAGCCATACCTCGACGCTATTCATGCTGAAACTTCATCAGTAACAGTTAAGCATCTTTCCTCTAAAAATATTGGCGAAATTCCTCTACCTCTTCCTCCCATTGAGATCCAAAAATCTATAGTTGAAAAAATAGAAGAGTTATTTTCCCATATCGATGCGGGTGTTGATGGTTTAAATCAAGCAAAAGCAAAATTACAGCAATATCGTCAATCGGTATTAAAAGATGCAGTAACGGGTAAGTTAACTGAAAAGTGGCGTGAACAAAATGCCGATAAATTAGAACCCGCCGGTGAATTACTTGAGCGCATTCTCGAAGAGCGCCGCGCCAACTGGGAAGCCGAACAACTCAAAATATTTGAAGAAAAAGGCAAAACACCTAAAAATGACAAGTGGAAAGAGAAATATAAAATTCCAAAAGAGTTTGAAGGTGAAGAGGTACCTTTCTATATTCCCGAAGCTTGGCAGTGGTGCTATTTTGAAGCTGTAGGAGTTGTAACTGGGGGCTTAACTAAAAATAGTAAAAGAAACAGTTTAGGTAAAAAACTGCCTTATTTAAGAGTTGCAAATGTATATGCAAACGAATTGAGGTTAGATGACATCCAAGAAATTGGTGTAACTGAAACTGAATTAGATCGTGTGCTCCTACAAGAAAGAGATTTGTTAATTGTTGAAGGGAATGGTAGCCCGGATCAAATAGGACGCCTTGCAGTTTGGGATGATTCCATTAGTCCATGTGTTCATCAAAATCATTTGATTAAAGTCAGGTTAGTCGATAAAGCTATATGTGATTACATCGTATTTTGGTTAATGTCATTGTACGGTAGAGAGCAAATAAAAGCTGTGGCTAGCTCTACTTCAGGACTTTATACTTTAAGTATATCCAAAATTTCAGGTCTGCCTATTCCATTACCATCTTTGGAAGAAACTCTCGAAATCTCGACTATAGTCTCAGAAAAATTATCAGCTTCAGAAAGAACTGAAGAAGAACTTACTAAGAAAATAAAACATAGTGAAAAACTTAAATCGTCTATTTTAGCAAAAGCCTTTTCAGGTGAATTAGTTGAGAACATTGAAACTGATGAAACGGCAGAACAGCTTTTACAGAAAATCCATGCAGAAAAACACCTGTTAGAAGAAAAAGCAAGACTTGCCCAGCAGAAACCAAAAGCGAGAACTAAAAAAATGGATAAACAGCCAATTATTGATGTGCTTAAAAAAGCAGCTGGAGCAGGAAAGAAAACTAAAGCTTTTACTGTAGATGAGCTGTTTGAGCATGCGGGTTTTCAAAATGATGTTTCTCCTGAAGGCATTGAAGCGTTCTACCAAGAATTAAAAACAGTCGCTGAGCATAAAAATGTGATCGTTACCCCTGTTATGTTGAAAGAGAAGAAGCAAGGTGACAAATTTGAATACAAGGAAGTAAAAGAAAATGAAGCTGGATAAACTGTGGATCAGTGAGTTTAAAAACCTTAAAGACATCGAGATAGATTTTGACCAAGATGAATTGGTTACTGTTGTTATCGGCTGGAATGGCGCCGGTAAATCAAATGTTATTGAAGCATTAGTTATTATATTTCGTGATTTAGATTTACATAAAGCCCCATCGTTTTCATACAAGCTTGAATATATTTGTCGCGGTAATCGTATTATAGTTGAAACAACAGATACAAAGATCAAAAAAGAACAATACAAAGTACTTATTCACGAAGAAGGGAATACAGAAAAAGTAATTACCGATAAATACACAGACTTTTTCAATAATGAAGATCGAGCGTATTTACCTTCAAATGTCTTTGGTTATTACTCTGGTCCAAGTGATCGACTAGCGACACACTTTTATGAGCATCAACGTAAGTTTAGAGAACAGCTGTTATATCCTGAAAAACATGGCTTAGATGAGAAAACACTTCCGTTAAGGCCGTTGTTTTATGCTCAAAAAGTTCATAGTAATTTTGTATTACTTTCATTCTTTTTAGGTGCTGATGAAAAAGTTAAAAAGTTCTTAAAAGAAAAGCTATTCATAGAAGACATCGAATCAGTTCTGTTTGTACTAAATAAGCCTGATTGGAACAGTAAAGAGGGTGATTCAAGGTTTTGGAATGCAACAGGCGTTGTAAGGCCATTTTTAGATAGGCTCTTTTCTGCCTCTTTAGCGCCAATGCGTAAAAAGATAAAAGTTCCGCACCCAATGAAAAAGAATCCTGAAAATGTAGATGCTTTATTTTTATATCTAAAAGATTTGAAAGCATTGCAAGAGGTAGGTAAAGAAACCTCGGATAAAGACTTCTTTAAGTTACTTGAAAGTATTCACTTCTCTAACTTAACTCATGATGTTCGCATAAGGGTTAAAGTAAAAGATAAGAATGGCTCTGATGAGTCGTTAACATTTAGAGAGCTAAGTGAAGGTGAGCAACAGCTCATTACTGTATTAGGCCTTCTTCGTTTTACGCGAGATGATGAATCATTGTTTTTGCTTGATGAACCGGATACTCATTTAAATCCTGCATGGAGTATGGAGTACATCAATTTCTTAAAAGAAGTTGCAGGTTTTAATTTAGATGCTAAAGAAGACGGGGATGATAAAGGTGAAGAAGAATCAGACGCTGTTGATAATAGCCACATTGTGCTAGCAACGCATGATCCCATCGTGATTTCTACACTTAAGCAAGAGCAAATCCAAATAATGAAGCGTGATGAAGAAAGCTTAAAAGTTTTTGCTGCACCTCCGCTTTATGAGCCAAAAGGCATGGGGTTCTCCGGTATTTTGATGAGTGACATGTTTGGTTTACGCTCTGACTTAGATCCTAAAACACTAGCAAAATTAGATGAACATGCGATTTTATTAGCGAAAGAAGAACGCACAGAGCCAGAAGAAATGCGTTATAAGCAGTTACAAGAGCAATTAGATAAATCAGGATTTCTTGATGCCTATTCAGACCCATACTTTTCAGCCTTTGTTAAAGCATGGGGTAGAAAACATGGTGACAAGTTATTTACTCAGACCTTTTTAACAGATGGTGATAGAAAACAGCTTGCTGATATGACTGATGACATACTCGCTGAACTTGATGCAGAAGAGGCAAGTGAGTAATGCGTTATATTGATATGGATGAGGTTGAAAACGATTTACCTGGAAATAGACAAGCTCAAGTTGATGCTGCTTGGGTATATGTGAATCGAAAAATGGATGAAAAGGAAGTTGAGATTCGTGCCGAGGGAGTTAGAAAAAATTGGACTGCCGCAGAAATCACCTCGAAAGTTGAAGCAGGACGAGTTAAAGCTAGAAAGGCTGCAATTACTGCAAAAAATACCATGTGGAGTGATTTAAGTGATCTTCTTGCCGAACAATCTAATGGCAAGTGTTGGTATTGCGAATCAAAGGAACTTAGATCTGACAACCCAATTGATCATTTTAGACCTAAAGGCAAAGTCGTTGAGTGTCCTGACCATCCTGGATATTGGTGGCTAGCGTTTGATTGGGCCAACTATAGGTATGCTTGTACTTATTGTAATTCTAGAAGAGTTGAAGCTGAATCAGCAGGGGGCAAACACGATCACTTCCCTTTGTTTACTCCTCCTGATTGGAATAAACGCGAAGCAGATACCAATGTTGAAAAGCCAATGCTCTTAGATCCAACTAAGGCTAGTGATTGTAAGCTAATAACATTTAATCAAAATGGTGAAGCTTGTCCTAATGAAAGCGATACTACATCAGATGAATTTAAAAGAGCCGATAAGTCCATAGAGCTGTATCACTTAAATCATAAGAATACGACTAGAGCAAGAAAGCAAATCCACCAAGAGATACGACAGTTAGTCGCCTCAACAAATGAATTATTTGAGCAAGGTTTAAATGCACAGTCTGTAGCGATAGAAAGTAATATAAAAAATTTGCTAAGAAAAATTAGAACTACGTGTAAATCCACACAGTTTAATACAGCGGCTAAGTTGTACCTTAGCCAATTTGATAATCACCAGTGGGTTAAAGAAATACTCGATTTGAGATAGAGATAGATATGAATAATGTAAGCACTACAGAAGTAGTAAACCGAGTTTGGAACTATGCTCACGTGTTACGTGATGAAGGTGTAGGTTATGGCGATTATGTCGAACAACTCACCTATTTAATTTTCCTTAAAATGACCGCAGAGCGTGTCGCTGGCGGTCAAGAAGGTGAAAGTTTAGCCACTGAACAATGGACTAAGTTAGTTAACCTTGATGGCTCAGATCTAGAAAAAGAATACCGTCACACATTAGAAACACTTGGTGAGCAAAAAGGTACGTTAGGTACCATTTTCCGTAAAGCTCAGAATAAGATTCAAGACCCGGCAAAGCTTGAACGCTTGATAGACATGATTAATAAAGAATCATGGTCAACATTAAGTATTGATGTAAAAGGGGCGATATACGAAGGTCTTTTACAAAAAGGCGCAGAAAGTGAAAAAAAAGGGGCAGGCCAGTACTTCACGCCTCGCCCAATTATTGAAGCGATTGTTGATGTAATGCAGCCACAGCCTATGCAAGTAATTGCAGACCCAGCTTGTGGTACTGGTGGCTTCTTAACCGTTGCTCATGACTATATTACCCAAAATAAAGAGCGACCACTTTCGAAAAAAGAAGCACGTTTTTTAAAGAAAGAAGCATTCAGAGGTAATGATATATCTGATTCTGTTGCTCGTTTATGTGCGATGAACTTATACCTTCACGGTATAGGTACCGAAGAATGTCCAATATCTACCGCTGATGCTTTAGCTAAAGAAGTTGGTGCCAATAAAGTTGATATGGTGCTAGCAAACCCTCCATTTGGTAAAAAGAGCTCTGTTACTGTCATTAGTGAAAAAACGGGGAAAATTGAAAAAGAAAAACTCACCTATGAGCGTGATGATTTTTGGGCTGACTCTTCGAACAAACAATTAAACTTTGTTCAGCACATTGGCAATATGCTGAAAGTTGATGGTAAAGCAGCTGTCGTTCTACCTGATAATGTATTGTTTGAAGGTGGTGCTGGTGAAACCATTCGTAAAGAACTATTAACCCGTTTTAACCTGCATACTATTTTACGACTTCCAACAGGTATTTTTTATGCTCAAGGTGTTAAAGCGAATGTTTTATTCTTTGATGCAAAGCCAGCCTCTAAAGAAGCTTGGACTGAAAGTGTATGGGTTTATGATTATCGGACCAACGTACACAAAACACTTAAGACCAACAAACTAACCCGTGCTGATTTCAATGACTTCGTTGAATTGTATTGTGCTTCTAACCTTAAACAACGTGTAGCTACTTGGCAAGAAGCAGAACGTGAAGAGGACGGTAGTCCAGGTCCTGATGGTCGTTGGAGAGAGTATACTTACGATGACATTATAGCTCGTGATAAAACTAACCTAGATATATCTTGGTTAAAAGATGATTCACTAGAAGATACAGAGAATCTTCAGCCACCAGCGGTTATAGCCAATGAAGTTGTTGAGCTACTGACTGCTGCTTTAGAAGAATTCAAAAGTGTCGAAGAAGCGTTGATTGAAGACGATGAAGAATAATTAAGGCTTTGTAAATGCCAATTTACCAAGTAACAGACAACGAAATTAAAACAATTTCACGCACCACCTTCTCTGAATCAGGTTTAAAAGAACGTGAAGATTTACAACGTCTGCTAAAACATCAAATTGAGATAATTTCGCCAGACACTTTAGTTGTTGCTGAAGAGTTTGGCGAATGGGATGAAAGTCGCAGACGTATCGATTTATTAGGTATTGATAAACAAGCAAACATCGTTGTAATTGAACTTAAGCGAACAGAAGATGGCGGCCATATGGAGCTGCAAGCGGTTCGTTATGCCGCAATGGTTTCTACACTTACTTTTGACCGTTTAGTTGATATCTATTCGGATTACTTGAAAGTAAATAACATAGATTTAGATTCCGAATCATCGATATTAGAGTTTTTAGGCTGGGATGAAAAAGACGAAGAGGAATTTGCACAAGAAGTAAAAATCGTTTTAGCCTCTGCTGAATTTTCTAGAGAGCTTACAACAACGGTCATGTGGTTAAATGACTATGGCTTATCAATTCGCTGTGTACGAATGCATCCTTATGAAAGTAATGGCGAAATTCTCTTAGATATTCAATCAGTCATTCCTATTCCTGAAATTGAAGATTACCAAGTTAAGATCCGTGAAAAACGCCAAAAAGAGCGTGCGTCTAGAGAGAGTACAAAAGATCGAAGCCTTTATTCTATAAGCTATAACGGAGAAGTAGTTCACCCTCGTATCAAGAAAGCTGATATTGGTTATTGCACTGTTAAAACACTTAACGCGAATAACTTAATAGATGAAGATGCGTTTAAGCTTCTTAGAGATGACACCACATGTGCGTTTCAGTTATTGAAGCTTGGGTCTGAAGTCACAGAGACAAATAAAAAATACAGAAAATACCGAGTGACACGAGAGCCTGAACTAATTTACAACGGGCAAGAATACTATGTTGCACGAAATTGGGGAAAAGAAAGTGCCGCTCAATTCGCTCATAAAATATCGTTAGCTTTTCCCCAAGTTACTTTTGAATTACATAAAGATTAATAGAAACGACAGAAAGAAAGGAAACTAATGTGAATCGCAGTACATGGAAGTCAATTCTTGGTTTTGTAGAATTAGATAACTACCCAGAT
>JAOHFM010000080.1 GCA_028098005.1 Psychrosphaera sp.
GTCGTTTAAGTTGTTTGGATTCAGAAGTGCCATTATTTTGCTGGCTTGTTCCTTGTTGTTTGTGGATGCATAAAAATTGGCAAGATAAACTCTAGAGGTCGCAATAGAAATATGATGACCATCCAGTTCTTTAAGCATTAATTCAGCATTCTGTGGATTATCTAAATACATATAAGCTTTGCCTATATGAGAGTAGATAACCATTGTTTGTTGATGATGCTTGAGAGCTTTAGCATGCGACAAAGCGGTAAGATATGACTCGAGGGATTGTTGGTGTTGGTTAAGTTCTCTATAAGCATGACCAAGGTTGCCAAATAGCTCAAGCTTTAAGTGATTGTCTTTACTTGCTTGAAACTGTTCTTTTAATAGCAAGAGAATTTCTAACGACTCATCAAGTCTCTTCATATCCAATAACAAGTTTGCAATGCTGATACTTCTTAGCGGTGAATAAAAAGAATTGTTAATTTCTACAAGATTTATACTTGCCGTCCGAGCAAGCTCCAAAGCTTTATTGCGTCTATTTGTAACTGTATACACCTTTGCTTTATAAATGGTTAGGTAGCTAGAAAATAATGGCGGTAAGTTGTCAGTTGTTATTGCATCGATAGTACGTTCAGCATGTGCGAACTCTTTTATCGTAATTAATGACTCAATTTGTAGTAATTTTAAGTTAAACCAACGTAGAGTATTTTCCTTTGTGGTTTTTAACTGCTCTGATGTTGCCGCTAAACACTCTTTAGAAGGCATTACGCATATCTTATCAGTTGAGGTGTTTATGTTTGCTTGAGTGGTCAGTGGTAAAAGCAAAATACTGCTAGCTATTATAATTTGTTTTACGAACACTGAATCTCTCTTGTCGTTAATTTATGGTGCACCTTGATAGGTAAATAATACTATTCTGTTTTTTCAAATCAATAGTACTAGCTAGAGAAACTTTCTATTATTTGACGAAGGGTTGATAAAAATCAATAAAAAAGCCAGCACATTTGCCGGCTTTTTTCCAATAAATGAAACACTTTCAAATATGTGTTGCCCTTGCTTATAAATAACTAAAACTGGAAGGGCAAGTTTTACACTTTAAATTGTCCCATAACTCTTGAAAGTTGATCCGCCGCAACAATCATAGCGTTAATTGAATCGGTTGCTCCTTGAGTTTCCGTAACAGAGTCATCTGCTAGTGACTTTAAGTGTCCAACATTCTTAGAAACTGAATGCGCCGTTGCGGTTTGTTCAGTACTCGCCTGCGAAATAGATTCAGTCTGTTGCTGTATTTCGTGAATAGCGGTAGTTATTTCTCGTAAAGTCTCTTCAATTTTTTGAGTCTGACTTATGCTTCGTTGAGCATAATCACGGCTTTCTTCCATTACGTTTTCAGCCTGAGATGCACTGCTACGAAGGCCTTCAATAATATTTTGAATATTAGCCGTAGACTCTTGAGTTCGACTTGCTAAGGTTCTTACTTCATCGGCAACAACGGCAAAACCTCGGCCCTGCTCGCCGGCCCTTGCCGCTTCTATAGCTGTTCAGCAATAGTGCGAATAACATCTAATACTTCACCAACATTCTCTGAATCCTGTCTAAGGTTACGCACTACGTCAGCGGCGCCCAAAACATTTTTAGACAAGGCGGTGATATCGGTAATAGCGCTATTAACGACTTTAGCACCATTAACCACTTGTTCTTCAGCAAGTGCAGCGTGAGTCATTGCTTGAGAGGTGTTCTTAGCCATTTGCTCACTGGTATAGGCAAGCTCTTCAGACGCACTAGCGACTTGAACAATCTCTGACTTTTCTTTATCGACGAGTCTAATTATTTCCGTTGACGTTTCTTCTACTTGCGAGGAGCGGTCATGTACGTGGTGTGATATTTCGATAGACTCTTTAACTAACAACTGAATTTTACTAATAAAACCGTTGAACTCTGCTGCTAATGTACCAATTTCATCATGCCTAGAGTCATCAATTCGTTTTGTTAAATCACCGTCACCTCTTGAGATGTCTTTCATGGCAGATACTAGGTTTTTAATAGGCTTTATAATGGGTTTTGTTGCTGCGTAAACTAAACCACAAACTACTAACATAGTGATGACGACCCACGCTGTGTTTTTAGCAATTGCAGTATTAACTGGCTCATCAATAACCGTATCAGGTACAACAAAACCAAGTCTCCATCTCATTTTAGGGTAGTCACTTTCAATAGAGCGGTATAAAACGGTATGAGGAGTATTGTTCCAGATTACTGAAGACGTGCCTTTTGACCTTTTTGTAACAAGATTAGAAAAGTCACCAAAGCCATCGGCGCTTCTAAAGTTATTGTCTACATCTTGGATAAGAGAGCCAGGAGGGAAGTCTGTACTAAAACTAGGGAAATAAACGAGCTTCCCTTCGTCTGTCACCAAAAATGCAAATCCTTCACCCTCATATTTTATTTTACTTAGTAACTCTTCACCTATGGTTGTTACTAGTATATCCATACCAGCAATACCAATTAGCTTTCGTTTACTGTCATAAAGTGGTGTTTTAACCGTAGCACTAACAGAGCCATCATTCGCATCAACAGCCGGATCAGAAACGTAAAGTGAGCCTTTGAGCTGTGCCTCATCCCACCATGGACGTTTGCTCGTGTAATAAGCTGGGTCATTATGACGACCGTTAAGATCAAAGTATTCAAAGGTATTGCCTGAGCCAAAAAATATACTTTTTATTGTTGGGTCTTGATCAGAAAAGTATTTAAAATACTTGGTAATTATACGATGCTCTTCATCCGAGCTTAGGTCTCCACCACGGTCATTATAGTTACTAAACCAGTCTAATACTTGTGGGCTAGCAAACACACTATGAATAACCTGGCCTTTGGCTTCGAAGAAACTTTTTATCTCCATCGCATTACTTTTTACAATGTCGCCAATACCAGCTTCTACTCGTTTTATGGTTTCTTCTTTAACGCTGAAAACATGATTTGTTCCAACGATAATAGACAAGATGAACAATGGAAGTACGGTCCAAAAGACCAATTGACGTGCAATGGATTGGTTTATAAAGCGCATATTTTACTACCTAACTACGTGAGTTTA
>JAOHFM010000081.1 GCA_028098005.1 Psychrosphaera sp.
CTGTTACCGCCGTGAAAGGGCGGTGTCCTAGGCCTCTAGACGATGGGAGCACAGGACTTTTTAACTGTTTTAAATTTAAGTGGTACTCCCAAGGGGATTCGAACCCCTGTTACCGCCGTGAAAGGGCGGTGTCCTAGGCCTCTAGACGATGGGAGCACAAGACTTAAACTTGTTGTTAATTGATGGTACTCCCAAGGGGATTCGAACCCCTGTTACCGCCGTGAAAGGGCGGTGTCCTAGGCCTCTAGACGATGGGAGCACAGGACAATTAACTGTTGATTATAATAAGTGGTACTCCCAAGGGGATTCGAACCCCTGTTACCGCCGTGAAAGGGCGGTGTCCTAGGCCTCTAGACGATGGGAGCACAGGACTTATTAATCTCAATTCTATAATATAATACTGGTGGAGCTAAGCGGGATCGAACCGCTGACCTCTACACTGCCAGTGTAGCGCTCTCCCAGCTGAGCTATAGCCCCATATTACAGAACTGGTATCAACTACAGCGTCGACATGTTTGCCTCAACTGCGGGGCGCATTCTATGCACTCCTCTTATTTTCGTCAACCCTTATTTTAATAAAAATCGCTAACTTTAGGTTGTTTGGTTATTTTTTTAACAAGATGGTTAAAAATCAATAAAAAAGCCGATCAAATGACCGGCTTTTTCTAACTTTAAGGCTATTTAATATTTTCTTTATAGAGATGACTATTTGAAATAATCATTAAATTTATAGTATTAAATATATTAATAACCCAAATATTGACTAAAATTTAATTATTATTGTGCAGCTTCTCGTTGCTCTACAAATGTAATTGCATTCGCAATACGCTCAATAACTTTACTTTTGTCCATTAATTCTAATGTAACGTCTAAAGAAGGTGAGTTACCACCGCCTGTAACTGCAACTCTCAGTGGCATACCAACTTTACCCATGCCTAATTCAAGTTCTTCAGCCGTTGCATTAATAGCAGCTTGGATATCACTCCCCTGCCAGTTAGCTAATGCTTCTAATTTTTCTTTCGCTAAAATCAATGCTTCTTTGGCCACTGGACGTAAGTGCTTTTTAGCAGCCTTTTCATCAAGTGCATCGAAGTCTTGATAGAAATAAGTACTAATCTCTGCCATTTCTTTTAATGTTTTGACTCGTTCAGCTTGAATTTCAACAATAGCTGACAAACTTGGTCCTTTTGAAACATCAATATCCATATTATTAAAATGCCATGACAAGTGTTCTGCAACTTCAGTAGCCGGTAAAGACTTCATATATTGCCGATTCATCCAGTTTAGTTTTTCAGTGTTAAACGCTGATGCCGAATTATTGATGTCATTGATATCAAATAACTCAAATAACTCTTCTAGGCTAAAGATCTCTTGGTCGCCATGTGACCAACCTAAACGAACAAGATAGTTAATAACGGCTTGAGGCAAGTAACCATCGTCACGATATTGCATTACGCTAACAGCGCCATGACGCTTAGATAACTTTTTACCGTCATCACCCAGAATCATTGAACAGTGCGCGTATTGTGGAACTGGAGCACCAAGGGCTTCAAAAATGTTAATTTGACGAGGGGTGTTTAATAAATGATCTTCGCCACGAATAACGTGCGTCATTTCCATTTCCCAATCGTCGATAACCACACAGAAGTTATAAGTTGGCGTGCCATCAGTTCGCTGAATAATTAAATCATCCATTTCTTCATTAGCAATACGCATATCACCACGAATAGAGTCTTTAAATTCAACCGCGCCCTCTGTAGGGTTTTTAAAACGAATTACGAAAGATGCATCTGCAGGTTGATCAGCGTCATTTAAATCACGGCACTTACCATCATATTTAGTACGCTCGCCATTTTTCTCTTGTTCTTCACGTAAGCTCTCTAAACGCTCTTTGCTGCAATAACACTTATAAGCTTTATCTTCGTCTACTAATTGTTGAACATACTTCTTATAAGTATCAAAACGTTTAGTTTGATAAAAAACCTCGCCATCTCCTTCCATGCCCAACCAAGACATACCGTCTAAAATTGCTTGAACTGCTTCTGGAGTAGAACGTTCTAGGTCAGTATCTTCTATACGTAATATAAATTTACCATTATTACGCTTAGCGTATAACCAAGAATATAGTGCAGTACGTGCACCGCCAACATGTAAATAGCCCGTAGGACTTGGGGCAAAACGAGTAACAACGCTCATTAATGTATCCATTTAGTTTATTCATTAAAATTTGCACGCTATTCTATAGAAAAACGTGAGGGACTTAAAATGCAATATTGGTTATTTAAATCAGAACCTGATGAATATAGCATCGATAGCTTAAAAGCTGAGAAAAATAGTATTGGCCGTTGGGATGGAATTAGAAACTACCAAGCTAGGAATTTAATACGCGATAAAATCAAAATTGGTGATGGCGTACTGTTTTACCACTCAAGTTGTAAGAATGTTGGTATCGCTGGTTTTGCTTCTGTTGTTTCAGAGCCCTACCCCGATCCGCTTCAATTTGATTCAGAAAGTAAATATTTTGATAGTAAGGCAACACAAGATAAACCGAGGTGGGTATCAATCGATATAAAATACGAATCGCATGCTAATTCGTTTTTACCGTTAACTACTATAAAAGCAACGCCTGCTTTAGACGATATGGTCTTAGTAAAACGAAGTAGACTTTCTATACAACCGGTTTCAAAAGACCAATGGGCGTTCATAGTAAACGCCACTAAAACGGATTTATAACGTTAAGTACCAAGATTTATCACTTTAACTATACAGATCAGTTTATAAAACAAACAAAAAAAGCTTTTTTTAAACAGTTTGTTTAAGATTTGTCCGAACAAATCATTTTTTTAAAATTAGTGTTGACTCTTTTTATGGCCTCCCTATAATACGCACCACTTGAGCAGTTAAGCTGTTTAAGAGATAAAGCTGGGCGGTTAGCTCAGTTGGGAGAGCATCGCCCTTACAAGGCGAGGGTCACTGGTTCGAGCCCAGTACCGCCCACCA
>JAOHFM010000082.1 GCA_028098005.1 Psychrosphaera sp.
CATATACCAAAGAGTAAGATTTAAAACACCAAAATTTGAAGATTGAACTAATATAAATTGACTTAATTAATGAACACTTAAGCTGAATTTGATAGACTCTCGCGCCTAAAAATTCGCTCAAAAACGGAGTTGTCATGTTTAACCTGATCACGAAAAGTGATTCAAACGTAAAAAATGACGTGTTGTCTGGTATTACCGTTGCGCTTGCATTGGTTCCAGAAGCCGTCGCCTTTGCTTTCGTAGCAGGGGTAGACCCAATGGTAGGTTTATATGCCGCCTTTATGATGGGCCTTATTACTTCTGCAATTGGTGGCCGCCCAGGTATGATATCTGGTGCTACAGGTGCAATGGCAGTGGTTATGGTGGCACTTGTTGCCCAACATGGTGTTCAATACCTATTTGCCGCGGTCATACTCGCCGGCATACTGCAAATACTAGCCGGGGTCTTTAAGCTTGGTAAGTTTATACGCTTAGTGCCTTACCCAGTTATGCTTGGTTTTGTAAACGGTCTAGCCATCGTGATCTTTCTTGCGCAAATGGGACAATTTAAAGTACTAGATGCTTTAGGTAACAGCGAATGGATGTCAGGAACCGCTTTATACATCATGCTTGGTTTAGTTGCTTTAACTATGGCAATTATTCACTTTTTACCAAAAATCACTACCGCTGTGCCAGCGTCATTAGTGGCTATTTTAACGGTTACCGGTATTGTTCATGGCATGGACTTAGACTCAAGAACGGTTATCGACTTTGTTCGTGACATGTTACCGGAAGCAGAAAAAGCATCAGCCACCTTAGCGGGCGAGTTGCCGAGCTTTGCTATTCCTATGGTAGAGTTTAATTTACAAACGTTATACATCATTTTACCAACAGCCATTATTTTGGCACTTGTTGGTTTGATTGAATCTCTGTTAACACTAACGTTAATTGACGAACTCACTGATACACGTGGTAGCTCAAACAAAGAATGTATTGGTCAAGGCGTTGCTAACAGCGTTAATGGCTTCTTTGGCGGTATGGGCGGTTGTGCCATGATTGGTCAGTCAATGATCAACATTAACTCGGGTGGACGTGGGCGTTTGTCAGGTATTACAGCTGCTATTGTTCTACTAGCGTTTATTCTCTTCTTGGCACCATGGATTGAAATGATCCCACTAGCAGCGTTAGTTGGTGTTATGTTCATGGTAGTAATAGGCACGTTTGAATGGGCTTCGTTAAGAATTCTTAGAGGCGCTAACAAAGAAGACGGTTTTGTACTGTTATTAGTAACGGGCGTTACGGTTATCGCCGACTTAGCCATTGCGGTTATCGTAGGCGTGATTGTGTCTGCTTTAGTATTTGCTTGGAAACATGCATCGCACATAAGCGCTAAAACACGTATAGACGACGAAGGCTGGAAAGTATACGAGCTAGACGGACCGCTATTCTTTGGTTCAGTTTCTTATTTCCGTAACTTATTTGATGTGGAAAACGACCCATCAGATGTGGTTATTGAATTTGAGGGTTCTCGCATATGGGACAGCTCTGGTATTGATGCGCTAGATGGCTTAGCTGATAAATATCAGAAAGCTGGTAAAAAATTACATATTCGTCACATCAGCCCAGAGTGCCGTACGTTATTAGTTAAAGCACAAAAGTTTGTTGAAATTAACGTTAATGAAGATCCGCGCTACAAAATTGCCACAGATAAGCTAGACTAGTTAATGAAAAAAACTGCTCGGTCAGGTTAAGGCATTAGCCAAAGTTTGATCTGAAACAAGTAAAATCCAAATCGTGTCATAGCGGTTTGGATTTTTTTATCTGGTGTTTGTCACCTCCGCGTTTTATCCGTATAATCCGCGCTCGTTTTATATCCAATTAATTTTTCCACAATGCTCCGGATTTACGATTCGGGGGGCAAAGAGGACCTTAGTATGTCGCAAGTAGTAGTCTGCGCAATGTATAAATTTGTGCGCTTAGAAAATTTCCAAGAGTTACGTGAGCCATTACAAACAGTAATGGAAAACAATGGCGTTAAAGGTACGCTGTTGTTAGCTGAAGAAGGCATTAACGGTACAGTAGCGGGTAGTCGTGAAGGTATTGATACGGTATTGAACTGGTTACGTAACGATCCTCGTTTAGCCGATATCTCAAGCAAAGAAAGCTTTGATGCAGAAATGCCATTTTATCGTTCTAAAGTAAAACTTAAAAAAGAAATTGTGACGATGGGCGTGCAGGGCATTGACCCTCGTGAAGTGGTAGGTACTTACGTTAAACCAAAAGACTGGAATGCATTAATTTCAGACCCTGACGTGGTATTAGTTGATACAAGAAATGACTATGAAGTTAAGATTGGTACCTTTGAAGGTGCGGTAAATCCAAATACTGAAACCTTCCGTGAATTCCCAGACTATGTTGCTAAAAACATGGATCCGAAAAAACAGAAAAAAGTAGCCATGTTCTGTACCGGCGGTATTCGTTGTGAAAAATCAACGGCCTACATGAAAGAGCAAGGTTTTGAAGAAGTGTACCACCTGGAAGGCGGCATTCTTAAGTACTTAGAAGAAGTACCAAAAGAAGAAACCATGTGGGAAGGTGAATGTTTTGTTTTTGATAATCGCGTTGCGGTTGATCATGACTTGAACAAAGGTCAGTATGACCAATGCCATGCTTGCCGTATGCCTATCACAGAAGACGAAATGAAGTCTGAACAATACGAAAAAGGCATTAGCTGTCCACATTGTTTTGACAAAGTCACTGATGAGCAACGAGCTCGTTTTGCAGAACGTCAAAAGCAAATCGACTTAGCGAAAGCGCGTGGCGAAGAGCACATTGGCTCTGAAGCAAAAGACGTTATCGCTACAAGACAAGAAGAAAAACGAGCTCAAAAAGAAGCAGCTCGCGCGGCTCAAAAGAAGTAGCTGACTTAAACAGGGCTAACTTAATAACATTAACTTAGCCCAGCGCAGTATAATATAAGTACTACGTAATTTTAGTA
>JAOHFM010000083.1 GCA_028098005.1 Psychrosphaera sp.
TTTTTCTTGAGCGCACAGTAGTTATAGCACTGAGAAGATCAGTGCGCAAGAAATAACCTATGATTGATTTAGAATAAAAAAATGAATTTTTATACACTTTCATTCTATGGAGACAATCCGTGCATTCTGGTAGAATCCTGCCTAGAAAAAATTTAGCGTTAACCTTTGGGTTAATTCACTCGTTGAGTGGTAATAGATAGTTGCTATCCAGTTTAAAAGAGAATAATTAATGTCAGAATTAAAGAACGATCGTTACTTACGCGCTTTGTTACAAGAGCCAGTAGACAGAACACCTGTATGGATGATGCGCCAAGCGGGACGCTATTTACCAGAGTACAGAGCAACTCGTGCTGTAGCTGGTGACTTTATGTCTTTATGTAAAAACGCAGAGTTAGCTTGTGAAGTGACTATGCAACCTTTACGACGTTACCCGCTAGATGCGGCTATTCTGTTTTCTGACATTTTAACTATTCCTGATGCAATGGGGTTAGGCCTTTATTTTGAAACAGGCGAAGGCCCGCGTTTTAAAAATCCGATTCAATCAAAAGCGGATATTGATAAGCTACCAATTCCAGATCCAGAAGGCGAATTACAGTATGTAATGAATGCCGTTCGTACTATACGTAAAGAATTAAACGGATCAGTACCGTTAATTGGGTTTTCAGGAAGTCCTTGGACATTGGCGACTTACATGGTTGAAGGCAGCGGTACTAAAACCTTCTCTAAAGTAAAAGGCATGATGTATTCAGAGCCTAAGATGATGCACCAATTACTTGATAAAGTAGCGGACTCAGTCACGAGCTATTTAAATGCTCAGATTGCAGCTGGTGCGCAATCGGTTATGATTTTTGATACTTGGGGTGGTGTATTAACGCCACGCGATTACGAAGAGTTTTCATTAAACTATATGAGTAAAATCATTGACGGTTTAACACGTGAAAGTGAAGGCCGTAAAGTGCCAGTGACTCTATTTACTAAAAATGGTGGTCAGTGGTTAGAAAAAATGGCAGCAACGGGTTGTGACGCGTTAGGATTAGACTGGACAATGAATATTGCTGAAGCACGAGATCGTGTAGGTAGTAAGGTTGCACTTCAAGGTAACATGGATCCTTCAATGTTATACGCAACGCCAGATCGTATTCGCCAGGAAGTACAAACCATTCTTGCTGACTACGGCGACAAAGGCACAGGCCACGTATTTAATTTAGGTCACGGTATTACACCTGATGTAAAACCTGAAAACGCCGGCGCATTTATTAACGCCGTTGTGGATTACAGTCCTAAGTTTCACAAGTAAACAAAATCATTAGCAAGTGAATATTACGTAGCTTGCTCCTTTTGTTTGTTATGTGATTGCACAATAACTGCAGATGGTTGCAGATACAAAAAAAGCGCTTTGGATTAAACCTTAGCGCTTTTTTATTGTTAGGCCGTTGGGCTTAGAATAGACGGTTTAAACCATTAAGTGCGGCTACTCGGTACGCTTCTGCCATTGTTGGGTAGTTAAACGTAGTTTGAATAAAGTACTCAATAGTATTCGCTTTACCCTTTTGTTGCATGATGGCTTGGCCAATGTGAATGATTTCCGCAGCTTGTTCACCAAAACAGTGGATGCCAAGGATTTCTTTAGTATCACAATGGAATAGAATTTTTAAGCCGCCTACTGGTGTTGCACCAATTTGAGCACGAGCTAAGTGTTTAAAAGACGAACGACCCACTTCATATGGGATTTTAGCCGCTGTTAGCTCTTGTTCCGTTTTACCTACGGATGACATTTCTGGAATGGTATAAATTCCCGTTGGAATGTCTTCAATTAACTGACCTTCAGTAGGAAGATCTAACATGTATTCTGCTGCAATTCGACCTTGGTCATAAGCCGCACTCGCTAAGCTTGGGTAACCAATTACGTCACCAACGGCAAATACATTGTCGGCTGATGTTTTGTAAGTTGAATCTACTGCTAAACAGCCTCGCGAGTTGGCTTCTAAATTTACCGCTGACAGATTTAATGAATCAGTATTACCGGTTCTTCCGTTTGCAAATAAAATACAGTCGGCTTTCATGCGCTTACCAGACTTAAGTGTCATGATCACACCGTCTTCTTGAGCGTCAATCTTGTCGTACTCTTCACCGTGACGAATAACAATACCGCTATTCCAGAAGTGGTAGCTTAATGAATCTGTCATTTCAGCGTCCATGAACGAAAGTAAGCGATCACGTGTGTTGATTAAGTCGACTTTACAGCCCAAGCCGCGGAAAATTGAAGCGTATTCACAGCCAATTACGCCGGCACCATAGATGATGATATTTTTTGGTTGGTGCTTAAGCGACAAAATAGTATCTGAGTCATAAACTCGTGGGTGTTTAAAGTTTACGTCTACCGGATTATAAGGACGCGAGCCAGTAGCAATTACAAAGCTTTCAGCCGTTAAGTGCTCAATAGAGCCATCAATCATTACAATTTTCAGTGTATTTTTGTCTACGAAAGAAGCGGTACCATGGATAATGTCTACTTCGTTACGGTTATAAAAACCGCCGCGTAATCTAACTTGGTCACGTATTACTTTAGTCGTGTGCTCTAAAATATTTTCAAATGTTAAAGACGCTGCTTTTTCGCTTTTGTTAAATAGCGGGTTGCTATTATATTCAATTAAACGACTTACAGAGTGACGAAGGGCTTTAGAAGGAATTGTTCCCCAGTGAGTACAACCACCACCAACTTGTGTGTGCTTTTCGATAACTGCAACACGCTTACCTGCTTTAGTCAGGTTCATTGCTGCACCTTCACCACCAGGGCCAGTACCAATTACAATCGTGTCGTAATCAAACGATTGTGGTTTTTTATCTACTTGGTTTTTTTGTTTTTTATCGCTCACAAATACACCCTTGTCGCTTCAACATAAAAGGAATGATGTTTAATCATCTAATTCTTGTAAGTTTAACAAAG
>JAOHFM010000084.1 GCA_028098005.1 Psychrosphaera sp.
TTTTAAAAAATTCAACTGAAATAGGCTCTTCAGAGCAGTGGAACGTCTTAATTGTAGATGATGAAGAGGATATCCATTCAATTACTAAAATGGCGTTAAAGCGCTTTGAGTTTGAGGGTAAATCCTTAAATTTTCTTAGTGCATATAGCGCAAACGACGCACAATCTCTCGTCAGAAAAAATCCGAATATTGCTCTTATTTTCCTTGATGTTGTAATGGAAACCGATGACGCAGGCCTCAAGTTTGTAAAGTGGTTGCGCAACGAACAAAAAAACCAAATGTCTAGAGTTATATTAAGGACCGGCCAACCAGGGCAAGCTCCTGAAGAAAAGGTCATAATGGAATATGATATTAACGACTATAAGCAGAAAACAGAACTAGATAGGCGAAGGCTTTTTACCGCCGTTGTATCGGCTTTAAGAGGCTATAGAGATCTTCTAGAAATTGACGAGAATAGGAAGTACGAGAAAGAGTTTAAACACGGTCTTCAAAAAGTAATAGAAGCAACCGCAAATGTAATGGAAGAGCAAAAGCTAACCAATTTTTTTCAAGGGCTTCTGCAACAAGTTTTATCTATATTACGTTTTGAGCAGCAAGGCGCGTTAATAAAAATAACCAATGCCGGTGGCACAATTTTCGACAAAAGTGATTACAAGGTAATTACTCAAGTAGGAACCGACATTGAGCAGCAGTTAGGTAACAACCTCAAAAGGTTAATGAATACTGCCATTAAAATGAAGGAATCTGTTTTTGAAGACGACACATTTATTGCGTACCTGCCATCATCTTCTGCTCAAGAAAGCCTCATCTATCTTAAAGGCGTCGATATAAATCATATCAACGAGCTTGATATCCAGCTCTTACAAATGTTCTGTCGAAGCGCAGGTATCGCCTTTGATAATTTAATGATGAAAACTCAAGTACAAAACACCCAAGCCGAAGTAATCAATCGCTTAGGAAATGCAGTTGAATCGCGATCAAAAGAGTCTGGCAATCATATAAGAAGAATGTCCACATTTTCGGGTATTATCGCAGAGCAGTTAGGTATTTCTCCATATGAATGTGAAATTCTTGAATTAGCAACGCCTATGCATGATATAGGAAAAATCGCGACCCCTGACAGAATCTTACTAAAACCTGGGCGGTTAGATTTATCTGAGTTTGAGGTTATGAAACAACATGCCACTATTGGATATGAGATTCTAGCTGGTTCTGAGCTACCGATTATTACTGCGGCTGCCACTATTGCTCATCAGCATCACGAAAAATATGACGGTAGTGGTTACCCTCATGGTTTAAAAGGCGAGGAGATTCATGTTTTTTCTAGAATAGTGGCCGTTGCAGATGTGTTTGATGCTCTGCTTCATAAACGTTGTTATAAACCAGCATGGACCCTAGATGATGTTCTTGCCCTTATTGAGGAGCAGAGAGGAAAACATTTTGATCCTAAGGTCGTAGATGCGTTTTTTGAGTCTATCGATAAGTTAATAGTTGCTAATCATCAGCTAACTGACAGTGAGGAGTGAGCATTGTACCAATCTGACAAAACTCACTTTATTAGACCGGATAACGTCTCTGATAAAGATATAATTGCTTCTTTAATAGACATATCGAAATTAATTACGGAGAAGAGAGAGCTGCAAGCTCTGTATAAAAGGTTACATGTAATTTTAAGTAAGGTCACCTTTGTTAAAAACATAGCTATTGCTGAAGTGGACAGTGTGCATCACTCTATGACTATAAATTACTTTGTTGATGAAATGGATGGAAATTTGTATCAGGACAAGTCAATAGACATCGGTAATGGCTTGTCTTCCTACGCAATCAAAGCAAAAAGGCCAATCAAACTTCATCAAACGGAAATTATCCAGCTTCAGGATGATGGTGTGATAGATCAGATATACGGAACCATGTGCCACAGCTGGATTGGTATTCCTATTACAAACGAAGGTGAAGTTTTTGGGCTGATAATTGTCCAAAGTTACTCACCTGAATTAATTTATACTGACAGAGATTTAGAAATCCTCTCCTTTGCTGGCTCGAATATAAATATATTAATGCAACACAAACGAATTGAGGAGCAGGACAAACTCATAAGGGAAGAGATGCTTCAAAAGGACAAAATGGCCTCTTTAGGTCAGCTTGTTGCTGGCGTAGCACACGAAATTAACACACCTTTAGGAGTATGTGTTACAGGAATATCTAATCTTTACGAAGAACATAAAGTTTTTAAACAATCTGTTGATGCTGGTTCTGTTACAGAAAAACAGTTTAATAACTTTGTTGATGATGTGGAAGAGACATGCGAAATAATAAAAAATAATGTAGCAAGAGCCGCAACTTTAATTTCAAGTTTTAAACAAGTTGCTGTTGATCAATCTTCAGAAACCATGAGGCTGATTAATATTAAAAATTACATTAATGAAGTAGTTCAATCCTTAAATCCTTTAATAAATAAGACTAATCATAAAATTATTGTCTCTTGTCCCAATAATATTGAATTAGAAACTCAACCAGGTGCGATTTCTCAGTTATTAACAAACTTAATAACAAACTCAATTATTCATGGCTTTGAAAATATAGACGAGGGTGAAATTAACTTAGACATAAACAATAGAGAAAACGGATTAGAATTTATTTACAAAGATAACGGGCAAGGTATGAACGAAGAGCAACGAATAAAGTTTTTTGACCCTTTCTACACGACGAAAAGAAACTCTGGTGGCAGTGGCTTAGGTGGACATATCATTTTTAATATCGTTGCCACGGCACTAAATGGCTCTATTAAATTAG
>JAOHFM010000089.1 GCA_028098005.1 Psychrosphaera sp.
AACGTTTTTTAGACTTACGTAGATTAAAGAATAATTTACGTTGGGCTTTAGTTGTCGCAACTTTAACGATGCGCCAGTTTTTTAATACAAATTCATGAATTTCCGCTTTGATCCAATGCACAGCAAAAGAAACCAAACGAACACCAACTTCAGGATTAAAACGTTTTACTGCCTTCATTAGACCAATATTACCTTCCTGAATTAAATCAGCTTGAGGTAAACCATAGCCTGAATAACTACGAGCAATATGAACAACAAATCTAAGATGCGAAAAAATTAATTGGCGTGCTGATTCTAAATCACCGCCTTCATACAATTTGTACGCTAACTCACGTTCTTCATCTGCAGATAACATATCAATGCCAGAAACATAAGACACGTACGACTCAATACTACCAGTTTGAGGCGTTAGGGCTAATGCCATTGATTTATCAACTTGACTCATTATGAAGCTCCTTTAGAAACCTGAATTGGTTAACTGAGATTGATATTAGCACTCTCATTTATAGAGTGCTAATTTTATTTTAACTATTTATAGAACAAAAAGATCTATAGGTGTAAGCCTCATTTATAAAAATGAAATATAGATATAAAACAATACGATAGATCTACAAAATGATCGGAGGAATGTAGAATTGTCATCAATATTTAATAAATATGTATAAAAAAAGACGGATAAATCCGCCTTCTTAAATACGCTCTATTCTTTAAATACGTATGATTTTAACTTTTAGATTAGTCTAATGAAGGCTCAATTTCTCGTATGTGCCGATGCACAGACCAGTATGCGCCAGAAAAGCCCAAGCCCGACGCTAACAACATTAATGTGATAAATTCTGAGAAGGTTAAGCCTTGAATTTCAAAGTCAGACATATACAAACCTGATATATCCACCAGCGCAGACTGCATCCACCATACAACAAAAGCTAATACGATAAATGCAACTAAGCCACCCATGAGGCCATACCAAATTCCAGTGTAAACAAATGGTCTCTGGATAAATGACTCCGTGGCACCCACCAGCTTCATTACTTCAATTTCTTCGCGTCTGGAAATAATAGACAGGCGGATAGTATTGCCAATAATTAGAACAACCGAAACTAAAAGTAATATAGCCACGGTAATAACCGACTCTTCCAGCATAGACACAATAGCGTTTAATCTCGCTAGCCAATCTATGTCTAACTTACCAAAGTCTACTTCTCGTTCTTTTTGTAGTTTATATAAAAGAAGTTTTGCCGGTTCGGCTTGGCGATACTGAGGTTGTGGCGTGACAATAAGCGACGCCGGTAATGGGTTGTTTTGCAAATAGTCTAAGGCCTGCCCAAATCCAGACAGCTTTTTAAATTCCACTAACGCATCGTCTTTACTTATATAGCGTAAAGACTCAATTTCGTCGTAAGCACTAATTCGTCTAATGGCACTTGAAATTTGCTGCTCGGAAAGGTCTTCATTCAAAAATAAACTGATTTCTGAGGCACTGTCCCATTGAACATTTATAGATTGTACATTTTTAACAATAATATGAAGCGTTGCCGGTAACGTGAGCGATAAACCCATTACCAAAATAGTCATAACAGATGCAATTGGCGTGCGCCAAATCTCACCTAAACTGGTTACGATTTGTCTTGCGTTGTTGATCCAAAAAAATAGAAATCGCTGGAATGGACTTATTTTTTGTTTTGACGCACCTGATTGTTCAGAATTAAATAATATGCTCATAACGACAATCCTTAAAAGCCCATATCCGTTGATGTGTTAGACAAACCATCACTGATCATTTGCCCGCCTTTAAGTGTTAGTGTCCTGTTTTTCATTCTGGCAATCAAACCAAGATCATGCGTTGCTATTAAAACCGAAACACCCACGTCATTAAACTGTTGGAATACGTTTATAATTTCTTTCGACAACTCAGGGTCTAAATTACCCGTTGGCTCATCGGCTAATAATAACGGAGGCTTGTTAACAACGGCCCTGGCAATACCAACACGTTGCTGTTCACCACCAGAAAGTATCTTTGGTAAGTACTTCGCCTTATCCAATAAACCTACTTTATCCAACGCTGCGTGAACTCGTTTGGCAATTTCACCTTGCGTGTAACCTTCAATAACTAGAGGCAAGGCAACATTGTCGAATACGGTGTGTTCTTGTAACAAACGGTGGTTTTGAAAAATCATGCCGATATCTCGGCGAGCGTATGGCACTTTATTAGGGGTAATTAAGTTTAGGTTTTTATCATTAATAAATACGTTACCTATAGAAGGACGCTCTATCATGCTAATTAGCTTTAGTAAGGTGCTTTTACCTGCTCCAGAATGACCGGTCAAAAATGCCATTTCTCCTTTTTCCACTTCAAATGACACTTTTTCAAGTGCTCTAAAGCCACCAGGATAGGTTTTACTGACTTGTTCAAATCGGATCATTTCGCTTCCCTAAACGTCAGAGCGACATGGCCGCTCTATGATTCTTATAATTATTTTTGTAACGGTTAACCTAAGCGTTGTTGATTAAAAAGTCTAATCAAATAACGCATCAATAAAGGCTTTGTGCTCAAAGGTTCTTAAATCATCAACACCTTCACCAACACCTATATAGCGAATTGGAATATTGTGTTGCG
>JAOHFM010000085.1 GCA_028098005.1 Psychrosphaera sp.
GTTGGCGGTGAAGTAACAACGTCTGCATGGGTTGATATTGAAGAGTTAACTCGTAGCACAGTACGTGAAATTGGTTACACACACTCAGACATGGGCTTTGATGCTGATTCTTGTGCAATTTTAAACACAATTGGTAAACAGTCTCCTGACATCAACCAAGGTGTTGACCGTAAAGACCCTAGCGAACAGGGTGCCGGCGACCAAGGTTTAATGTTTGGTTACGCATGTAACGAAACTGAAGTACTAATGCCAGCTCCAATTGAGTACTCGCACCGTTTAGTTAAACGTCAAGCGCAGGTGCGTAAAGATGGTACGTTACCTTGGTTACGTCCAGACGCTAAATCTCAGGTTACTTTTGTATATGAGAATGGCAAGCCTGTAGGTATTGATGCAGTTGTACTATCAACTCAACACAGCGAAGACATCAGCCAAAAAGACCTAGTTGAAGCTGTGATGGAAACAATTGTAAAGCCTACCCTTCCTGCAGAATGGTTAACGGCAAATACTAAATACTTCATCAACCCAACTGGCCGTTTTGTAATTGGTGGACCAATGGGTGATTGTGGTCTTACTGGTCGTAAGATCATTGTTGATACATATGGCGGCATGGCTCGTCACGGTGGCGGTGCTTTCTCTGGTAAAGATCCATCAAAAGTTGACCGTTCAGGCGCATATGCAGCTCGTTACGTTGCGAAAAACTTAGTAGCTGCTGGTCTTGCTGATAAAGCAGAGCTTCAAGTTTCTTACGCAATTGGTGTTGCTGAACCAACGTCTATCAGTGTAGAAACATTTGGTACAGGCAAGCTTGAAGAAGACAAACTAATAGAATTAGTGCGTCGTCACTTCGACTTACGTCCATATGGCCTTACACAAATGTTAGACCTAGAGCGTCCAATCTACAAAGGCACAGCTGCATACGGTCACTTTGGTCGTGAAGAGTTCCCATGGGAACGCACTGACAAAGTTGAAGCATTACGCGCTGACGCTGGATTGTAAAAAAGCTTTTGCAGCAAATGAGTTGAGACAGGCGCTGCTATAAAAAAAGGACCTTCGGGTCCTTTTTTTGTTGAGCTGATTAGCTATCACTTTGAGCTGTGATTTTGTGCGCTTGGCTGTGATTTTGAGCGCTTGGCTGTGATTGTTACGCAACGAGGACGGCATTAATACGTCCCTGTAGCCTCGACGATTCATCCCTGAATCAAACGCCTCGTTGATAATCAATCAGCCGCCTGCTCACTACCCACGCGCACGCGACCACCAAACCCAGCTCAATTACTTTCCATTTGTACGCTTAGCTGTGATTGTTACGCAACGAGGACGGCATAAATACGTCCCTGTAGCCTCAACGATTCATCCCTGAATCGAACACCTCGTTGATAATCAATCAGCAGCCTGCTGAACTCCACCACGCACGCGACCACCAAACCCAGCTCAATTACTTTCCAAATGAGGTTTCCAAGGCAGGGATGCCTTGGCTAAGCGCTTCAGGGATGAACTTGAGCGGCCGAAGGAGGAAAGTAATTGAGCTGGGTTCCCTCACACATGGATGCCTTGGCTAAGCGCTTCAGGGATGAACTTGAGCGGCCGAAGGAGGAAAATAATTGAGCTGGGTTCCCTCACCAGGGATGCCTTAGCTAAGCGTTTCAGGGATGAACTTGAGCGACCGAAGTAGGAAAGTAATTGAGCTGGTTTTCCTCACATGATTAATTTGATGGCACAAAAAAAGGACCCGAAGGTCCTTTTCAAACGATGTTGCCTAGCGGCAATATTCAAGTTTTAGCGTTAAAGCTTAATGACATTGTCAGAGCTGTCTCGATCAATCAACTTAACGAATGGGTCAATACCTGCATATTTAGGTTTTGAGTCAACGATAAGCTTAAAGGTATTTTCACCCTCTATGACTAAGTGTTTCTTTTCATACAAAACAATATCGCCAGCATTCAAATCTTCTGGATCTTCACTAAATAGCACAATATCAACGTACTCTTTGAGATCAGCAGGTGTTTCTGCACCCTTTCCATCAGCATTATAACGCTTACCTTCTATGGTAAATATTACTTCATACTTACCATTATCTAACTCAACAATGTCTGCAGTTTTAGCTTGTAAATCATACAGTGTAATCTCTTCGAACAAATCTTTAATAAACGACTGTTCTTCGCTATTACTTACTGAGTTTAAGCTAGCAAGAAGGTCCAAAGTCGTTGGATACGGATCACTCTTAAACTTAAACTCTTGCAATAAGCTTCTTAACGCTTGATTTAAACGTTCTTCGCCTAGCCTGTCTTTAATCGCCATCATTACCACTGACCCTTTGCGATAATGGATATACGACTGATTTTCAGCTCGCATTAATGGCATTTCTTCAAGGGACTCTCGAGTTCGTCCACGTAAGTAACTGTCTAGTTCATACTTTAAGAACTTACGTAATTTGCTTTCACCATACTTATTCGCCATCACCATAATCGCACTGTACTGTGACAATGACTCAGACAGTATTGCACTGCCCTGTACGTCTGCACTGCCCACCTGGTGTGCCCACCATTGGTGTGCCAGTTCGTGTGCAGTAACATAGTAAACAGGATCAATATTTTCAGGGTCGCGTAAATCTGTAGTGAAACCTATGTTTTCAGAATAAGGCACTGTATTAGCGAAGCTTTGCGCAAAGCTTCGATATCCTGGGAACTCAATAATGCGCATTTGTTTGTGCTGATAAGGGCCAA
>JAOHFM010000086.1 GCA_028098005.1 Psychrosphaera sp.
GTTATTGTAACTATTAACAATTATTTTTTGATGTCTCTCCAGTACTCTTTCTTAAGAAGTACTGCAAATATCCAGAAGATGAAACAATAAATTAGTGCTTTCCAGCCGATGCTTTCGCGCTCTAATATCATTGGCTCACCGATATAAACCATAAAGTTAGTCAGGTCTAACATCGCTCTGTCATATTCATCTTCGCTTAGTTCACCAGAACCATCAGATTGAATACCAACAAACTCTTTTACCATTTCGCCATCAATCATACGCTCTTCATAAACTTTTTCAGGCACGCCCTGAAGTTCTTGAAGTACGTGTGGCATACCAACATCTTTAAATACTGTGTTGTTCACGCCAAATGGACGAGAAGGGTCAACATAAAAAGACTTAAGGTAGCTATAAATCCAGTCAGGTCCTCGAAGACGAGCTTCAAGTGTTAAGTCTGGTGGAGCTGCGCCAAACCATCTTGCCGCATCTTCTTTTGGCATTGCATTTTTAATATGCTCACCAACTTTAGTGTCTTTAGTGAACACCAAGTTTTCCATACCAACTTCTAGAGGAATACCTAAATCGTTAAAAGTACGCTCATAACGTTGGAATTGCATTTGGTGACAACCCAAACAGTAGTTCATGAATAATTTAGCGCCACGTTGAAGTGATGCCTTATCCGTTTGATCTATATCTGCTCTATAAGGAAGCTCTGCGCCTCCAGCGGCAGAAACTGCTGTAGATGCCATTCCAGCTAATAAGCCAAGAGTTAGAATAAGTTTTTTCATTATTTCGTAATCCTTTCTGGCAGTGGCTTAGTCTTTTCGTTTTTACTGTATAACCAAAGTAATACAAAGAAACCAAAATACATAACGGTAAAGACTTTAGAAATCATCTCTTTAAATGGAGTTCCCGGCGTACCACCTAAGTAACCCAAAATAATAAACACAATAGCGAATATAATTAGGTTCCACTTGTGTAGGCCACAACGGTAGCGCCATGAGCGAACTTTACCGCGGTCTATCCAAGGTAATAATGCCAACATGATAATTGCACCAAACATTGCTACAACGCCACCAAACGGATTTGGAACCGCTTTTAGGATTGCATAGAAAGGTGTGAAGTACCAAACAGGGAATACATGCTCAGGCGTTTTCAGGTTGTTCGCCATTTCAAAGTTTGGATGCTCAATAAACTTACCGTACATGTCTGGGTTAAAGAACATGACATAACAGAAGAAGAAAATGAATACACCAAACGCCATCAGGTCTTTAACAACCATGTGAGGGAAGAATGGTACAACGTCATCTAAAAAGTCTTTCTTAGACGTGTAGTATTCATGGAATTCAAATTTAGTTTTTTCATCGTCAGATAATGAGCCTTTAGGGCGTTTAACATCAACACCGTCTGGGTTATTAGAGCCAACTTCATGAAGCGCAACAATGTGAAGGAATACTAAGATAACGATAATTAGAGGCAACGCAATTACGTGCAATGCAAAGAATCGGTTTAGTGTTGCACCAGATACCACGTAGTCACCACGAATCCATAGTGCTAGGTCTTCACCAATAACAGGGATAGTACCGAATAAGCCAATGATTACCTGCGCCCCCCAGTAAGACATTTGTCCCCATGGTAGTAAGTAACCCATAAAGGCTTCAGCCATAAGCGCTAGATAGATGAACATACCGAATAACCACAGTAACTCTCTAGGCTTCTGGTAAGAGCCATACATCATGCCGCGGAACATATGTAGGTATACAACCACAAAGAATGCCGAAGCACCCGTTGAGTGCATGTATCGGATGATCCAACCATACTCAACGTCTCTCATGATGTATTCAACAGAAGCAAAAGCGCCTGCTGCAGAAGGTTCGTAACTCATTGTTAACCAGATACCAGTAACGATTTGGTTAACTAATACGATAGTGGCTAGAAAACCAAAAACGTACCAGAAGTTCATGTTTTTTGGTGCTGGGTATTGCGCCATGTGCATGTTGTAAACACGCGTCATAGGAATACGAGCATCAATCCAATCTACTAGATTTTTGAACATTATGCTGCTCCTTCCTGATCTTCACCGATCAAGATATTGTTATCATCTATATAGTAGTGAGGAGGAACTTGTAAATTAGCACCCGCTGGTACACCGGTAAATACGCGACCAGCCATATCAAACTTAGAACCATGACATGGGCAATAAAAACCAGCGTTAACACCTTCAACTACTTCTTCGTAACCTTCTGACATGTATGTTGGTGAACAACCTAAATGAGTACAGATACCTACAGCTACAAATATTTCACGGCGCTTAGAACGATGAAGGTTTTGTGCATAAGCAGGTTGCTGTTCAACTTCAGAGTTTGCATCTTTTAAGTTGTCAGCAGAAATATCTTCAATTGTCTTAAGCATTTCTGGAGTACGATAAATAACCCAAACAGGTTTACTTCGCCACTCAACACGAATCAACTGACCCGGTTCAATTTTAGTAATGTCAACTTCAACTGGAGCGCCGGCCGATTTAGCTCGGGCACTTGGGTTCCAGGAAGCAATAAATGGCACAGCCGCTGCCACTGCCCCAGCACCACCAATAACTGATGTTGCTACAGTGAGGAAACGACGACGACTATTGTCTACAGGCGCATTGCTCATCCAATATTCTCCGCGATTAGGATTAATAAGCGTTT
>JAOHFM010000087.1 GCA_028098005.1 Psychrosphaera sp.
ACGGCCTTCCTATTGTTGTACCACCTAAACCTTCAACAATTTTCATATGACGACCCGACAAAGTTGAATACCCAACCGTAATCAAACCTCGTTCCGTCATTTGATAATACAAACCTGCGTTATTTTCACTCCACTTTAGGCCACTTACCGAGTTGTCTATATCGGCAGTGATTTGTTTGCTTTTATTCGTACCTAAATCCAAAACTTCTAAAATTCGATTTCGATAGGCAAGCTTTTTATCATCAATAGTAACGTAAGCTAGCCTCTTGCCATCAGGTGAAATTACTGGGCCGTATTCTCCGCCAGGCTTATTCGTGATCTGCGTTATTTGTCCCGCATTGTCACCTTTAACCTTAACGCTATAAATATCTGATTCACGTGTTTGATATTCCCAATCGTCGTTGCGATATGCAGAGAAGTAAACCAAATCGGCACTTGCTGACCAAGCTAAGCTGCCTCCATGATTAAAGTTTCCATGAGTTAACTGTCTAGGTGTACCGCCTTCTGCTGGCACTACAAATATGTGGCTAAACTTTGGCTCTAAAATGCCAGCGCCATCAGCCTGATAACGCGCTTTTGTTACATATTGAACTGGCTCCGACCATTTCGCTCCTTTAGGGCGTTTTGGCATTTTTACTGATAGCGGTCGGTCTGTATCTGCAACCGACATTGTAAAGGCTATTTGAGTGCCATCAGGGGACCAAGTCACATTGCCAATACCGGATTGCACATTCGTGATCACACCTGTTTGTCCAGTATCCATCCACCTAACATATAGCTGGCTTCGGCCTTCTTCATTTGATAAATAGGCTACGCGGTCACCACTTGGCGACCATTTAGCACCATAAAAGGCTTTTTTGCCAGACAATAGTGGACGATGTAAAGTACCATCGGTGCGGGCCATCCATAAGTTCGAGCGCGTGCCATCCGTCATCACATCGTGACTTCTGCGTGTGTAGATCACCCACTTTCCATCTGGTGACACTTGAGGTGATGAAGCATATTCCAGCTCAAAAATGTCTTCAGCTTGAAACAGTTTTGCAGAACTTGTTGGTACTATTTGTTCGTTAGCAACACTCTGCGTCGAGAGCAGAACTAGTGGTAATAACCAAGTATAGCGTTTCATCTCAAATCCTTTATTTCTTAATGAGTTGATAAAGAGTGTACTCTTATTTATGAATAAAAAACAAACGCCCTGCGATAGACGACAACAATTTATATTTTAATAAACATCAGGCACAAAAAAACGCGGCAAGATTAACTGCCGCGCTTTCACATTTTTACGAGTTGTATTCAGCCATTCACTTTTCACAAATCATGTTTAGTGAATCGTAATTAACGAATGGCATTTGAAAAAGGCTACGCCTTATTTTTCTAATTTTGCCCAATCACCTGCAGCAAAAATGTTTAACTCTTGTTGTGCAATGTATTTAGCAAAAGCTGCATTTACTTGCTCAACCGTTACTGTTGGAAGCGTTTCTTGATAATCAGAGAACCACTTCATATCACGGCCCATTTGCTTGTTGCCATTTAACATACGAGCAATATAAGCTTCGCTAGACCAAGTTACGCGAAGTGACTTTAAAGCACCGTTAATAGCGTCGGTTACTTCTTTATCCGAGAAGCCTTCGGCTAATACTTTATATGCTTCAACTACTTTTTTCATGTTCTCTGGAGCAGCGATAGCAGACATAATGTACATGCCCTTCTCTTCATCAAACTCCATTTGTAACCATGAACCGGTGCCGTAGCTATAACCTTCTTTAACGCGAATACGTTGCATTAAACGAGAAGCAAAACCACTACCACCAAAAATTTGGTTAGCAATGTACGCAGCATAGTAGTCATCTTCTTGAGGGTTAAGATCTACAACATGAGCAATGTATAATTGCGCATTGGCTTTGTCTGGTGTTTCAATCCAGTTTTCTTGGCCCGTTACGTCGTTGGTTTCATCTTCTAACTTCGCATAGGTTGCAGTGCCATTTAATTCACTTAAACGCATTTCTAATTGAGTAGAAATAATTTTAGGCTCAACGTCACCAACAATAGCAACAAAACCGTTACTTACGTTAAAGTGTGAAGAATGTAACTTTTTAAGGCGTTTACTTGTCACCTTTTTCAAGCCTTCAATTTGCTCATCAATGGTCTTAAATGCAGATGGATGTCCTGCTTCGTGACCGTTAAATGTTTTGCTTAAAATTGATACGGCAACCGAACTTGGTTCACTACGATTCATTTCTAAACCTGTGATCATGGCCTTACGGTCAATCTCTACTTCAGATGCTTTAAACGTAGGGTTAGCTAATAGCTCTTGAATAAAGTCTAACGTTGCATCTAAGTTTTCTTTTACCGCTTTAACAGAAACATTAATTTCCCCTAAAGTACGAGTAGAAATATTGATACTTGCTTTCAGCTCATCCATTTTAGAAGCTATTTGTTCTTTGCTGTACTTTTCAGTACCGCTCATTAACAAGCCGCCTAACATTTTAAAGTCTGCCTCATAGCCTTTTAAAGACTTCGCAGAACCAACAGGGAATGTCATGGCCATGTTAACTTCACCGGCACGAAGTTTTTTAGGATAAATACTTACTTGAGTGCCCGTAGCCCATGTAAACTCTTGTAAGCGAGCTAACACGTTCTC
>JAOHFM010000088.1 GCA_028098005.1 Psychrosphaera sp.
TGTTTATTAAGTACTTGCCCTTTGGGTAATACAACGTCGGCCTCATAGCTTGAACATTCAATATCACTTTCGTTAAGTCTATTTTTAAACGCTGTGTCTCGGTTAACTTCGTTAATTTCAAGCTCTTGGTTTAAAAACACGTGCGTTACATTATGCTCTTTGCAAATACGAGTACACACGTCAATTTGCGCATCAAAATCTTTTGCTGATTCAAATATTAACGGTACGTTTAATTCAGCTAACTTGTCCTTAACCAAATTAAGGTGTCGTTCTAAAAAGTCTATTTGGATTGGCGCGCGGTCATGTTTTTCCCACTGCTCAGGAGTTTCGACAAATAAGGCCACCAAAGGCTCATTTTTATCAACCGCTAGATTAGCAGCTGCTTCTAGTGCCGGATTATCGTCAAGTCGAACATCCGTTCTAATCCAATATAAAATCATTAGTAACCGTACCTTAGTTTTAAGTCTGCTGGGTAAGGATCCAAATAGCGTTGATTCGCAATGTATTCATCGGGATACATCATTAAGTAGTGCTTTAATAACGTTAGTGGTGCCATTAATGGAATTAAACCTTCGCGATAATCGTCAATCTGCGTGGTTAATTCCGCTTTTTGCTCTTTAGTTAAGTGTTTGCTGAAGTAACCTTGAATATGATTAAGCGTATTGGCATGTGACTTTCTAGATGCGATTGTTTTTAAAGCAGTCATAAACAAGACAATATATTCTTTTGCCAACTCGTCCACTGGCGCTTCACTGGTGCCTAACATTCGTCCTAATTCTCGGTAAGAATTTTGACTGTGGCTCATAAGTAAGTATTTGTATTGCGTATGAAATTGGATGAGCTTGTGCTTTGTAAACCCGTCTTGCATCATTAATTGCCACGTATTAAAAGCAAACACTCTAAGTACAAAGTTCTCACGAATTGCAGGATCGTTTAATCGCCCATTTTCTTCGCAAGGCAGTGCAGGATTGATATCCATAATCTGCTTGGCGAACATACCTACGCCAGTTTGATCACTGCCTGTTGCTTTATTTTCATCGTTGTAGTGATAAATTTTTACACGTTCCATCCCGCAGCTTGGGCTTTTAGCAGTAAAAATAAAACCACTTAGGTCTTCAATTTTGGTCGCTACTGACTGCCCATATTCTGCTAACTCTTTTGTCACATCGCCTGTTTTATCTGGACGACTTACGGTTATGACATCGTTATATTTTATTTGTCGAATAGTGGGGCGGGGAACCGGCAAACCGATAGCAACTTCTGGGCAATAAGTTTTAAAACTAACGTGGCGAGATAACTCGTTCATACAAAAATTTGATTTTTTGTGACTTTTATCAAATCGAACTTCTTGACCCGCTAAACATGCGCTTAAACCAATGGTAATGGCCATACTTATCCTTTGATATTGAGGGAGTTTATGATCTATATACTAGGTTACGATACGTTATTTGCAATTGATCACAATCAATTTTTAACTGCCTAATTTGTAGGCTAAATTTACAAGCAAAAAAAAGCCACTACATAGAAGTAGTGGCAAAGTACCAGGATAACTGGAATGGTTGGAGGATGTGTCTATTTCAATTTAGTACAACAGGCTTCCTATCGGATTAAACAGCTTATGAAAACCTTCAGTAAACTGGAGTGCGTCATCGGCTACTGTGTAACAAAGGCACCCCTCTTTCGTTTTCGGTTGATGATTATGTTCACCATTAAGTTCTATAAAGTCGCCAGGGTGATAGGTGCCCATGTCATCTTCAAAACTGCCGTCTAACAATAATGTAATTTCAAAGCCTTTGTGAGTGTGCGTTGGTACTTCACCGTCTGCATCTATATGCAACAAATGACTATGAATAGCGCCTTCGTCTAAATTCAGACTCGAACGCGACAGTTTACCAATGTTTAACCAATTAGACATGCGCACGTTGTTTAATGGCGCAGGTAGCTCAAAGTTTTTTCCTTTAACGCTTATAGATGTACTTCTCACCATTGACTGCTCAGAAATTTCATCATCAGCGGTAATGGCTGCAATCATGTTGCCAAAATCCATATCCATAGGTGCATCGGTTTCGCTTGCTACGTCAAATTGCTCGTTTGCGTAATCCAACGAACCTGTTAATTCTGCGTCAAATACTTGGTCAGCAATTTGGGCTGTGAGCGCGTCGACACTTGCTTGGCACTGGTCGCACATTTTGCAATGTATAGCTACGCCAATAGCAATTGATGCAGGTAATTCGCCAGTTGCATATCCGGCTAGTAATTTGCTACTCGGGTGGTGTTTAATCATTATTGGCTCCCAACTGCTGTTTCAACTTAGTCACTGCTAATCGAATTCGGGACTTCACTGTACCAACGGGTATATTCAATTGCTTTGCTAGTTCTTCATGTGTTAATTGTTTGTAATAAACTGCTGTCAACGCTTCTTGCTGATTAGGTGGAAGCTTTTTCACTAGCTCTCCTAACTGCTTCGTCATCAAGTGATCTTGAAACGGAGACTCTTCAGATATTTGTTCTTCTATTGGCCAAATGTCGTCACTTAGAGACTCAGCTTGTTGTGTTTTGTTTTTTCGCATTGCGTCAAATATAACATTGCGCATTACTGTGTAAACCCAAGTTGTTGCTGCGCCTTTTTCTGGC
>JAOHFM010000009.1 GCA_028098005.1 Psychrosphaera sp.
GTGGTAAGTGGAATTACGACGGTGCTAATAGAAACAAAATGAAGCGTGATGACATTAACAAAGTGCCACAACCGCTGCTTTTCTCAAATGACGTTAAAGACATTAATAAGCGAATTGAAAAGCACAAAATAAAAACCATTGGCATAGGCTCGGATCAACTTCTTTGGCCAACCTCACGATCGCAAGCAAAAGAGCTGTTGCAGTTTTTTCTTGATCAATGCCTATGTAATTTTGGCTTTTTTCAAGACTCAATGACACATGAAAACAATAAAGCAAAATCTTCGCTTTGGAGTCTATACCACTCTCGAGTCTCCTTTGCATTAAACGCAAAAATGATTTCACCAGCATATGTTGTAAACCAGGCTATAAAAACGTACCGCAGTCATACCGGTATTTCAGTTGAACAAATAGAAGGTTTTGTGCGCCAAATTTTGGGTTGGAGAGAGTTTGTACGAGGGATATATTGGATAAATATGCCTGACTACAAAAAGCAAAACTACCTAAATGCAACAAACGCATTACCGGATTACTTTTGGACAGGTAAAACAAAAATGAATTGTATGCATCATGCAATAAGCCAAAGTCTAAATTATGCCTATGCGCATCATATTCAACGACTCATGATAACTGGCAATTTTTCCTTGCTTACCGGTATAAATCCAGATTTGGTTGATGATTGGTACCTAGGTATCTACATTGACGCGATTGAATGGGTAGAGTTACCTAATACTAGAGGTATGAGTCAGTTTGCAGATGGCGGCTTACTGGCGTCAAAAGCTTATGCAGCCAGTGGTAACTATGTTAATAAAATGAGTGATTACTGTAAGTCGTGCCATTACGATGTAAAGGCTAAGGTTGGTGAAACGGCTTGCCCTTTTAACAGCTTATATTGGGGCTTTATGAACAAACACGAAGAAAAGTTTGGAAATAATCCAAGACAAGCGATGGTGTACAAAAACTGGCATAAAAAAAGTGAGTCTGAGAAGCAGGAGGTGTTAAGTCGATACAACTGGTTGCTTGAAAATTTAGACACCTTGTAAAATTTATCTTCGTATTAGCTTTAGTCTTTGTTTTAGTTTTAGTTTAAACCTCAACCACATAAACCCCCTGGTTATATCTAAGCTACAAATAATAAAAAAGGGCTAAACAGCCCTTTCTTAAATTTAATAAGTATCAATAGTAACGAATAACGTTACTTAATTGTTGCCAACAAGGTATCGTCTAGGCCTTCATTTACAATGCTAATAACCGCATTACAATGTTCTAGAGTAAACTCACCGTCTGCGATTTGCTTGTCTAATTTATTTCGACGGTCTGAAACTGTGTTTTTTATTGCCATTTTGTCATCTTTGTTGATGTCCAACTTAGCAACCTTAGCGTCTAACTTGGCGAAATAAGGATATAGCGTCCCTTCAGCTTTGTAAGCTTCGGCACGAGTGCTTGGGTGAAAATCTTCACAAGCATTTAAGTTCATTAAATAAAAATTTAAATATGTAGAAACCGTAATTAATTTATAGCTTTGGTTTTCCGTCTCTTTTGCATTCGCGCCAAATGCCAACACTGCTAATGCGCCTATTAATATCTTTTTCATTGTATGCTCAACTTCATTTTTATTATTGTTCGACTTTAATAACAAATGGTTATTAATTCAATCTAAGAAAGAGTTTTAATTGCGTTTTTTTTACATTTACAAAAAAGGCCACAAATAGTGGCCTTTTTTTCTACACATAAGTTTTAGCTAAGTAACGCTAAACCTGTGTTTAATGTTTTGCTTGGACGCATTGCCGCAAAACCTTTCTCATCAGAAGGTTTGTAGTAACCACCAATGTTCATCGCTGCACCTTGAACTTCATTCAATTCAGATACAATTGCATCTTCATTAGCCGTTAAGTGCTCTGCAAGTGCTTTAAACGTTGATTGTAACTCAGCATCATCTGTTTGAGCCGCTAGTTCTTGAGCCCAGTAAAGCGCTAAGAAAAAGTGAGAGCCACGGTTGTCTAATTCATTCACCTTACGTGACGGTGACTTGTTGTTGTCTAAGAACTTGGCCGTTGCTCTATCTAAGGTTACAGATAAAACTTTTGCTTTGTTGTTACCAACTGTGTTTCCTAGGTGCTCATAAGAAGCCGCTAGCGCTAGGAATTCACCAAGTGAGTCCCAACGTAAGTGGTTTTCTTTCTCAAATTGTTGTACGTGCTTAGGCGCTGAGCCACCGGCACCAGTTTCAAATAAACCACCGCCGTTCATAAGAGGTACAATTGATAGCATTTTAGCTGATGTTCCTAACTCTAAAATTGGGAATAAATCAGTTAAATAGTCACGTAATACGTTACCTGTTACAGAAATCGTATCTTCGCCTTTCTTAATTCTATCTAGTGTAAAGCGAGTTGCGTCTTCAGGCGCTAAGATACGTAGGTCTAAACCGTCTGTATCATGATCTTTAAGGTAGGTATTTACCTTCTTGATCAATTGGGCGTCATGTGCACGATTTTCGTTTAGCCAGAATACCGCAGGCATGCCAGATAAACGAGAACGATTTACCGCTAATTTAACCCAATCTTGAATTGGAGCGTCTTTTACCTGACACATACGGTAGATGTCGCCAGTTTCAACAGCGTGTTCAAAAACAACATTGCCGTCTTGATCTGTTACTTTAACAGTGCCGTTTGCTGGGATTTCAAACGTTTTGTCGTGTGAACCGTACTCTTCTGCTTTTTGAGCCATAAGTCCAACGTTAGGAACCGTACCCATAGTTGAAGGGTCAAACGCACCATTTTCAATACAGAAAGAAATCGTTTCTTGGTAAACACCCGCATAACAACGATCAGGAATAACCGCTTTCATGTCTTGAAGTTTACCCTCTGCATTCCACATCTGACCTGATGTACGAATTGCAGCTGGCATTGATGCGTCAATAATAACGTCTGAAGGTACGTGTAAGTTAGTTATGCCACGGTCAGAGTCAACCATTGCAATATCAGGTGCAGTTTCATAAACCGCCATAATATCGGCTTTGATTTCATCTTGCTTAGCCGCATCTAATTTTTCAATTTTTGCGTAAACGTCGCCTAAACCATTTTTAACATCCACACCTAACTCTTCAAATGTTGCGGCATGTTTGGCAAATACGTCTTTGTAGAAAACCTTTACAATATGACCAAAAATGATTGGGTCTGACACTTTCATCATTGTTGCTTTAAGATGAGCTGAGAATAAAACGCCCTGCTCTTTCGCATCGGCAATTTCTTTTGCTAAGAAGGTATTTAACGCACTTACGCTCATGAATGTTGCATCAACAACTTCACCAGCTAATACTGGAACTGAGTCTTTTAAAACTTTTGATGAACCATCAACGCCAACAAACTCAATCTTAAGTGAGCCGTCTTTAGCAATTGTCGTTGATTTTTCACTTGCAAAGAAGTCGCCATCGCTCATGTGTGCTACATGAGATTTAGAAGTCTTTTCCCATTTACCCATAGAGTGTGGGTTTTTCTGTGCGTATTGTTTAACTGCACCTGGAGCACGGCGATCTGAATTACCTTCACGTAAAACTGGGTTTACTGCTGAACCTAATACTTTTGAGTAAGCAGCTTTAATCGCTTGCTCTTCATCAGACTTTGCTTCTTCTGGAAACTCAGGAAGCTTAACGCCCTGCGCTTGAAGCTCTTTGATAGCGGCTTTTAACTGCGGAATAGAAGCCGAAATATTTGGTAACTTAATAATGTTCGCTTCTGGCGTTTTTGCTACTTGACCTAGATACGCTAAGTCGTCGTTTACTCGCTGATCTTCTGGAAGAAAATCCGCTAGGTTAGCAATAATTCGAGCTGCTAGTGAAATATCACGAGTTTCAACTTCGATGCCAGCTGTTTTGCTGAACGCTTCAACAATTGGTAAAAATGAATAGGTCGCCAATGCTGGCGCTTCATCTGTTTTTGTGTAGATGATTTTTGATGTCATTTAGATTCCCTACATTTGCAGTGAGTTTGTCGTCCGAATAAGTATAGCGGACGATTATCTGAATATAAGTCTGAATTTTGGTTGTGCATACTATAAAATACCGCTACTTAAAGAAAGACCTTTATCTATAATAGCGCTATGAAAACTGTAAAAAATAATGCCCAACGTCAAAATGAGGGCAAAAACACAAATAATCAACGTTTTGGCAAAAATAAATCGAGCAATACACGACCGGACAAAACTCGTTCAAATATGAAAAGTGGATCCGGCGGTGCTTCTATATCTCAATCAAAAGCAACACGTTCAAAATCAAAAAAACTTAATGTTAAAACACAGAGAAATAATGAAAGCAGTAAAGTCGTTTTGTTTAACAAACCGTTTCAAGTATTAACACAGTTTACTGACCAAGATGGTCGAGCCACGTTAAAAGACTATATTGATATAGAAGGTGTTTACGCTGCAGGACGACTCGATAGAGACAGTGAAGGATTGTTAGTTCTTACCAATGATGGTGCGTTACAAAATAAAATTGCGAGCCCAAAACACAAAACAACAAAATGTTATTGGGTTCAGGTTGAAGGCGCACCGACAGAAGAGCAACTGCAACCTTTGCGGGATGGTGTTGAACTAAAAGATGGTTTAACAAAACCGGCTAAGGTGCAAACAATAGAACAACCTGAACTAGTCTGGCAAAGAGTTCCCCCTATTAGAGAGCGCGCTAATATTCCAACAACATGGCTAGAAATTACAATTTCAGAAGGTAAAAATAGACAAGTTCGTCGAATGACTGCCCACATTGGTTTCCCAACGTTGAGGCTTATAAGATACAGAGTTGGTAATTGGACATTAGACGGCATTGATGTTGGCACTTATAAAGTCATCGAAAAACCTTAAAAAGCCGTACTTGGAACTTACTTATTAATAGCGGTTTATGTTAGAATCCGCGCAAATTTTAACTGTCTGGAATAATTTACTGCGCCTATGTCTGAGATTTCATCTGAAACGCTAAGCTTAAATGCAACAAAAAAAGTTATCGTTGGTATGTCCGGCGGTGTTGACTCATCTGTTTCTGCTTACTTATTGCAACAGCAAGGGTACCAGGTCGAAGGTCTTTTCATGAAAAACTGGGAAGAAGACGATGATGATGAATATTGTGCGGCAGCGGAAGATTTAAAAGACGCGCAAGCGGTCTGTGACAAGCTTGGTATGGAGTTACATACAGTAAACTTTGCATCAGAATACTGGGACAATGTGTTTGAGCATTTTCTTGATGAATACAAAGCTGGTCGTACTCCAAACCCAGACATCATGTGTAATAAAGAAATTAAATTTAAAGCCTTTTTGCAGTTTTCAGCTGAAATTTTAGGTGCTGATTATATCGCTACAGGCCACTATGTACGTCGAACTGACAATGACGTAAATACACAAATGTTGCGCGGCCTTGATAACAATAAAGACCAAAGTTATTTTTTGTATGCAATTGGCGAAAAACAAATAGCACAAACTTTGTTTCCTGTCGGAGAACTAGAGAAGCCTGAAGTTAGGCGAATTGCTGAAGAGCAAGGGTTGGTGACTGCCGATAAGAAAGACTCTACGGGTATTTGTTTTATTGGTGAACGTAAATTTAAAGACTTTTTACAAAAGTTTTTACCGGCCCAGCCAGGCGATATTGAAACACCAGAAGGCGAAGTTATTGGCCAACACGAAGGTTTGATGTATCACACATTAGGCCAACGTAAAGGTTTATTAATTGGTGGCTTGAAAGAGTTTAAGGATCAGCCGTGGTTTGTTGTCGACAAAGACGTTAAGCGTAATGTCTTGATTGTTGGTCAAGGTAAAAACCACCCTCTTCTGTTTTCTGACGGTCTAGTGGCCAACCAATTGAATTGGGTAGACGGCAAAGGCCCTCAAAAAGCGATGCGCTTAACCGTGAAAACGCGATATCGTCAAGAAGACATACCATGTGCAGTTACACCGGATTTAGAAAAAGGAACAATAAAAGTATTGTTCGACACACCTCAAAGAGCCGTAACACCAGGACAGTCTGCTGTTTTTTATGACGGAGATGTGTGTTTAGGCGGTGGTATTATTGAGCAGTACTTAAGATAATATGAGCGAACAAATGCGTAACCAAACAATAGCGATGGCTGCGCTTTGTGAAGCAGCCCTGCTTATTCAACAAGTATCCAAAGGGCAGGCTTTTGATAGCCAAGCACTAGAAACTCTCGTTAGCGGTATCATGAACACCGCCCCTGAAAATGTAGATGAAGTCTATCCAAACGTCGCGTCTTTAAAACAAGGCAGTTACTTATTGGTACATCAGCTGAGTGGCCAAGCAACGAGCAAAGACGTTGAGGTCACTCGTTATTTAGCGGGCATGATGTCTCTATCAAAAAAGCTTCTTAATAATCAAACTGCATTAACGGGCTTATCAACATCTTTAAAAGAGGTTGAGCGTCGACTGGAACATTTTGACATTACAGACGCGTCAATTATTGGTAACTTTGCTGATATCTACAGCAAAAATATTAGCCCTATTGGCCAGAAAATTAAAGTCATCGGCACCCCGCAAAATTTAAAACAACCCATTATCCAAAACCAAGTCAGAGCATTATTACTAGCAGGCGTTAGAGCCGCAGTGTTATGGCGTCAAATGGGTGGTAAAAGACGACAATTTATTTTTAGTCGCAATAAAATATTAAAAAGCGCAATTTCATTTAACAACGAATTATCATCAATCAGTTAAGAGGTCATCATGCAACTCTCTGCACTTACAGCAATTTCACCAGTAGACGGACGTTACGGTAGTAAAGCTTCTGAACTTCGTTCAATTTTTAGCGAGTTCGGTCTTATTAAATACCGCGTAGTAGTAGAAGTTCGTTGGTTACAAAGACTATCGAGTATTACTGAAATTGCAGAAGTTCCTGCCTTTTCAAATGAAGCAAACGCATTATTAAACAAAATTGTTGATGAGTTTTCAGAGCAAGACGCACAGCGTATAAAAGACATAGAGCGCACTACCAACCATGACGTAAAAGCGGTTGAATACTTCTTAAAAGAGAAAGTAGCAGATAGCGCAGAATTAACAGCGGTTAATGAGTTTATTCATTTTGCTTGTACTTCAGAAGACATTAATAACCTATCACACGGCCTAATGTTAACGGCAGCTCGCGACGAGGTAATTTTGCCTTACTGCGATAAAATATTGTCTGAGTTAAAAGTATTGGCTAACGAATACAAATCTATTCCTATGATGTGCCGTACGCATGGTCAGCCAGCAACTCCGTCTACTATGGGTAAAGAAATGGCTAACGTTTTCATGCGTCTTAAACGCCAACGTAGCCAAATTGCTAATGTAGAAATACTAGGTAAATTTAACGGTGCCGTTGGTAACTACAATGCTCACCTATCTGCATACCCGGAATTAGATTGGCACGGTCAGTCTGAACAATTTGTAACGTCGTTGGGCTTAACTTGGAATGCCTTTACCACACAAATAGAGCCTCACGACTACATTGCTGAGTTATTTGATGCGATGGCTCGTTTCAATACAATATTGCTAGACTTTGATCGTGACGTTTGGGGCTACATCGCAATGGGTCACTTTAAACAAAAGACTGTTGCTGGAGAAATCGGCTCTTCAACAATGCCGCACAAAGTAAACCCAATTGACTTTGAAAACTCGGAAGGCAACCTTGGTATCGCCAACGCTATTTTTGGTCATTTAGCGGCTAAGCTACCAGTATCAAGATGGCAGCGTGATCTAACAGATTCTACGGTATTAAGAACCTTAGGTGTAGGTGTTGCACATTCAATTATTGCATACCAAGCAACGCTTAAAGGCATGAGCAAGCTAGAAGTAAACGAACAAAGTTTACTAGACGAGTTAGACAATAACTGGGAACTACTAGCAGAGCCAATTCAAACTGTTATGCGTCGCTATGGCATTGAAAAGCCGTATGAAAAGCTTAAAGATTTAACACGCGGTAAAAAAGTTAACCAGCAAGTCATGGCTGAGTTTATTGATAATTTAGAACTGCCTGATTCGGTAAAAGCTGAACTTAAAACCATGACGCCAGCCAACTATATTGGTGATGCAGAGAAGTTTGTCGCGTTACTAGACTAAACTAACAAAATGAAACGTTATTCATCGGTTATTAAAACAATGAATAACAAATGATAAAAGCCAGTCAAAAGACTGGCTTTGTTTTTTACTGAATAAGGCAAATTGTCATTATGAATATTAATTGGACCAACATTACACAAGCAGACTTTATTGACCATTATTGGCAACAGAAACCTGTCGTTTTAAAAAATGCTATTGATAACTTTGCTGATCCAATTGACGCCAATGACTTAGCCGGTTTAGCAATGGAAGAAGTTGTCGAGTCTCGAATTGTTAAACAAACTAATGGCAAGTGGAACGTACAACATGGGCCATTTAAAGAATTTTATGATTTACCTGAACAAGCTTGGTCTCTACTAGTGCAAGGTGTAGATCGCTGGATACCAGACATCTATAGCTTAAGAGAACTAGTTAACTTTATTCCTAAGTGGAGTGTTGACGATGTGATGGTCTCTTATAGCGCAGTAAATGGTGGTGTTGGTGCCCATTTAGATCAGTATGACGTTTTTATCATTCAAGGAAGTGGCTCACGACAGTGGCAAGTAGGTTCGGTAGACAAAAGCTTGTCTCAAAAAGAAGTTGTACAAGACTTGTTACAAGTTGATAATTTCAGTCCTATTATTGATGAAGTTCTGGAGCCGGGTGATATTTTATATATTCCACCTTTTGCTCCACATTGCGGAGTGAGTTTAGCCCCAAGTTTGAGTTACTCAATTGGATTCCGTGCACCAAGTCAGACAGAATTACTTACTTCGTTCGCTGACTTCATCTATGAAAACGAGCAAGGAAAATCCCGATTTGTTAACGAAAACTTAAACGATTTGGAAAACCTCGAAAGCTCTACCATGGCAAAAGCCACCGTAAATGATCTAAAAAACTTCATGTTAGAGTCATTACAAAACAACCAATTTGATAAATTTTTACATCAATTCCTAACTGAGCCTACAAGAGAACTTGATATTCTTCCAAGTGAACAAGAGTGGAGTGAAGAGCAGCTTTCCCAGCTTCTTCAGTCGAGCAACATTACTATTAACAAAGTGTTAGCCCTGAAGACTTCATACTTTATAGATGAACAAGGTTTGCATTTTTATTGTAACGGAACTTATTTCAAACTGGTTGATTCACAAAAAGAATTTGTAAATCTATTGCACAATGCTGAGTCACTTGGCAAATCTAATCTAAAAAGTTCCCTAAACCAATTAGAAAATATTTCACTTTTGACTACACTTATAAATACAGGTTATTTATTTATAGACGAGTAAAAATGAACTACAAAACTGATAAAGTTTCGTGGAGGAAGTCATCAAAGGAAATTCGCGCCATTCGTGAACAAGTATTTATTTACGAATATCAATTCCCACTAGAGTCGGAGTTTGACCAGCATGACGTACAATGCGAACACGTATTAGTACGGGATGAACAAGGTGTTGCCATAGCGACTGGGCGACTCAGCGACGACGGAAAAATTAGTCGAGTTGCGGTGTTAATGAAGCATCGCAACATTAAAGTGAGACGAAAGGTAATAAAAGAATTACTGCAACTAGCAAAAACCAAAGGTCTAACAAAAGTTTACTTTGATTCTCATTTAGATGAAGTAGACAAATACCAAGATCAAGGGTTTGTTCCTGCAGGAAACGTATATATGGACGCAGGCATTGCAAAACAACCGCTAACCTGCGCGTTGGAGCTTTTTAAAATTGCTCCCACTGTTCTTCACTAATCCCCATTATTACTAGTATGACGCTGTTACTAGTAAATCTTTTTCGCTATATAAACACACAATTTTATTCACTTGGGATATTATCTTTACAATAAAATGTGGTCTAACCAGTAGTGTCGAAATACCGTTTATTGCTTAATAAACTTTGTCTGTTAAAGTCCCTGAAATTATTCATATCAACATACGGAGTTTCAGTTGACTGTATTTTCCCAGCCTGAATTTGATAACCATGAACAAGTCGTTTTTGCTAACGATGAAGCAACGGGCTTACGCGCTATAATTGCTGTTCACAATACTAATTGTGGACCAGCAGTTGGTGGTTGCAGATTTTGGAATTATGACAATGACGAAGACGCTTTAATTGATGTACTTAGGCTGTCCAAAGGTATGACCTACAAAAATGCGCTTGCAGGTTTAAATTTTGGCGGTGGCAAAGCGGTTATAATCGGCGACCCTAAAAAGCTAAAATCAGAGGCGCTATTTAGGGCTTTTGGTAAAAAGCTAAACAACCTTAATGGCACTTATTATTCAGCTGAAGACGTTAATATTACAACGACTGATATCATGCAAGCCAATAAAGAAACTGACTTTGTTGTCGGCCTCGAAGGGAAAAGCGGTAATCCTGCCCCTTTCACCGCCTATGGTACCTATTTAGGTATAAAAGCAGCGGTTAAACATAAGTTTAATCTTGATAGTTTAGAAGGGTTAACATTCTCAATTCAAGGCTTAGGCTCTGTAGGAATGTATATTTGCAAAAGGCTGTTTGAAGAAAATGCAAAATTAATAGTCACAGACATTAACCAAGACTCAATAGACAAAGCAGTTTCCGAATATGGAGCAGTCGCTGTAGGGTTAGACGATATCTACTCGGTAGATGCAGATGTTTATGTACCATGTGCTTTAGGCGCAACTATTAACGACAAAACTATTCCACAACTTAAAGTTAAAGTTGTTGCTGGTTGTGCAAATAACCAATTGCAATTGCCTAGTCATGGGACAAAGTTAAAAGACTTAGGAATTTTATACGCACCGGATTACGCGATAAATGCAGGTGGTATTATCAATATCTTTTTTGAGCAAGATCCAGAGGGTTACTCTGAATCAAAAGCAAATAAGAAAGTTGAAGAAATATACGATACCCTAACTCAAATTTTTGTAAGGGCTGATAAAGAAAATAAACCAACTCATGAAGTTGCAGATATTTTAGCTCAAGAAATTATTAAAAATGGTGGGAAATAGTTTTTCTAATACCTAAGCAAAAGATATCTAATAGCGAGCTACTCAGCTCGCTTTTTTATTTTTACAACCCCTAATCACCTCCATTAATCTCAGAATTTTGTCGACTTGGCGCCAGTAATATAAAAAAAACACAAGAAACGAACAAAAAAAAACCAACCGAACGCTTATACAGCTAGTAAAATTCTTTTTTTCGTTGTAGGTTTAATTTGTCTTTGGAATAAAAAAACGATCAAAGGCTTAAAAGAACAACAAAAAGGGAACAAACATGTATAAATTAAAACCACTTTCCAAGGTATTAAAATATACTTTGTTATCAAGTCTAACAGTTGGTGCGTCGGTGCCAACTCTTGCATTTGCAGAAGATGACAAAGTTGAAAAGAACATTGAAAAAATTGCTGTTGTTGGTACACGTGCCGCTCCTCGTTCAATAGGAGACTCTCCTGTTCCTGTAGATGTAATCAGTGCAGAAGAATTTAATAAACAGGGCTCTACAGATATGGTTTCTATGCTGCAAACCACTGTGCCCTCATTTAATGTTAACGAACAACCTATTAATGATGCATCAACTCTAGTTCGTCCAGCAAACTTACGTGGTATGGCAGCCGATCACACATTAGTACTTGTTAATGGTAAACGCCGTCACCGTTCAGCAGTTATTACCTTCTTAGGTGGTGGTTTATCTGATGGTGCGCAAGGTCCTGATTTGTCGGTCATTCCTTCTGTTGCAATTAAACAAGTTGAAGTTTTACGTGATGGTGCCGCGGCTCAGTATGGCTCAGATGCTATCGCTGGCGTAATTAACTTTGTACTAAATGATGCCTCTGAAGGCGGTCGTTTTGAAGTTAAACACGGTTCTTATTATGAAGGTGATGGTGATACGCTTCAAGTTGGCGGTAACATTGGCCTTCCTTTAACCGACAAAGGTTTCGCTAACGTATCATTTGAATTTAAAGAGTCAGACCCAACAAGCAGAAGTGTTCAGCGTGATGATGCTGCATCTCTTATTGCTGGTGGAAACAATTTTGTTGGCGATCCAGCTCAAGTTTGGGGTAACCCAGAGTTTAAAAACGACGTTAAAGTATTTGGTAACTTTGGTTTAGAGCTAACAAACGACTCTGAAGCATATATGTTCCTTAACTATGCAGAGCGTGAAGTTGAAGGTGGTTTTTACTTCCGTAACCCGCACAATCGTGGCGGTGTTTACGATGGTGGAACGAACGACGCAGATCAACAATTGTTGCTTGTTGCTGACTTAACGGGTGACATGAGCGGCAATTGCCCGATGGATATTCAAACGGGTAGTAATGTACTAAATAATCAACGATATATAGATCAAGTAGCAAACAATCCTGATTGTTTCGCTTTTAATGAAATGTTTCCTGGCGGTTTCACACCTAAATTCGGTGGTAAAATAGTTGATTCTTCAATAGCTTTAGGTACAAAAGGCGAAAGCAACGCGTTTATTGATGAACTCATGTACGACGTAAGCTTCTATGCTGGCTCAAATGAAGTTGATTTCATGATCAGCAACACAATCAATCCTAGTTTAGGTCCAGATACCCCAACGTCATTCAAACCTGGTAAGTATATTCAGTCGGAACAATCGTTAAACATTGATTTCTCTAAGTATATCGATAACTTTAACGATGGTGCACTTAACGTTGCCGGTGGTTTTGAATTCCGTCATGAGTCATATGAAAGTATCGCTGGTGATTATAAATCTTGGGAAATTGGACCTTTAGCCTCACAGGGCTTTGGTATCGGTTCGAATGGTTTCCCTGGTCTTTCAGCTAAAAGTGCTGGTAAAAATGACCGTGACAGCTTCGCAACATATATTGATGTTGAATATAATGTGACTGATGACTTTATGGTTTCCGGTGCTCTAAGATTTGAAGATTTCTCAGACTTCGGAAGTACAACAAAAGGTAAATTAGCGGGTCGTTATCAATTAAATGAAGAGTTCGCGGTACGTGGTGCCTTTAGTACAGGCTTCAAAGCCCCAACTATCGGCCAATCAACTGTACGAAATGTAACAACAGCCTTTGGTACTGATGGTGCACTGATTGATAGAGCAACATTACCACCAACAGACCCAATTTCGGTTCTGAAAGGCGGTTCAGCTTTAACTCCAGAAGAATCTGAGGCTATTAGCTTCGGTGTAGTTGCAGAATTAGACAACGGTTTATTTGTAACGGCTGACTATTTCAATATCGACGTAAGTGACAGAATCGCTACCGTTTCTGGTATTAAGCTAACACCTGCTGATATTGATTTACTGTTATCTCAAGGTGTTCAAGACGCATCTAGTTTCTCAGAAGTAAGTTATTTCACTAATGATTTCGATACATCTACAGAAGGTTTAGATGTTGTAGCAAATTACAGCGCTGACTTCATGGATGGTGAAAACAAATATGCATTGGCATATAACTGGACAAAAACTGAAGTTACTCAACATTCAGACAACATCTCTACGGAACGTGTTCGAATGATTGAAGAGAATCTACCTGAACATCGCTGGAGCTTTACAACGACTCATTCAAATGAAGGTTGGAGAGCAATGGTTCGTGTTAATTACTTCGCTGGCATTTATGAAGATCATTTAGATTCTGCATTGCCAATTGAAGATATTAGCGCAGAGTTCACGGTTGACGCTGAAGTTGCATATGATGTGAACGACAGTTTTGAAGTTATTGTAGGTGCGAAGAACTTACTAGATGAAACACCAGACGAAAATACAATGTGGGACAATGAAGTTGCGGGTGCAAAATACCCAGTAACTGCGCCTATTGGTATTAACGGTGGGTTCTACTACTTAAAAGGTGTTTATAAGTTTTAATTAAGACTTAGTAACATAACACTTTAATCGTAAAAAATAGAAAGCCCCATTCGGGGCTTTTTTTTGACCATTGGTCAACTGCTATTAATAGCATTTATATTATTAGCCCAATTTAAATACCAGATAGACATAAAAAAAGCAGCCATAAGGCTGCTTTTTTATTGGTTCAATATACGTTAGCTAATGCCAACGTAAATTGGTTACCAACCTGTTTTTTCTTTTAATGCTTTACCAATTTCAGCTAGTGAACGTACAGTTTTTACGCCCGCAGCTTCTAGTGCAGCAAATTTATCGTCAGCAGTACCTTTACCACCAGAGATAATAGCACCGGCATGACCCATACGCTTACCTTCTGGAGCAGTAACACCAGCAATGTAAGAAACAACAGGCTTAGTTACATTTTCTTTAATGTATGCCGCAGCTTCTTCTTCTGCTGTACCACCAATCTCACCAATCATAACAATCGCTTCAGTTTTAGGGTCTTTTTCAAATAACTCTAGAACGTCAATGAAGTTAGTACCAGGGATTGGATCACCACCAATACCAACACAAGTAGACTGACCAAAACCAGCATCAGTAGTCTGTTTAACCGCTTCGTACGTTAGAGTACCAGAGCGAGAAACAATACCTACACGGCCAGGCTTATGAATGTGACCAGGCATGATACCAATTTTACACTCTCCAGGAGTGATTACACCTGGACAGTTAGGACCAATTAGACGCACGCCTAATGTGTCGCATACTACTTTTGCATCAAGCATATCTTGAGTTGGAATACCTTCTGTAATACAAACGATTAGTTTGATGCCAGAGTTAGCCGCTTCTAAGATCGAATCTTTACAGAAAGGAGCTGGTACATAGATTACAGATGCATCAGCACCTGTTTCAGCTACAGCTTCAGCAACTGTGTTAAATACAGGAAGGTCTAAATGAGTTTGACCACCTTTACCTGGAGTAACACCACCAACCATGTTAGTGCCGTATGCAATAGCTTGCTCAGAGTGGAAAGTACCTTGAGCACCAGTGAAACCTTGACAGATTACTTTAGTATCTTTATTAATTAAAACGCTCATTATTTACCCTCTGCAGCTTTAACTACTAGTTCAGCAGCGCTCTGTAAGCTTTCTGCTGCGATGATGTCTACGTCAGAATTCGCTAATACTTCACGACCTTTTTCAGCGTTAGTACCTTCAAGACGAACAACAACTGGCACGTTAACGCCAACTTCTTTAACCGCACCAATAATACCTTCTGCGATCATGTCACAACGAACAATACCACCGAAGATGTTTACTAGAACTGCTTTTACATTGTCATCAGATAAGATGATTTTAAATGCTTCAGCAACACGCTCTTTAGTCGCGCCGCCGCCTACATCTAGGAAGTTTGCTGGGCTGCCACCGTTAAGATTAACGATATCCATTGTACCCATTGCAAGACCAGCACCGTTAACCATACAGCCAACGTTTCCGTCTAGAGCAACGTAGTTTAGTTCCCATTTAGCAGCATCTGCTTCACGCGCGTCTTCTTGCGAAGGATCGTGCATTTCTTTAATGTCTGGGTGACGGTAAACAGCATTGCTATCAATAGCTACTTTAGCGTCTAGACAGTGTAGATCACCAGCTGGAGTGATAACTAAAGGGTTAACTTCAATTAATTCAATGTCTTTTTCTTTGAAAAGCTTAGCTAGACCCATGAAGATTTTAACGAATTGGCCAACTTGCTTACCAGAAAGGCCTAATTTAAACGCTAAATCACGACCTTGGTAAGGTTGTGCTCCTACTAATGGATCGATAGTCGCTTTAAGAATCTTTTCTGGAGTTTCTTCAGCAACTTTCTCAATCTCAACACCACCTTCTGTAGACGCCATGAATACGATACGACGGCTAGAACGGTCTACAACAGCACCAAGATACAACTCTTGGTCAATGTCAGTACATGTTTCAACTAAGATACGGCTAACAGGTTGGCCAGCAGCGTCTGTTTGGTAAGTAACTAGGCGTTCGCCTAACCACTTTTCAGCAAATGCTTTAATTTCATCTTTAGTTTTTACTAGTTTAACGCCACCCGCTTTACCACGGCCACCGGCGTGTACTTGTGCTTTAACTACAAATTCTGTTCCGCCGATTTGGTCAGCTGCCGCTGCCGCTTCCGCTGGAGTCTCGGCTGCGATGCCTTTAGATACAGGAAGCCCGTATTGAGCAAACAACTGTTTACCCTGATATTCATGCAAATTCATGATGTTCTGTCCATCTCTGTTATAAGTAAAAGGCTACACTTGTCGTGCAGCCATAATTAACAAGCGGGGCTATTATAGTTAACCCCTCAATTAGTGCAATAAAAGGTAGTTAAAATCACCGATTATTACGTTAATTTACGAGTAATTAGATATCTAATAATAATCGAGCCGGATCTTCTAGTAACTCTTTAACTGTTACTAAGAAGCCAACTGACTCTTTGCCGTCTACTAAACGGTGATCATAAGATAGAGCTAAGTACATCATTGGTAAAATTTCAACTTTACCGTTTACCGCCATAGGGCGATCTTGGATTTTATGCATACCCAAAATAGCTGTTTGCGGTAAGTTAATGATTGGTGTTGATAACAGTGACCCAAATACGCCACCGTTTGTGATTGTAAAGTTACCACCTTGCATTTCTTCAACCGTAAGCTTTCCGTCACGGCCTTTAATTGCTAAGGCACGAATACCGTTTTCAATTTCTGCAAAGTTCATCTTGTCACAATCACGTAAAACTGGAGTAACAAGACCACGAGGCGTAGATACTGCAATGCTTACGTCAAAGTAGTTATGATAAACAATATCATCACCGTCAATAGAAGCATTAACTGCAGGGAATCGTTTAAGTGCTTCAACGACTGCCTTAACATAGAAAGACATAAAACCAAGACGAGCACCATGGCGCTCTTCAAACACATCTTTATATTGCTTACGAAGATCCATGATTGGTTTCATGTTGATTTCGTTGAACGTGGTTAGCATTGCTGTTGAGTTTTTAGCTTCCAACAAACGATTCGCAATGGTTTTACGTAAACGCGTCATAGGAACACGTTTCTGCGTACGGTCACCTGTAGGTGCTTGAACAGCAGCTTGTGGAGCCGGCGCCGATTTAGCTGGTTTATTTGCATTATTTGCAAACGCTTCAACGTCTTCTTTCGTAATTTTACCGTTTTTGCCAGTGCCTTTAATTTTACTTGCGTCTAAGCCTTTTTCAGATACTAAACGACGAACTGAAGGAGACATTACTTCATCTCCAGATTCTGCTTCGCTATCGCTTTCTGAGCTAGAAGAAGCTGCTGGTGCTGAGCCGCCTGCAGTCACTTCGGCAATATCTTGTTCACCAAGAACCGTATCGCCTTCACCATTCATTATCTTACTAATAACACCGGCTTCAGGAGCAACTACTTCTAAAACCACTTTATCAGTTTCGATATCTACTAGGTTTTGATCGCGTTCTACTGTGTCGCCTTCTTGAACATACCAAGTTGCAATTGTTGCGTCAGCAACAGACTCAGGTAAAACTGGAACTTTAATTTTAACAACCGTCGTTTCTTTAGAAGCTTCCGCTTTCGTATTGTCTTTCTTAGGCGCTTCACTTGAAGATGGTGCTGAGTCAGCAGCGCCAACTTTAGCGATAACTTGCTCGCCAAGAACGGTAGCGCCCTCTTCTTCTAATATTTCTGTAATAACACCGTCGTCTGGTGAAACTACTTCTAACACAACTTTGTCTGTTTCAATGTCAACTAAGTTCTGGTCACGAGATACTTTATCTCCAACCTTTACGTGCCAAGTAGCCACTGATGCGTCTGCAACTGATTCAGGTAATACTGGAACTTTAATTTCAGTAGTCATGGTTAATCCTTGAGATTATTTAATCGTTAATGCGTCGTTGACCAACGCTTGTTGTTCTTTAGCATGGACGGAAGCGTAACCTACTGCTGGAGAAGCTGATGCTACTCGGCCTGCATAAGTTAAGTTTGCGCCCGATGGAATTGAATTCCAGAAATGGTGTTGACTACAATACCAAGCACCTTGGTTTTGTGGTTCTTCTTGACACCATACAAAATCTTTAACATGGCTATATTGCTCTATAACTTTATCCATCTCTTCATGAGGGAATGGGTAAAGCTGCTCAACACGCACAATTGCTACGTCTTTTTGTTCGTTCTTACGTCGTTGATCTAACAAATCGTAATAAACTTTACCCGAACAAAATACGACTCTCTTAACATCTTTTGCCGAAATATCATCTATCTCGCCAATAATGTTTTGATAGGTACCTTCAGCTAACTCTTCCATAGTAGAAACAGCTAACGGGTGACGTAACAACGATTTAGGTGTCATAACAATCAATGGTCGACGCATTGGTCTAATTGATTGACGACGAATCATGTTAAATACTTGAGCCGGTGTTGATGGCACACATACCTGCATGTTGTGGTCGGCACATAGTTGTAGGAATCGTTCAAGTCTAGCTGACGAATGCTCAGGGCCTTGGCCTTCGTATCCGTGCGGCAGTAACATTGTTAGGCCGCATAAACGTCCCCACTTCTGTTCACCTGAACTGATGAATTGATCAATTACAACCTGTGCAACGTTTGCAAAATCACCAAACTGCGCTTCCCAAATTACGAGTGAATCCGGCTCCGCAGTTGCATAACCATATTCAAAAGCAAGAACCCCAACCTCTGACAATACGGCGTCATAAATTTCAAAGCGGCCTTGGCCTTCTTTAATATTTTCTAACGGTGTATATGTAGAAGCATCTTCCTGGTTGTGCAATACAGCATGACGGTGGAAGAAAGTACCACGACCAGAATCTTGACCTGTAAGACGGATATTAGTGCCACGGTCTACGATATCGGCATAAGCTAGTGTTTCTGCAAAGCCCCAGTCTAACTTTTTATCGCCGTTAAGCATCTTAATACGTTCGTCGTATTGTTTTTTAACACGCGAATGTAATTTGTGGCTTTCAGGGTAGCTAGTAATTTTAGCACCTAGGTCTTTTAACTTTTCAAGTTCAATTGCCTTTGCGTAGTCAATATCCCAATCATGGCCTAGGTAAGGAGCCCAATCAGCTGAATGTTGAGTCATTGGACGCTTTTCTTCGACCGTACACTCACCTTTATCTAAGATGGCTCGATATTCATCCATTAAACCTTTAACGTCATCGTCAGAAATGGCATTTTCAGCCTTTAACTGTTCAACGTACAAAGCTCTTGGAACTGGATGCTTTTTAACTTTTTTATACATAAGAGGCTGGGTTGCACTTGGCTCATCAGCTTCGTTATGTCCGTGGCGTCGATAACATACAAGGTCAATAACAACATCACGGTTAAATTTATTGCGATAATCAACAGCGATTTGAGAAACTAGGGCAACGGCTTCCGGATCATCAGAATTGACGTGAAGTATTGGTGCCTGAACCATTTTAGCGATATCAGTACAGTACTCCGTTGAACGAGTATCTTCACTATTAGACGTTGTAAAGCCAACTTGGTTATTTACAACGATTCGGATGGTACCGCCCACTTTATATGCTCTAGTTTGAGACATATTAAACGTTTCTTGTACTACGCCTTGACCTGCTATTGCAGAGTCACCGTGCACAGTAATTGGCAATGCTTTTAAACCAGTTTCACAACCACGGCGATCTAGACGAGCTCGAACAGAGCCCATAACAACTGGATTAACAATCTCAAGGTGAGACGGGTTGAAGGCAAGCGCTAAATGAACATTACCACCGGCAGTTTCGAAGTCTGACGAATAACCTTGGTGATATTTTACGTCACCGGCCGTAAGATTTGGATCGACTTTACCGCCGAACTCTTCGAATAACTCACCAGATTTTTTACCAAGAACGTTAACTAGTACATTTAGCCTACCGCGGTGGGCCATGCCAATAACAACTTCTTTTTGGCCTTGCTCACCAGCTGCGTGAATAATTTCTTTAATCATTGGAATTAGTGAATCGCCACCTTCCAATGAAAAGCGTTTTGCTCCTGGGAACTTAGCACCTAAATACTTTTCTAAACCATCAGCGGCAACTAGGCCTTTTAAAATACGAGTCTTAATTTCTTTAGAAAATGATGGTTTACTTTTTATCGACTCAAGCTTACCTTGAATCCAACGTTTCTCATCTGTGTCTGTAATGTGCATGTATTCTGCACCAATAGAACCACAGTACGTCTGTTGAAGTGCTTGATAAAGTTCACCCAACGGCATTTTATCTTTACCAACAGCAAAAGAACCAACGTTAAATTCTTTAGATTTATCAACATCCGCTAAATCATGGTGCTCAAGAGAAAGCTCTCGAACTTTTTCCCTATCCCAAATACCTAGTGGATCGAGATTAGCGTTTTGGTGACCTCTAAAGCGAAACGCGTTGATTAGCTGTAACACTTTTACTTGTTTTTCATCAGCCTGATCTGCCGCAGAAACCACGACGCGATCTTTGGTTTTGGCAAGCTGAGCAAATAAGTCACGAACTTCTGAATGCTTTGTTTCAACCGACACGCCTTGAACTTTTGGCAGTTGATCAAAAATTTCACGCCATTCATCACCAACTGACGTTGCATCATCTAAGTACAGTTCGTACATCTGCTCAACATATACCATGCTGTTAGCTGATAAGTGTGAACTATCTAGCCAAGTTTGCATAACACCTTCGTGCATTAGATATATATCCTTGTAAGTCTTAACGACTTTTTATTACAAAAATTAAAATAAAAAAGAGCCCTTCCAAGTAAATGGAACGACTCTTAGTGTTTAAAGTATAACCGCTGGACACTCTGCCAAGATTAGACTGACCTCTGCAACAACATTGATTTAATATGACCAATCGCTTTTGTTGGGTTTAATCCCTTAGGACAAACATTAACGCAGTTCATGATACCGTGGCATCTGAATACACTAAATGCATCATCCAAATCAGCTAAACGCTCGTCCGTTGCAGTATCACGACTATCGATTAAGAAACGATAAGCATGTAGCAAACCTGCAGGTCCGATAAATTTATCTGGATTCCACCAGAACGATGGGCATGATGTAGAACAACATGCACATAAAATACATTCATACAAACCGTCTAACTTGTCGCGCTCTTCAATTGACTGAAGATGCTCACGTGCAGGCGGTTGTTTATCATCATTAATTAAGAACGGTTTAACCTTCTCGTATTGAGTGTAGAACTGAGTCATGTCAATTACAAGGTCACGAACAACAGGCAGTCCTGGTAATGGACGAACAACTATAGTCCCCTTACCTAATGCTGACAGTGGTGTGATACAGGCTAAACCATTTTTGCCATTCATGTTCATGCCATCAGAGCCACAAACACCCTCACGACAAGAACGACGATAAGCTAACGTTGGGTCTTGCTCTTTAAGTAAATTTAGAGCATCTAGAACCATCATGTCCTGACCTTCTTCAACTTCTAGTTGATAGTCTTTCATGTATGGAGCGTCATCAACGTCTGGGTTATAACGGTATACTGAGAAATTCAAAGTTTTCATAATTCGTTATTTACCTTATTAATAAGTTCGCGCTTTTGGCGGGAACGCTTCGCGGTATTTTGGTGACATATTAACATCACGCTTGCTCATCTCTTCAGAGTTTGGATCATAAACACTGTGACATAACCAGTTTTCATCATCACGGTCTAAGAAGTCTTCACGACTGTGAGCTCCACGGCTTTCTGTACGGAAGTTTGCAGCAACGGCTGTTGCATATGCTGTTTCCATTAAATTATCTAACTCTAAACATTCAATACGTTGAGTGTTAAATTCGCTCGAATTATCAGAAAGTTTTGCATGTTTTAAGCGTTCGCGAATCTCTTTTAGTTCAGCAAGGCCTTGTGCCATTGCTTTACCTTCACGGAATACTGAGAAGTTAAGCTGCATACAACTTTGAAGATCTTTCTTAATTTGAACCGGATCTTCACCGTCTTTGTTATTTTCCCAACGGTTATAACGCTCAAGTGCCGCGTTTATATCATCTTCAGATACGTCCGTTGCGCCTTTACCTTCACCTAAATATTTCTCTAGGTACTGGCCAGCAGCTCGACCAAATACAACCAAGTCTAGAAGTGAGTTACCACCAAGACGGTTTGCACCGTGAACAGATACACAAGCGATTTCACCAACCGCAAATAAACCTTCTACTTCTTTAAATGAACCATCTTCTGCTTTAGTTAAAGCTTGACCATTTACGTTAGTTGGTACACCACCCATCATATAGTGACAAGTTGGAATTACTGGGATTGGCTCATCCGCAGGGTGTACGTGTGCAAATGTTTTAGATAGTTCACAAACGCCTGGTAAACGTGACTCAAGTGTTTCGCGGCCTAAATGGTCTAACTTAAGTTTTAAGTGTGGACCTTGAGGACCATCACAGCCACGACCTTCACGTATTTCAGTCATCATTGAACGAGCAACAACATCACGAGACGCTAAATCTTTAGCATTTGGTGCATAACGTTCCATGAAGCGTTCGCCATCTTTATTTAAAAGATAACCACCTTCTCCACGACAACCTTCTGTTACCAATGTACCTGCACCAGCTATACCCGTTGGGTGGAACTGCCACATTTCCATGTCTTGTAACGCAACACCCGCACGAACTGCCATACCAACACCGTCACCAGTGTTAATATGTGCATTAGTAGTTGAAGCATAAATACGACCTGCACCACCTGTTGCTAGAACAGTTGCGCGTGCCTTAAAGAAAACAACTTCACCACTTTCAATATCAATTGCTGTACAACCAACAATGGCACCGTCTTGATTCTTAACCAAGTCTAATGCATACCATTCGCTGTAAACGGTTGTTTTATTTTTAACATTTTGTTGATACAACAAATGTAATAAAGCATGTCCTGTACGGTCAGCTGCAGCAGCGGTACGAGCGGCTTGCTCACCACCAAAGTTTTTCGACTGCCCACCAAATGGACGTTGGTAAACGGTACCGTCTTCAAAACGCGAGAAAGGTAAACCTTTGTTTTCCATTTCTAAAATCGCTTCTGGGCCCGTTTTACACATGTATTCAATTGCATCTTGGTCACCGATAAAGTCTGAGCCTTTAACAGTGTCATACATATGGTATTCCCAGTTATCTTCGTGCGCATTACCTAGCGCTACTGTAATTCCGCCTTGAGCAGATACAGTATGTGAACGAGTTGGGAAAACTTTTGAAATCAAAGCACATGACTGGCCTGACTCAGAAATTTGCAATGCGGCACGCATACCCGCACCACCTGCGCCGATTACTACGGCATCAAATTCTCTTACAGAAATACTCACTACACACCCCACAAAATAAATAGACCAGCAACTACGTAAGCCAAACCTATAGTATTAAGAATAAAGCTTAACACTACGCGAACTGTCGCATTCTTCACATAGTCCGTAAGCACTTGCCACAAACCAATGCGAGTATGAACCCAAATACATAGCAAAGTAATAAATGTGAAAATCTTCATGCCTAAGTTGGCAAACAAACCAGACCAAATTTCATAAGTCATTTCTGGTGTAGATAAAAACACATACAAGATGAAGAAAGTGTAAGCTGTCATTAATAATGCAGTTGCACGTAATGATACGTAATCCTGTACACCGTCTCTTTTTAAAGAAGCTTGATTGATTACCATATCCATACTCCAGCTAATATTACTGTTACAATCCAAATAGCTATCGCCAATTTGGCACTTAGGTTACCTGACTCCAACTCTTCCCAATGTCCCATATCCATTACTAAGTGACGTAAGCCACCAATAATATGGTAAGAAAGTGCTGCCAATGTACCAATCGCTATAATCTTTCCGATAACGCCTTGCATTAGCTCTTTAGCTAATTCAAAACCTTCTGGAGATTGAAGAGAAATGGCCCAAACTACAATAACGAAGATCAGAGCGAAAAACATCGCGACACCAGTCACACGGTGAAGAATTGACGCATTCGCCGTAGCTGGCATTGAAATGGTAGTCAGATCTAGATTTACAGGTCTTTGTTTTTTCACGATTACATGCCTATCAGAGCTGTTTATTTATAGAGTATACCGTTGAAGTACACCAATGGTTTTGTCGAGCTTAAATTTTTTTATTTATTCTAAATAAAGCTCAATAACAGTAACTGCATACGAGTGCAGTACAAGCAGTATATATAGCGATTTGAGATATATCAATTTCTGTTTAAATTTAACGTGTTAAAGAGCAATATTTATACACCCAAACTATAGTGGTGAATAATAATTGAACATTTGTGCAATAAAATTGACTTTTTACTCTACTTTAGAGTTACAATGGCGTGATTTTTTTAATGACTTATTTAATTATTTCATTTTCTTCTATACTGATGACTATGATTAATTAAAACAACTACATATTCGAGGAGAACATGCATGGCAGATAAAAAGGCCACAGTTCAAGTCACTGGACAAGAACCATTTGATTTACCAATGATGTCAGGCACTGCGGGTAACGACGTAATAGACGTTCGTACTTTAGGCGCACAAGGCGTATTTACATATGATCCGGGTTTTTTGGCCACTGCTTCATGTCAATCAGAGATTACTTTCATTGATGGCGGTAAAGGCGTTTTATTGCACCGCGGTTACCCAATTGAACAACTAGCGAACGACTCTTCTTACTTAGAGTTATGTTATTTGTTGCTGCACGGAGAGTTACCTTCTTCTGAAAAACTTGAAGAATTTGAAGAAACAATCACTCATCACACTATGGTGCATGAGAAAATTGCAAACTTCTTCCACGGTTTTGTTGTTGATGCTCACCCAATGGCGATGCTTTGTGGTGTTGTAGGTGCATTATCGAGCTTCTATCATGATGACTTAAGCATTACAGACCCGGCTCAACGTAAGCGTAGCGCTTACCGTTTAGTTGCTAAATTGCCAACTATTGCAGCGATGGCTTACAAATACAGCATCGGTCAACCTTTTGTTTACCCGAAAAACAAACTCTCTTACTCAGAAAACTTCTTACATATGATGTTCTCTGTTCCTGCAGAAGACTACGAAGTAAACCCTATTATTGCTAAAGCGATGGATAAAATATTCATGCTTCATGCTGACCATGAGCAAAACGCATCGACTTCTACAGTGCGTTTAGCTGGTTCATCTGGTGCAAATCCATATGCATGTATTGCTGCTGGTATTGCATCTTTATGGGGCCCTGCGCACGGCGGAGCAAACGAAGCTTGTTTAACTATGCTTCAACAGATTGGTTCAGTTGATAGAATCCCTGAGTTTGTTGCAAAAGCAAAAGATAAAGCGGATCCATTCCGTCTTATGGGCTTTGGTCACCGTGTTTACAAAAACTTCGACCCACGCGCTAAAGTAATGCGTGAAACGTGTCATGAAGTTTTAACAGCATTAAAAATTGACGATCCACTGCTAGATGTTGCTATGGAACTAGAGCGTATTGCACTAGAAGACCCATACTTCGTTGAAAAGAAACTTTACCCGAATGTAGACTTCTACTCAGGTATTATTCTTAAAGCGATTGGTATTCCAACAAGCATGTTTACAGTAATATTTGCAATGTCTCGTACTGTTGGCTGGATCAGCCATTGGGACGAAATGTTAAGCGAAAAAGGTCAAAAAATTGGTCGTCCTCGTCAATTATATACAGGTCCTGCAAAGCGCGACTATGTAACTGTCGATAAACGATAACTTTACCTACCTATCAGAGAGCAGCCTAATGGCTGCTTTTTTTTGTCTCAAATAAAGTTAGTCAAAATACTCCATTCATTTTTTATAAATAACCAATTCCACCAACTTTTAGTCAATTTGTTCAACTTACAGTTAACTTTTTAGTGCTAGAAAACAAAAAGAACACATAAGCCGTTGTAATACATATATTTTTATAATTGGCACGCGATATGCGAATGAGGGTTTAGTAAATAGCATTTAAATGGAATATAACAATGACCACTCATCAACCTCTTAGAAAGCTTTCCTTAACGGCGCTAGCAGTACTATCTCTATTTTCAATACAAGCATGTGAAGATGCATCAGCATCATTAGACAACACATCTCAAAAAGAAGAAATTGTAAAGGTGCCTGTAGAAGCTGAACTAGCTTCAAGGCAAAACATCGGTAGTTACTATGCAGCTAACGCAGTATTAGAAAGTAGAGCAGAAGCGGATGTTATTAGTAAAGTTCAAGGCTTAGTTGAAGGTGTTTATGTTGAAGAAGGTGATTACGTTCAAAAGGGACAACTATTAGCAAAATTAGACTCTTCTCGTTATGTACTCGCATTGCAACAAAGAGAAGCTGCCTTAGCTCAAGTTAAAAGTGAATTACACAGATTAAAGTCTGCGAAAAATCAGGCGTTAGTAAGTGCGGATACTTTAGAGAAATTGGAGTGGCAATATAAATCACTTCAAGCATCTACGGACGTAGCCAAACTTGATGTAAAAGAAACAGAAATTATTGCGCCAATAAGTGGCTATGTATCCGCTCGATATGTAAAAGTTGGCAATCTTGTTCATCAGTATCAGCATCAAAATTTATTTCACATCGTGGCTCAAGATAAACTTGAAGGGGTTATTTATCTACCTGAAGGTAGACTCCCAGAAGTTAAAAAAGATCAACCTGTTCAACTTAAACTGCCAGCCATTGGGGCCCAGTCTTTTAACGCACGCATCAGTCGTATAAGTCCGGTAATAGATGCCAATAACGGAACCTTTAAAGTTGTCGTAGAGGTTTCAAATTCAGAAAATTTATTGAAACCAGGTATGTTTGCCGAAGTGAACATCGAACTAGGGCTTCATAACAATGCGTTAGTTGCTCCTTCACGCTCTGTTATCTCTATTGACAATAGTGATTACGTTTACAAAATTATTGAAGGCAAAGCCGTTAAAACAAAAATTGAAGCTGGCTATCGCCATGCCGGTTTAGTGGAGATCTTATCTGGAGTTTCAGATGATGAAGCCCTTATCGTAGCTGGACACAATAACCTAAAGAATGACGCCCTAGTTTCAATTGTAACTGTTGAAGAGTAAAAGGATTTACTATGAAAATTGTTGAAATTGCAATTAAACGTCCAGTTACTATCTGGATGTTTGTACTAGCAGTTATGTTATTCGGGATGGTTTCTTTGTCTCGTTTAGCAATAAATTTGTTACCCGATTTATCCTACCCTACCCTAACCATAAGAACAGATTATGACGGTGCTGCGCCTACGGAAGTAGAACTGCTAATAAGCAAGCCAATAGAAGAAGCGATAGGTATTGTTAAGAATATCCGACAAGTAAGCTCTATATCAAAAGCTGGCCAGTCAGACGTTATTTTAGAATTTAACTGGGGCACAGATATGGACATGGCGAGCTTAAATGTTCGCGAAAAGTTGGATATTTTGCAACTTCCTCTAGATATTAAAAAGCCCGTCTTATTGAGGTTTAACCCAAGCTTAGATCCTATTATGAGGTTAGCACTGACGTCCAACGAAGAAACCTCAAACTTAAAATCCGTTCGTATATTTGCGGAAGAACAAATTAAACGCAGATTGGAGTCTATTTCAGGCGTCGCGTCGGTAAGAGTTGGCGGCGGCTTAGAACAAGAGATTCATATTGAAATTGACCAATTTAAACTTAATCACCATCAAATCCCCTTACAACATATCATTCAGCGCCTTCGCGATGAAAATATCAACATGGCAGGCGGACGAGTAAAAGATATAAACCAAGATTATTTTGTTCGAACCATAAACCAATTTAAAAATGTAGAAGAGATAAGGCAACTTATTGTTAAGCAAGAGCAACTAAAGGTAATTAGACTCGGTGATATTGCGTCTGTTAGTGACAGCCATAAGGAACGTGATTCCATTACTCAAATAGATGGTCAAGAAAGTATCGAAATTTCACTTTACAAAGAAGGTGACGCTAACTCCGTTCAAGTGGCTAAATCAGTTCTTAATCAGCTGCAGCCTATAAATGATAATTTACCAAATGGATTGGCAATAAAGACAATTTATAATCAAGCAGACTTTATTGAATCTGCCGTAAATGAAGTAAAAACGGCAGGTGTCATCGGTGGTTTACTCGCTATGCTTGTGCTCTTTTTATTCCTGCGCAACTCATGGACAACCTTTATTGTATCGCTCTCAATTCCCGTTTCCGTCATTGCGACATTTAATTTTATGTATGGAAACAATATCTCATTAAACATTATGAGTTTAGGCGGTATCGCACTTGCTATTGGCCTGTTGGTAGACAGTGCCATTGTTGTACTAGAAAACATTGCACGATACAAAGAAAAGGGAGTAACACCTAAGCTTGCAGCACTTAATGGTACTAATGAAGTTGCCATGGCGGTTACTGCATCAACATTAACGACAATGGCGGTGTTTTTTCCGCTGGCGTTTGTTGAAGGTATCGCCGGGCAGTTATTTAGTGACCAAGCTATGGCAATCACCTTTGCCCTGCTAGCATCATTGATTGTTTCAATTACGCTTATTCCTATGCTGGCCTCAAGAGAAAAGAAAGAGCACAAATACATACCTGAAGTCGCACCTCAAGTTAAAGAGCCGGTAAAAAGAGGTAAACTCAGCAATGTGATTTATGTAATTACCTGGCCGCTAAGAATAATCGCAAAAACTGTTACTTATTGGGTTCCTTTAGCACTGGTTATTGTATTCAAGTCTATTGTCAAAGTTGTCGCTAGAGGCATGTCGTTTATTTTGACCCCCACGGCTACAGCGTTTAATTGGTTGTTTGACAAACTGTCTACGGTTTATAAAACGGCGCTGGATAAAACCCTAAATTGGCCTAAAACCGTTATCTCAGTCATTCTTTTAGCTTCTGTTGGTGCAGTTCCACTGGCCACTAAGCTCGGTTCTGAGTTATTACCACCAATGTCTCAAGGTGAGTTTTATGTAGATGTACTTCTCCCAACAGGTGCAAAATTAGAAGAAACTCGCGCAAAAATATCATCATTAGCTGAAACCGCCAGTAACCTGCCAATGGTAGAAAAAACCTATAGCATGGTAGGTACTGGAAGTTTGCTTAATGCGTCGCCGGCGCAAAGTGGCGATAACTGGGGACGGTTAAATATTGTATTAAAAAGTGACGCTGATAAAACAACAGAGGCTGAGGTGATCGAATCACTTCGATCAATTGTTGATAAAATGCCAGGCGTGGTTAGCACTATTGAACGCCCTCAACTCATGAGTTTTAAAGCGCCAATCCAAATTGTCTTAACAAGTTACGACTTAAATGGCCTTCGTAACGCGAGCAGTAAACTCGTTGAAAAAATGAAAGACAACTCGCTTCTAACAGACATTAATCCAACGTTAAAAGCGGGTAACCCAGAAATATCGCTAGACTTTAATCATGCACGCCTAGCTCAATTGGGTTTAACAGCCTCTGAAGTCTCAGAAGTTGTCGCCACGCAAGTTGGCGGAAAAGTAGCTAGCAAACTAGTCATAGGCGATAGAAAAGTCGACATTCTTGTAAGAACCGCGGAGTCTCGACGAAATTCAATTAATGATTTACGCCAGCTCATAATTAACCCAACAGCTGATCGCTCTATAACACTAGAAGAGGTTGCAGACATTAATTTGACTACGGGACCAAGCGAAATTAATCGTCTGCAGCAAGAGCGCGTTGCTTTAATTGATGTTAATTTTAGTTCAGGCGACTTGGCCTCAGCGGTAACCGTGGTGCAACAGATTATAGATGACAGTGGTTTACCGCTAAATATTAAAACCAGTATTGATGGTCAAAATGAAGATATGCAGCACTCTTTTGACTCTCTTATGATGGCACTAGCACTGGCAATATTTATGGTCTACATCGTCATGGCTTCACAATTTGAGTCACTGCTTCACCCCCTACTCATATTGTTTACTGTGCCATTAGCTGGTGCTGGTTCTATCTATGGTTTGTACATCACGGGTACAAACTTGAGTGTTGTGGTTTTCATCGGTTTTATTATGCTCGCAGGCATTGTAGTTAATAATGCTATCGTCTTAATCGACCGCATAAACCAACTACGAGAGCAAGGTGTAGAAAAAGTCGAAGCGATAAAACAATCCGCAGAAACTCGTTTAAGACCCATAATAATGACCACTCTCACAACAACACTTGGTTTACTGCCGCTTGCAATAGGTTTTGGTGATGGTGCGGAGATGCGGACACCAATGGCGTTGACCGTAATTTTTGGGTTGGTATTCGCAACGCTGTTAACGTTATTGTTTATTCCTGCCCTTTATTGGTTATTCGACCTTAAGCAATTTGAAGTACAAGGAGATGACCATGTCGTTGCCATCACAACAAAGTAGCACGTCAACGTCTCTAGCTACATTTGCATTGCGTAAGCCTGTTACCACCGTAATTCTATTTTTATCCTTGTTAATGTTAGGGGCGATATCAAGCCGGTTACTGCCATTAGAAAAGTTTCCTGGAATTGAAATTCCGGAGCTTTTTATAAACATACCCTACCCTAACTCAACACCGGCGGAGGTTGAGCGTCAAATTACAAAACCCGTTGAAGAGGTCTTGGCTACTATTTCCGGTATTCAACAAGCTCAGTCTTGGTCTAACGAGTCAGGAGCAAATATAGGTTTATCTTTTAAATGGGATGAAAATATTAGCGCCAAATCGATAGAAGCTAGAGAAAAAATAGATGCTATTAGGGAGCTTTTACCTGACGATCTTGAACGCATCATGGTGTACCAGTTTAATACTGGTGATTTTCCTGTGTTTAATTTGAGAATATCTTCCGAGCGTGACCTTTCCTTTGCCTATGATCTTTTAGATAAACAGTTAAAGCGCCCTATTGAGCGCGTTCCTGGCGTATCTCAAGTTACGTTATACGGCGTTGATAAACGTGAGATTTCTATTCGTCTAGATGAAACAAAAATAGCCGCTTACAAGCTTTCAGTTCCTAGCATTATTAATCGTCTTCGGGGTATGAATTTCAGCCAGTCTGCCGGTTTTTTAAATACGGCAAAAGGCAAAATATTAATTTCTCCAAACGGGCAATTTAGAGATCTGGAGGAAGTTCAAAATGCACCAATCACCGAACATGTGAAACTTAAAGATATTGCAAATATTACCTATGAGCTGCCTGAGCGTGAAGAAGGTCGTCACCTGCACCAAACTTACGCAATCGGTATGGACGTAATGAAAGAGTCCAACGCTAATTTAGTGGATGTTGCAACACGAGTAATGGCCGTTGTTGAAGAAGCCAAAAGCAATCCGCAATTTGATGGAATTTCTCTTTTTGTGATGCAAAACACCGCTGAAGATGTAACAACATCACTCGGTAATTTAACAGAAGCAGGCTTAATTGGTGCGTTTCTATCTATTGTAGTGCTTTATGCCTTTTTGCGGCACTTTGCCACGACCGTTATAGTGGTTCTGTCGGTGCCCTTTGCTATTTGTATTACCTTGGGCGCAATGTATGTTTTAGGTTACAGCTTGAACGTGTTGTCCTTAATGGGACTCATGTTGGCAATCGGTATGTTAGTAGACAATGCCGTTGTGGTTACGGAGTCTATATTTCATGAACGACAGTCTGACAGTAATATTAAAACAGCTACCGTTAATGGCGTTAACCATGTTTCACTAGCAGTAATCGCGGGCACATGTACAACTGCTATTGTTTTTTTGCCGAACATAATAGGTAAAAAAATTGATGTAACTATTTTCCTTGAGCACGTAGCCATCGCTATTTGTATTTCTTTATTTGCATCACTACTCATTGCACAAACACTTATACCGTTACTCACAAGTAAAATTAAAAACATTCCTAAATCGAATAGTTCTGTAGATAAGTCTCATGTGTTTTATAAAAACATACTCACCAAAGTGATGACACATCAGAAAAAGTCCTTTTTTGTTGGCTTTTTATTGTTCATTTCCATGGCGATACCACTAAACATGGTTTCAAGTGATGAAGAAAATGGCGTCAGCAACAGCAGAATGTGGCTTAACTACAATATTCAAGGCAATCAAAGTTTAGAGGAAGTAGAGCAAGCGGTCATTCAAATGGAAGACTATTTATACAAGAACCAAGAACTCTTTGAATTTGAAAGTGTATATTCCTATTACAGAGCAGGCTTTGCTCGCTCTACATTAAATATGAATAAAGAGTTAACCCAATCACCAAGTGCCATTAAAAAACACATAGAAGAAAACTGGCCAACGTTAGTCATTGCAAAACCTCAATTTGGTTGGAACCAAGGTAATGGTGGTGGAGTAAGAGTTAGCTTAGCAGGCCCTTCTACTGAGGTACTTATTGAAATAGCAGACCAGGTTGTACCACTGTTAGCAAAAACAAAAGGCCTACAAGACGTAAAGTCGGAAATAACGGGCGACCAAAAAGAAATTCAAATCATTGTTAACCGTGAAAAAATTCAACGCTTTGGTTTGAGTAGCCGCGAGGTTGCGCAAGCTGCATCGTCTGCCCTGAGAGGTTTAAACTTGAGGACCTTCAGAGATCCAAATGCAGGTGAAATTCAAGTAAGACTAAAATTCGCCGAAGATGTAGAAAAGTCGTTAGAGCGCTTTAAATCTATTATCGTTATTTCTAAAAATGGAATCGATTATCGGCTTGATCAACTTGCTGACATTGTTATTACACCAAGGTTGAATCAAATATATCGCCGCTTTCGACAAACCAATTTAGCCATAGGTGCAAACTTGGAAGAAGGCACGACCTTAGAGCAAGCACAAGAACGAATTACGATGATGATGGAGCAAATAGAACTACCAACAGGCTATAAATGGACGTTAACAGGAAGCTTTGAACGTCAAGCTGAAGCCGAAAACATCATGCAAGTTAATATGCTACTGGCCTTAATTATGATTTATATTGTAATGGCGGCCTTGTTTGAAAGTCTTATATTGCCTACGGCGGTTATTACCTCATTATTGTTTTCAATATCTGGTACCTTCTGGGCGCTCGCCATAACAGGCACAAGTATGTCGGTAATGGTGATGATTGGCATACTTATTTTAATGGGTATTGTGGTCAACAATGGCATTGTATTAGTAGACCGAATAAATCAGTTGCGTGAGCAAGGAGTGACACTGTATACAGCCGTTATTGAAGGCAGCACAAGTAGATTAAGACCCATTTTAATGACGGTTTCTACCACCATTCTTGGATTAGTACCCTTAGCAATCGGCGATGCTAATATAGGTGGCACAGGAAGTCCTGAATACTCGCCAATGGCCATAGCTATCATGGGAGGACTTTTATTTTCTACTGTTACTAGCCTCTTCTTAGTGCCTTTAGCTTATGTATTATTGCTTAAACTAACAGACCGAACGCAGCGCTTGTTTACCCGAGCTAATAATTTAGCCGCTAAAGTTACAAGGACCGGATCTTAGAAAGTAAAAAGCCTCATAGGTGGAATGTACTTATGAGGCTTTTCAATTAGTTAAATTGAGTATAAGGTTACTCACTTGTTGTTTTTTTTGCCTTAGATTCCATAAGCAACAAATACATAACTGGAACAACAATTAACGTTAAAACAGTCGCAAAACCTAAACCAAACATAATCACAACCGCCATACTTTTAAAAAAATCATCGGTCAGTAACGGCGCCATGCCTAAAACCGTTGTAATTGCAGCCATTGAAACGGGCCTAACACGACTCACAGCGGCAAGAACAATTGCGTTATAAAAAGTTCGTCCGTCTTCTTTTTCTAACTCTATTTGCTCAACTAAAACAATGCCATTCTTAATGAGCATGCCAGAAAGACTTAACAACCCAAGTAAACTCATAAAGCCAAATGCGATACCAGTGGTTAAAAAACCAAATGAAACGCCGATTATGGCTAGCGGTACCGTGGTCCAAATCACCGTTGCCAGTTTAAAAGAGTTAAATAACAAAACGGTAATGATAAACATGAGTGCAAAACCCAAAGGTAACGCACTAAATATTGGTTTTTGGGCTTTTTTACTAGCTTCATACTCGCCTCCCCAACTTAACTCATAACCTGTAGGCAGTTCAATTTGTTCTATTTTTGGCTTAACTTTAGCGAATAGTTGAGCTGCAGTTTTATCAGACAAAATATCATGATCGGCCATCACAGTAAGTGTACGCTTGCGATCCCTTCGGTTAATAATTGGATCTTCAAACTCCATAGAAAAGTTAGAAATAACTTTAGACAGCGGTACATATTGAGACAGTACCGGAGAATAAATCTGCATATCTTCAATACTATCAATAACATTTCGTTGCTGCTCAGGCATTCTTACTACAATTGGGAGTCTTTCAGTGCCTTCACGATAAACGCCTACCGTTTTACCAACAAAATTAGTTAACAATAAGTCATCAACCGCAGATTTAGTTATGCCCACTTCTCTCGCAGCAATTGCATCAAACTTTGGTCGCATCACTTTTGTCATGTTTTTCCAATTATCTGTTATATTTTTTGCGTCCTGTTCAGTTAACAAAATACGCTTTGCTTGGTCAGCTAAACCCCTGAGCACAACAGGATCTGGGCCCGAAAAACGAGCTTCTATTTTTGATGCTTGAGCTGGCCCTATTTCCACTCTAAGAAGTTTTGACTCTATTGTTGGATAATTGTCAGATATATATTGGCGCGCAAACTTCATTAAGGGCTCTAAGTCTTCCTTATTTGTTACGCGAACAATGAGTTGACCGTAGTTACTATAGTTAAGCTCCATATTGTAGGTCAGCATAAATCTAGCGGCTCCGCGTCCTATAGTATTAGACACAAACTCAACTTTGTTTTGCTCCATTAGTGCTTTTTCTAATGCAATACCAGTTTCTTCTGTTGCTCTAATATCAGAACCTTGTGGCAAGCGGTACTCAACGTAAAACATAGGTAGGTTTGACGCTGGAAAAAAGGATTGTTTTACAGATCCAAAACCTACAACAGCTGCAACAAATAATAAAAACATGAAAAGCATCGTTGTTTTAGGGAAATTTAACGCCTTCGTCAGCAACTGCTTGTACCCAACATACAATTTACCTGCATAAGGGTCAGGCTCCGAATCAGAAGTATCTTCGTTTTTAGATTCTTTAAACAAAATGCTGGCGTAAAACGGAGTAATTGTAATCGCTGTAACCCAGCTCAGTAAGAGAGAAATAAGCAGCACATAAAATAAAGAGCCTGCAAACTCTCCCGTAGCATCAGGCGAAAGACCAATAGGGGCGAATGCAATAATTGCAATAAAGGTGGCCGCTAACAATGGCCATTTAGTTTGGCGTACAATTAAACTAGCCGCATCCGCCTTACTCATTTTTCTGTGCATACCAACTAAAATACCTTCAACAATCACTATGGCATTATCTACTAGCATACCAAGCGCTATTATTAAGGCACCTAATGACACTCTATGCAGTTGTAAGTCTAAGATATTCATGAAAATGAAGGTACCTAGCACTGTTAACAGCAGTATTCCTCCAATCAACAAGCCAGTTTTTACGCCCATGAAAAGTAATAATACAATGATTACAATTACAACGGCTTCTACCAAACTCTGAATGAAGCCTGATACCGACTCTTCTACCTCTTTTGGCTGATTATATACGGTGCTAATGTCCATCCCATAAGGACGTTGTAATTCTAGTTCTTGCAACTTTGATGAAACGATTTCACCTATATCAACAACGTTTGCGCCTGACGTAAATGACAATCCCACGTATATCGAAGGAGCACCATTGTGTCTAACAATATGACTTGGAGTTTCATCATAGTCTTTGTAAATCTTAGCAATATCGGACAGGATAATACGCTTAGACTGCCCTGGAGGGCTTATAACAAGGTCCCCTAACTCTTGAACAGTCTCAAATTCGCCCGTTGGGTCAAATCTAATTTTTTCATCGCCTACTCGAACAAAACCTGCATTAGAGACTACATTTTGTTGAGCCAATAGCTGGTACAAATAATCTGTAGAAATCCCCAGAGACACCATTCGGTTTTGGGACATTTCAATAATAACTTGCTCTTGTTCAGAACCAACAACTGTTACTTTTCCTATCCCTTTTATTAACACTAATTCGCGTCGTATATAGTCAACGTAGTCATTGAGCTCGTCGTTACTGTACCCTTCACCGGAAACCGCCAGCAGTACCCCAAATACGTCTCCAAAATCATCTCTAACTATTGGTGCAGTTGTGCCGGCAGGTAACTGGGGCTGATAGTCATTAATCTTACGTCTAAGCTCGTCCCAAATTTGTCGTAATTCTGTCTTTCGATACGTCGACTTCATCTCTACAATAATTTGCGATATACCAGCGCTGGTAATGGACTTAACATTATCTACATAAGCAAGCTTTTGAATTTCATTTTCTAGTGGGTGGGTTACTTCTTCCTCTACCTGAACCGGAGAGGCACCGGGATACTGAGTTATTACAATTGCCTGCTTTAAAACAAACTCAGGATCTTCAAGTTGGCCTAATTGAAAATAGGAAATTAAACCACCTATAAAAAGAACGACAGCAAACAACCAAGATGTTGTTTTTTGTTTAACAAAATGTCGAGCAACATCAAAACCGTCAGACATTGTTAAAGCCCCCTCTCTTGCTTCCATTCAGAAATCACACTTCCTTCTGGAATTAAATGAGGACCTGCAGCAACTACCCTATCGTTACTCGTTAACGAATTACTTTCTATCGGCTTTATTACAACACCAGTTTGTCTGGTTTCTACTACAGTAACTCTGACTAGCTCGGTCTGCATATTACTATTCACTTTAAGAATAAACTTTACATCTAAATTTTCTATCTCGCTGACTTTACTATTTGGCACAAATAACGATGAAATTGGAACAATGAGAGCGTTGGCATCACTCGTTAACAATTTGTCTAACTCGACTTCTAACGCCGCGGTCATACCGGCCAATACGTTAATATCTTCTGGTGTTGGCATAGTAAAAACGACTTGATAAGACTTAGTCGCCGCATTAGGAATAATGTCATGCTCTTTTAGTGTCACCTTGTATCTCTTTTTTTGCTCACCATCAAATGTTAGCGTTGGTTGATAAGCTTGGGCTGTAGAAGACTTAGGTAACCGAATCATCAATTGCTCAGGTACTTGTATGACAACGTCAATTGTTTCTCTTCCTTGGAGCTCCAAAATTGGTTGTTTAGCTTGAATAAACTCAAAAGCCTCAACATTAACGTGAGCAACAACACCTGCAAAAGGCGCTTTAATGGTAGAGTATTTCAGATTGTTTTTTGCCGAATCAAGGTTTGCAGATGCTATATCTAACTCTGCTTTTAATTGGTCATATTCTGCAGACGATATGAGCTTTTCTTTAAGTAATTTGTCTGCTCGCTCAAACTGAGACTTGGTTAAATCAAATCTTGCTAATGCTTGTTTATGTTGAATCATAAAGTCACTGTCATCTAATTTAGCGAGTACTTGATCTTTTTCTACGTGTTGACCTGCAACAACCGCTATTTTTGATACTTCACCGTTAACTCTAAATGCTAGGTGAGCGTAAATTGATGGTTCCACCGTGGCAGGAAAGGTTCGAATAGTATCGCCCTGCAGTCTTTTTACTTCTGCCAGTTTTGCCGGTCGTATATTGTTAACTTTACTGGTTTCTTCTTTCTCACTTGAGCACCCAGCAACGAAGAGAAAACAGGAAAGAGTAGAGAAAAACACCGTTGCCTTTATAAATTTTGAGTAAGCCATTGAAAAAACCTTGTATTTAAGCAATTTTTTTGAATTTTAACACCAATCTTAATAATTGATATTTATATTAAATTAACATCTATATAATATTTACTTATGTACTTTAAGAAGCGTTGAGTAATGATAAAAATAGACCAGCTAGAAACCTTTATAACTGTATTTGAGACAGGGTCAATAAACTCAGCGGCACAACAACTCGTAAAAACTCAGCCAGCCGTCAGTATGACGCTAAAACGACTCGAAGAGTCGATAGGTTTCCTACTTTTTGATAGAACAAACTATAGACTTAAACCAACAGATAGAGGTCATATCTATTATCAAAAAGCGAAATCTATTTTAGATCAAATGTATCAACTGCAAGAGTTAAGCTCGAGTCTTACAGCCGGCGTGGAAGATAAAGTTTCTATAGCAATTGAAGATACTGCAAATATTGCTTCGATATTAAAAAAGCTTCAGCCTTTGCAGTCCTTATTTCCAAACACTGAACTCGCCATCGAAGCAGAGAGTAGACTAAACAGCTTAACTAGGTTAGCAAAAGAGGAAGTCCAATTAGCAATTACGCCTTGGATATTTACATTTGCTAGCGAAGGAGATTTTGAGTCTAAAGCAATTAAATCTATGTCGATGTTTTATTGTATTCACAAAGATCTAGCTGCAACTTTAGGCATCACATGTGAGTCAGAAGTAACAGAACAAGTATTAATGCAGTTACCACAAATTGTACCCACCGAATTTAGCGTTAAACTTAATCACGCTAAAATTATGAAACCGATTGGTCGTAGTATTGTAAAAGTAAATAATTTAACCGCAATGCTAGCTGCTTTAAATGCCAAGCTTGGTTGGGGCCCTATGACCGATAGCTATTGGAGCCAGGATATGAGATCTCGTTTTTTGCGGTTCCCAATTGATAAAAACTCATCACCAATAAGCAATGAAATTAGAATTGTAAAGAATAGGTACAACAGTCTTGGTCCTGCTGCAAAAAAAATATGGTCACTAATATAAAAACATCACAAAATGTAAACAATAGGTTACAAAAGGAATGGTAGTGAGCTTGTATTTATGCGACAAAAGCTGTGGATAACCTGAGGAAAAGCAGTGATCAAGGCAATTCTAATTATTAACGATTATAAATATAGCTAAGCAATACAAGACTAAAAAATACACAGGTACAACTTTAACAAACTTTTTTTTTCAGCTAATCTTAAATTCAGTTAGTCACCAAAACAGGTTGGTTTGACAAAAGTGCTTTCGGGTACTTACAGTTTTAGCGCACGGCTCATTAAGAGCCATTCCCCTCGCCCAGATCAGGATTAGTTCTGGGCTTTTTTTTGCTTGTTACATCTTAACTGTTGTAAATAAGTCTTTGAAGTTTTTCGTCGTTTGCTCAGCAACCTCTTCTACCGAAATATTTTTCAATTGTGCAACAAACTCTGCAACATGTTTTACGTACGCTGGCTGGTTTTGTTTCCCTCTATAAGGCACGGGTGCTAAATAAGGTGAATCTGTTTCAATTAAAAGCCTGTCTAAAGGCATCTTTCTGACTACGTCTTGAAGTTCAGCAGCACTTTTAAAAGTGACAATACCTGAGATTGAAATATAGAAGTTAAGGTCCATCGCTTGTTTCGCCATTTCCCATGATTCTGTAAAACAATGCAAAACACCTCTACATTGATCGGCGTTATTTTCTTTCAAAATTGCAATAGTGTCTTCTCTTGCGTCACGAGTGTGCACAATAATTGGTTTGTTTAATTTATTACCAACGTGAATATGATGTGCAAAGGCTTTCTGCTGTTCAGCAATAGAGTCTTTTGAATAATAATAATCTAAACCTGTTTCACCAACGGCCACAACTTTGCTATCTGATGCCAGTTGTTGAAGATCCTGTAAAGTATAGTTTTTATCTTCACCAACGTGTAACGGATGTACACCACACGAGAAAGATACATTGTCGTAGTCTTTTGATTTTTCTACCATTGACGGAAACTGGTCTAACGAAATTGCTACACATAGCATGTGTTCCACATTGTTAGCCTTGGCATTTTCAAACAAAGTACTAAATTCAACGTTTTCTTTTTCTAAATCAATTCTGTCTAAATGACAATGTGAATCAACAAAGCGCATAAATACCCCTAGCAAAATTTTGGACTACAATTATCTTATAAAAGAAGTGAGAAAAAAAGCTATATGGTTCGTAACACTTATAACTTTAAGTTATTCCCACAAATTATAACATTTTAGGCGACTTTGCATTTACATACCGAGCGGTCGGTATTACAATTTGCGCACTAAAATCTAAGGAAAAGTACAATGCGCATTATTTCACTCACTTTGGCAACACTGTTGTCTGTATCAATTTCATTTTCTGCTCAGGCTGCTAGTTACGACACCGAGGAGTTAAGCTCTAAATATAAAGCAGAAATTGAACAAATAGCACCAGACAGCTCACCATATGACATCGTTGAGTCTTTATCTAAAGTGGTTTTCAAATCCGTTGCAAGCGCAAAAGCACAAGGTGATGAGAAAAAAACCAAAGAATTGATGCAACTAATTGTTCGACAGCAGCTTTTACCTTTTGTAGATGTACGTTTTGCTGCTTATAAAATTTTAGGTCCACAACTAAAGCAGTCAACAAAAGAAGAGCGTGATTTATTTGTTGATGCTATGGAAAGAAACCTAGTGGACACATATTCATCCGCGTTAGTGCAATATAATAACCAAGAAGTTAGATATGAGCCTAAAAGAGACGTATCTAATCAGAAAATGGTGGCAGTAAGAACCGAGTTATTACAACCTGGTGGTAAGCCTCTGTCTATGATTTTTAAGTTACGTAAAAACAGTAAAACGGGTGAATGGAAGGCTTACGATTTAATCGTCGAAGGCATTAGCTTAATTGACTCTAAACGTGCGGAGCTGTCTCAACCATTACGTAACGACGGTATTGGTCAAGTAGCCGAAACGCTTTTGGAAGAATAACCAAAAGCGTTCCTAACTTTTCCTTTAGTTGACAATTTATTAAGCCAATTGTCTGATCAACTCACTAGGCGTAATCTTCAATAAAGAACGTGTGCTTAGTGAGCCTACTACCGCTACAAATACGGCACCAGATAACGGACCAATAATCCAAAGCTCCCAGTGTATTACCCAAGTCATCTTGAAAGAGTAAGTTTGCAACAAATATAAGCTGAACTCCGCTACAGAGGCCGCTATAAATCCAGAAATTGCACCTAGGCTAATGAATTCGTAAGATATTGCATTTCGAATAACACTGCCCTTAGCGCCAATGGTTCGGTAGATTACCGTTTCTTTTCTACGTTCATCTAAGGATGACTGCACTTGTGCCACAAGCACTAATGTCGCGGCTATTACCACTATCAATAAAACAAATTGAATAGCTACCGATACTTGAGCTATCACACTTTGTATTTGCTCTAGCATAGCTGCAACATCAATAATACTTAGTGTTGGATAGTCTGCTAAGAGCTCATTTAACCAAAGCTTATCTTCTTTCGCTAAGTAAAAAGACGTTATATACGTTGCAGGAAAGTCATCAATTACATCATCACTGAATATCATATAAAAGTTAGGCTGTAGGCTGTTCCAATCTACCGTTCTTATACTCGTAACGGTGGCGGAAACTGTTTGTGAACCAATCAAAAAGCTAAGTTCATCTCCTAGTTTTAATTTTAGTCGCTCTGCAACTTTTGCTTCCACAGACACCTGCTTTTGTGCATCATCAGGCATCCAAGTGCCTTCCACTAATTCATTATTATTAGGAAATCTATCGGTAAAGGTTAAATTAAGCTCACGGCCAAAACCGGTTCTGGCTTCTTCTTTGTCCTTGTTTGCTTTTTCTTTTGTTTTGTCAGCCGTTTCGCTGGTTTCGTCAAATTCACCTTTACCCTTAAACTTAGCGCCATCTTCAGCTTCTTCTGGCCTTTTCTGTTTTAAGACTTCATCATTAATTTGAGTTAGTCGGCCTCTAATGATCGGGTAAAACTGCTCTGGTGCAATTCCTTTTTCACTAAATCTTTGTTCAATTTTTTCTATATTTTGTTGCGAAATATTAATTATGAAATGGTTGGGTGCTCCGTCAGGAATTTGTTCCTGCCACTCTTGAATAATTGAGTTTTTAAGCGAAAACAAAATAAGAACAAGCATAATAGCTAATGTAAAACCAATAATTTGAGATACATTTTCTTTTGACCGTCGTTGAAGAGAAGCAATGGCAAGTTTTAAGGATGGATTGTCAATGCGCTTGCTTACACTTCTGAAACCTACTAGTAATAAACGAGAAATCCCCACAATCAAAATACTTAATACGAATCCTGATCCCAATACGATTCCGGTTAGCTTCAAGTCTTGGCTGTAAAACCAAACTAAACCAATAGTTGTACTTGCCATAATGAGTTGCGCACTTATCGACGATGACACACCATCGCCTAAATTTCGGCGCAATACTCTAAGCGGTGGTACTTTAAATAGTTTAAGCAGTGCGGGTACAGAAAACATCAGTGCACAAACAAAACCAGTAACTATTGATACAAGAAAGGGACGATAGCCAATATCAGGAATGTCTTTTGGAAGGTATTCAGCCAACGATATTAACGCTAAATTTTGTAAACCCGAGCCTACAACTAAACCTATAATAATACTTACTACCGCAATAAGGCACAGTTGGGTTAGGTAAATGACTTGAACTTGGCGAACGCTGGCACCTAAGGTTTTCATAATGGCAATTGAATCTAAATGGCGCTGGCTATAAAGCCTAGCTGATACCGATATTGCGACGGCCGCTAACAATACGCCTAATACACCGGCTAACATGAGAAAGCTTTCTGCGCGTTCTAAAGAGCTTGTAATATTAGAGGCTCCCTCTTTAACACCTCTAAACTTCTGGCTTTCTGATAACTTAGGCTTTATCCAAGACTCTAGCTTTTCAAGTGCTTGTGTTTCACCCGCAAACAGTCCTGCATAAGTAACGCGACTACCAGGCTGAATCACTTCAGTTTTAGGTATGTCATTGATATTCATGATCACGCGAGTACCCGAATTAAAAACTTGGAAAGGCGCATCTGGCTCTGCATCTATAATACCGGCAACAGTGAATACACCCTCACCAACGTCTATTTTGTTTGACTCTCCTAATGCAAAATAAAGTCGTTTACTAATCCAAACTGAGCCTATATCTGGCCCATTCGCTTTAAAAACTTCATTTGCGTTATCTAACGACTCGATAAACAACTCACCGCGCAACGGATAACTTTGAGTTACCGCTTTAACCACGGCCAAATTCATCTTATCGCCAGCAAAGGCCATTGATGAAAAGTAAATATGCTGGTCTGTCTTTATGTTAAGTGATTCAGCATATTCAAATACGTCATTTTTTATTTCAGTTGGGCTGACAAGATCTTTATCCGCGGCTAAAAACTCAGCACTTTTCATCAAGATAGAAGCTTGCACTCTATCCGTTAGGCTGCTTAATGCCATTACTGAAGAGACCGCTAAGACAATCGATAAGGCGATGACCGTTAGTTCACCTCGGCCAAACTCACGTTTAAAAAGTCTAAATGACAATCCAAGCCATGTTGATAACTTACTTTGCATCTTGCTTAGCCTTTTGTATTGGAGTGACGTCTGCCAGTTTTGGTTTTGGCACTTCTTGCAGAGATAGCTTGCCATCTTTGATGATGTAGGTCTTTTCACATCGCTTAGCGAGTGCAGGATCATGTGTTACAAGCACTAACGTGGTATTGGCGCTCTTGTTTAATTCAAATAACAAATCCTCTACCAAGTGTCCGTTTACAGAGTCTAAGTTGGCTGATGGTTCGTCGGCAAATAATAATTTTGGTTCAGTGATAAATGCACGAGCGATGGCGACGCGTTGTTGTTCGCCCCCTGACAATTGATTCGGAAAGTGGTCTAATCGATGGCTCAAACCAACTTTGTCTAACCATTTTTTCGCATTGTCTTTGGCTTTTAATCTAATTTCATTGTTGTCCGATAGCTCAGCAGGCAACATGACATTTTCAAGCGCTGTTAGACTTGGTACTAACAAAAACTGTTGGAAGATAAACCCAATATCTGAGCGCCTAATTGCCGCCCGCTCCTCTTCATCTAAAACCTGTATTTGCTTATCATAAAATTTTATTGTGCCTGTAGTAGGCAAATCAAGTCCGGCTAGTAGCCCCAAAAGCGTAGACTTACCCGATCCCGACGCTCCCACAATAGCAACTGACTCACCATGCTCGATTGAAAGTTGAATATCACTTATGATAGTGATCTTTTTTTCAGCGTCTGCGTTGTTACTTGAGGAATTAGACAATATAACTGTCTTACTAATATTATTGGCGGCTAGCGCTGGTAAAACATCTTTATTCATGAAAATAGGACCCAATCAAAGCAATGAATTTATATAGTAAAAGAAACTCGTTAAACAACACAAGCTTCCTATTTGTACTATTTACGTTACTTTTCACATTTTCGATTGCCGCTAATGCCAAATCGACAAAAGTACTTATGTATGGAGATAGTGTTAGCGCTGGTTATGGAATGAAAACTGAGCAAAGTTGGCCCTACCTTTTATCGCAAACTTTTGTAACAGAAAACTCTGGTATCAATTTAGTTAACGCAAGTATCAGTGGCGAAACAACTGGCGGCGGTGTCGCTAGAATAAAGTCTGTAATGAAAAGACAAAACTTAAGTGCGGGTGATTGGGTTATATTAGAGCTTGGTGGTAATGATGGTCTGCGAGGCTTTCCAATATCTACGCTTAGAACAAATTTACAGTTAATGATTGACGAAGTGAAAAGTCATAATGTTAACGTTGCATTGATGCAAGTACGAATACCACCGAATTACGGAAAACGCTACACCACCATGTTTGAGAACGTTTATAAAGAACTAGCCAAAAACAATAAGATTAAGTTGTTACCTTTCTTTATGGAAAAGGTCGCAACTAATAAGAACTATATGATGTCTGATGGTATACACCCAAATGTGAGTGCCCAGGTAATCATAAGAGACGAAATGAAAGAAGTAATTGAATCTCTGCTAACAGAATAAAATACTTTATTTAAAAGCCCTGCGCTTATTTGAATGATAAATAACGTC
>JAOHFM010000092.1 GCA_028098005.1 Psychrosphaera sp.
CGCCATAAGCCGGCCTATATTGTTACTGTTTCTGCAGGTTCAGGTGGCCGCTATCCGATTCAAGAGATGCGTTCTACAGTATATAAAAACACGTACCTTAATTTTATCCCCGTCAATACTGTTATCGATAGAGTAAATAGCATTATTGATGAAGAAGGTAATTATATAGGCGAAAAACAGTTTGTAGCAAAAAGAGCCGATGAAGGCCTACAACTTTTACTAGAGTATTCAAAAGCTTTCCAAACAATAAGACTAAGTGACATTGTAAAGGAACAACGATTTCCTAATGGCGTTTAATTTACTTATCAGCAATTAAGTAAACTTTTCTTTAAGAAGGCTGCAATTGCAGCTTTTTTATTGTTTATTATTCATTTCTTAAATAAAATAACGCTGTTAGCAGTCGAGCAAGCTGTTTGTTCGTTAATTAGGCTGTTGGTTATTGAATACGTATGTAATGACCTTTCCCCCTATTGATTCTCTCTTTTAAATATTGTTTACACTTCAGCTCTAGCTAGGTACTATTAATTTATTCTAGTTAGTATGTGTGAATTATTTGTGAAAGGTAAAGCCACCTCATTTGATATTGCTTATTCAGCAGGCGTTTCTCAGTCGACTGTTTCGCGAGCGTTAAGAAATAGCCCGTTAGTAAGTGATAAAACCAAAGAAAAAATTCGTAAAATTGCAAAAGATCTTAATTACACCGTCGATAAAAATGCCAGTAGTTTGCGTTCTCAAACGAGCACAACGCTCGCTTTATTATTGTTTGAAGATCCAAGTAGTGACGACTCTCTAGTAAACCCGTTTTTCCTTTCTATGCTAGGTAGTATTACAAAAGAATGCGGTATTTTGGGTTATGACTTACTAGTGTCCTTTCAGGAGTTAGATGCGGATTGGCATTCTGTATTTAAGGACAGCAACAAAGCTGATGGATTGATTCTTTTAGGGTACGGTAATTATCTAGACTACGAATCTAAACTGCACGAGTTAGTGAGTCACGGTACTCCATTTGTTCGATGGGGAGCTGCAACGCAAAGCGTAAATACCTGCTCTATTGGTTGTGATAATTTTCACGGTGGTAAACAAATCACTGAACACTTAATCAAGTTAGGTCGTAAAAATTTTGCATTTGTAGGTAATGTTGACGATGGTTCGCCGGAATTTATGGAGCGTTACCAAGGTCATTGTGAAGCATTAAAAGAGTCGGGTTTGGTTGTGGATGAAAACGCCCAGCGAAACGCTGTGAATACCGAAGGTGCAGGCTTTGAGGCCGCTAATAGTTTGTTAACTTCCGGTGATAAGATTGATGCGATCGTTGTTGCAAGTGATTTAATCGCAGCGGGTGTTTTAAATGCACTGCAAAGTAAGGGAGTTAAAGTGCCGGAGGAAATAGCGATAGTTGGCTTTGATGACATTCCAGTAGCTAGATACACTCAGCCAGCATTAACTACTTGTAAACAGGACTCAGCACAAGCAGGCGTATTACTCGTAGATAAATTAGTTGATTTGATAAAAGGTGAGCCTATTTCAAATAGCTTTATGAAAACAGATTTAATTGTGCGTGATTCATGTGGTGCTAAATTAAAAAGCTAAAAATTAATAGGAAAATAAATGAGTAAGTTTTACGGCTTTTCAGCTAATTCAATTAGCGGACAAAAAATAGAAATGTCAGATTATAAAGGTAAGGTAGTGCTTGTTGTTAATACAGCAAGTAAGTGTGGCTTTACTTATCAATATGATGGTTTACAAGAGCTTTATGATGCCTATAAAGACCAGGGTTTAGTTATTTTAGGGTTCCCATGTAATCAGTTTGGTGAGCAAGAAAAAGGAAATAGCGGTGAAATCCAAGAGTTTTGTAGACTCAATCATGGCGTTAACTTTCCTCTGTTTGAAAAAATTGATGTTAACGGACCCGATGCACACCCAATTTTCCAACATTTGAAGTCTGAAAAGAAAGGTGTGTTAGGCACTGAAGGTATAAAATGGAACTTTACTAAATTCTTGATTAATAAAGATGGTGACGTAATTGAACGTTTTGGCTCTACAACGAAGCCAGCAAAGTTGAAAGCAAAAATCGAAGCGTTAATTAAAAGTTAACTATCGCGAAAGCTACTTTTATTAGAGAGCGGCTGTTTGCCCTTTGATAATAATAAAAAAAACGCCCATCAGGGCGTTTTTTATTGAATGAAACTGACCGTTTTAGACTTCAGGATTAGAGTTTAAACTGCTCTACAGATTGACGAAGTTCTTCCGCTAACCTAGCAACCTCTTGAGAAGAGATATCAGTTTGTGTAGCACCTGACGCCGTCTGCTCGGCAATCGCAACAATCGACTCCAAACGTTCACTTATTTCGTTACTAACTTGGTTTTGCTCTTGGGCTGCAGATACAATTTGCTCACTCATATCATTTGCTTGATGCACCGAATCAGTAATATTGTTTAGGGCTAAGGTTGCTTGTTCTGTTTGCGT
>JAOHFM010000090.1 GCA_028098005.1 Psychrosphaera sp.
AAAGACGAACGCATTATTCGTAACGGTAAAAAAGTCATGTGCATTAAAGACAACGCCCAAATGATTTACGAAGTTTCAGAAGAACATGGCTCTTTTGGCAAATTCATTGCGAATTGGCCTAAAGACGATGTCATCGGCCTGTGGGCTTATTTGAAAAAGCATGGCGCACGGCTAGGTGGTAACACAGGGCCTTATGCACTGAGATTTTTAGGCGTAGATACCTTTTTATTGAGTCGTGATAATGAGGCTTACTTTAGAGCTTACAAACTCATCGACGGCGGCTTAAATACTAAAAAGAGCCAAACCATGATCCAAGACTGTTTTAAACAATGGCATGACGAAACTGGGTATGGGTATTCAGCGCTCAGTCGTATTTTATCATTCTCTGTTGGTGACAATGTAGTAGGTATGCAATGAGCGATAAAACCGCAGCAATGAAATTTTTTCAGTGGCAACAAGCTCCGCTAAGTATTATCGATTTAACTGAAAAGTTTGATTGGCAGCCAGTGAACCACCAACCAGTGGGTGAACTTCATGCTATGTTTGAAGAAGACCAACTTAAGATCACCATTGATGGTAAAACTAAAATTTCTGTCGATTTTGCTGGCGGCGCTAATGCGCACCGACAAAAGTTTGGTGGTGGTAAAGGTCAAGCCGTTGCCAAGGCAGTTGGCTTAAATAAAGGCGCAACGCCTAGTGTATTAGATGCCACTGCTGGCATGGGCAAAGATGCCTTTGTATTGGCCTCATTAGGTTGCAAGATGACCTTAGTTGAGCGACAAGTTCCCGTTTATCTCATGCTTGAAGATGGCTTTCGACGAGCGCTGCCAAGTGAAGAGCTACCTTGGTTTAGTGATCGCATGACGCTCGTTAACGACTCTTCTCAAAACGCGTTGCAAAGCGCCATAGATAATAAAACTGAATACGATGTAGTTTATTTAGATCCTATGTTCCCACATCGCGAAAAGTCTGCGGCGGTTAAAAAAGACATGGCTATTTTTCAACAATTTGTAGGCACCGACGACGATGCCGAAGAATACGTGACGTTGAGATAGTTGCCAAAAGAGTTGTGGTGAAAAGGCCCGACTATGCACCGTTTTTAAACGGACAAACACCAAGCACTCAAATTAAAACTAAAAAAAATCGTTTTGACGTTTATGTCAAAGCCGCAATGAAATAATTCACCCTGCTTACTAACGTGCTGCAATCAGCAGCCAAGAAGGCAAACTAATAAGGAATTAGAATGATTAAAGTAAATGATTCATTACCAAACGTTGAATTTCAATTTCGCAAAGACGGCGCAACAGTAACAGCAAATACGGCTGAGTTATTCGCCGATAAAAAGGTCGTACTATTTGCCGTTCCCGGCGCGTTTACTCCTACATGTTCAGAAGCTCATGTACCTGGTTATGTTGCATTAGCAGATAAGATCAAAGCCAAAGGCGTTGATAGCATCGTATGTGTGTCTGTAAATGATGCCTTTGTTATGGATGCTTGGGGTAAGTCTCAAAATGCAGATGAACTTGTAATGCTTGCTGACGGCGGTGCTGACTTCCATAAACAAACTGGACTGAGCATGGAAACCGGCTTATTTGGAGGCACCCGTGCTGTGCGTTACTCAATGTTGGTAGAAGATGGCGTAGTCACTCAGTTAAACGTAGAAGCGCCAAAAGAGTTTAAAGTCAGCGACGCGGAAACTATGCTGTCACAACTTTAAGCTAGTTCCTTTTTAAAATATGAATACAAAACCTGAATAAACAAAAACGAGCCTATTGGCTCGTTTTTTTAGTTATCCACATACCGGCTAATACAGAGCCAAAGAATAACCAGAACTCCGACTTTAAACTCACCAATTGCACTAAGCCTGGGCCAGGACAAATACCGCTTAATCCCCAACCTAAACCAAATAGCACCGAGCCTAAAATTAAACGTAAGTCCACCAGCTTAAAGTTACTTAACGTAAAGCTTGTCGCCATTAACGGCGCTGAACGTTTACTTGTCCAAAACCAAGCGGCCATCATAATAAGCATAGCCACGGCCATAACAAAAATTAAACTACCATCCCACTTTTCACCCACTGTTAAAAAGTTAATCACTTTGGCGGGGTTTGTCATTTGACTAATGATAAGACCAAGTCCAAAAATAACGCCTATTACTAAGGTTAACGAATACGAAACGACTTTATTATTCATTTGAACTCCTTAACCTAACCAGTACATGGCATTTGCAGTAACAAATGCAATAACCATAAAAGTGATAGTGGCAACCCACGAGCGACCTGAAAAACGAGACATGCCACATACGCCATGTCCACTGGTGCAGCCGTTTGCTAATGATGTACCTACGCCTACTAACAAGCCCGATACCACTATTAACCAAGGTGGTAAATCAAGATCACCAACAAGTAGTTCAGGTTGAACAAATTGCACAATAATCCCAGCTAACAATAGCCCAGCAACAAACACTAACTTCCAGCCGGCACCTTTTTGAAGCGGACTTAACAAAGCCTGAACGGCACCAGATATGCCAGCCACTTTACCAAATGCAACTAATAAAATAGCGCTC
>JAOHFM010000091.1 GCA_028098005.1 Psychrosphaera sp.
GAAAGATGCATACTCTTTTCACCTTAGCCAAGACTGTTTACAACAGACTTACGACCGCATGCACAAAGCCTATTGCAATATTTTTGAGCGCTTAGGTTTAGATTACCGTCCGGTTCTTGCTGACACTGGCAGCATAGGTGGTGACGCGTCACATGAGTTTCATGTTTTAGCTGAATCAGGTGAAGACGCTATTGCGTTTTCAACGGGCAGCCAATATGCCGCTAACATTGAAAAAGCCGAGGCTTTAGTAGACAAAGAGTCTGCTGACGCCCCTACTAAAGAAATGATATTAGTAGAAACGCCAAATACAAAAACCATCGCTGCCCTTGTAGAAGGTTTTGACATTGCTATTGAAAACACGCTTAAAACGCTCATTGTAAAAGCTACTGATGAAGTGGATAGCGAGTTTGTTGCTTTGGTAATCCGTGGTGATCACGAGTTAAACGAAATTAAAGCTGAAAACTTACCGCAAGTTGCTGAGCCGTTAACGATGGCCACTGATGAACAAATTTTAAGTGTAATGGGTGCAGGTCCAGGCTCGTTAGGCCCGGTTAACTGCCCTATTCCAGTAATTGCAGACAAAACCGCTGCTGTTACCTCTGACTTCGCTGTAGGTGCAAACCAAGAAGACAAACATTACTTTGGTGTTAACTGGAACCGTGATGTTGAACTAGCTGATGTTGCTGATTTACGCAACGTTGTTGAAGGCGACAAGAGTCCTTGTGGAAACGGTACATTAACTATTAAACGTGGCATCGAAGTGGGTCATATATTCCAATTGGGCTCAAAGTATTCATCTGCAATGAATGCAGGCGTGCTAACTGAAACTGGTAAACACCAAGTATTAGAAATGGGTTGTTACGGCATAGGCATTACTCGTATCGTTGCGGCAGCCATTGAACAAAACCATGACAAGTATGGTATCAAGTGGCCAGCAGCTTTAGCACCATTTAGCGTTGCTATTGTGCCGATGAACATGCACAAGTCACATCGCATTCCACCAATTGCAGAAGCTGTTTATGAAAAGCTAAAAGCAGCTGGTGTAGAAGTATTGTTTGATGACCGTAAAGAGCGCCCTGGCGTTATGTTTAACGACATGGAACTAATGGGCATTCCGCACCAGATTGTTATTGGCGAACGTAACTTAGACAACAATCAAATTGAATATAAAAATCGTCATACTGGTGACAAAGAGTTACTAATGGTAGACGAAGCAGTTGATTTTGTACTTAAACAAATCAACGCATAGGACTTAGGTAAGTAGTATGAAAATTACATTGGAAAATATCGCCACGATTGCGTGGGAAAAAATGGACAACTTAGTACCAGCGATTGTTCAAGATGCCACCAGCGGTAAAATACTGATGCAGGGTTATATGAACCAAGCTGCATTAGAAACAACATTCGAAAAAGAGCTGGTAACTTTTTATAGTCGCAGTAAAGAACGCCTTTGGACTAAAGGTGAAACATCAAATAACACGTTATCACTAGTTAGCGTACATGTTGATTGTGACCATGACAGTATCATTGTTCTTGCTAATGCTAATGGTCCAACGTGCCACACTGGCACAGAGAGTTGCTGGAGCGCGCCTGACGCTGCGTCATCGGTTAGCTTTATTGCTGACTTAGAGCGCGTTATTGCAAGTCGCAAAGGTGCAGATGCAAACTCTTCTTATACCGCTTCATTGTACGCTAGCGGTATTAAACGCATTGCGCAAAAAGTTGGTGAAGAAGGTGTTGAGACAGCGCTAGCTGCAACGGTAAAAGACTTAGAAGAGTTGAAAAACGAAAGTGCTGACTTGTTATATCACTTGTTGGTATTGCTGCAAGCGAGTGACTTGTCTCTTAATGATGTTATTGATGTATTAAAAAAACGTCATCAGAAGTAATATCTTCAATACACATACTTAAAAATGCATTAAAAAAGGTCACGCTAAGTGACCTTTTTATCAAACATATTTAAATTACTTAATTCCGCTAACTCTTATGCAAATATGCCTTAACTTGGTTCCGGCCGTTGCTTTTGGCTACATACAATGCACTATCGGCAGCTTCAATCCACTTCTGGTGTGAATTAAAGTCATTATGAAACTCGGCAATACCCAAGCTGACCGTAAACTTAATTTCTACTTCATTAAAAATGACTGATGATGCTTCTACTGAGCGTCTCACTCGCTCTGCAAAAATAGCAGCATGGCGTGCATCTGTCTCTGGCAATATTACAGCAAATTCTTCACCGCCATAGCGGCCGCCAATATCAGTCTCACGTAGATTTTGTTTAAGCAGTTTAGCTAAATGCAGTATCGCTTCATCACCAGCTGCATGGCCGTAGTTATCATTTACATGCTTAAAGTGGTCTATATCAAATATAAGCAAGGAGCTTATATTTTTAGTTCGTCGTTGACGTTGAAATTCTTTTTTCAAACACTCTTCCCAGAAACCACGATTATTTAGATTTGTTAACCTGTCGGTCTGGCTTAAACGTTTAAGTTCAGTATTTACTTCTTCAAGCTCTAACTTAGACACAGCTACATCTGTTACATCATAAATAATGATACA
>JAOHFM010000093.1 GCA_028098005.1 Psychrosphaera sp.
ACTCATTACAATAAAATCCAATTTGCTCCAATTAACTTCATTCGTAAATTGCATTGCCATTAAAGGTATTAAGAGCAAAAGTACCGCAGCCATTGAATTTCCTCTAGATTTAAACATTACATGCTAAAACCAAAGTACAATTTTGCACTACTAAAGGTTAAACCCAAACAAGTAACCCGCTTCGAAACATAACTAAATAAAAAAGCAAAACATTGTAATTGATACCACGGTGACAATCGCTGGTTTAAGTCCTTTTGGCAATTTAGACCAATACATCAAACACAAGCCTTTCATCTACATTTACCTCTTTAAAGTTTATATAAAACTAGCATCTTAATAGGCATATAACGCCTCATTCATAGGCAATAAAATAGCTGGTTAAAATTAGCGAGGCACGAGCAATTGCCAGCTGCTTTTAGTCCTGCTTTAACGACTTGTTAGCTTTCGTTTACTACATTTGCCTCAATTAAAAAACTATATAATCCGTTAGTTATAAACTGACCATAGCTATCTTGAGTATAGCTTTCACCGTTATAAGTCCGGTCAACAACAACAAAATACATTTCGTCATTTTTGGTGATAGGAACCATTAGGCTGAGGCCTATCGTGTCGTTCTTAGTTTTAATTTTGATATACAGTTTTGTATTTGTTGGTGGTCTCTTAGCAATAGATGATTGCTCTGCATTGTTAATAGCATTAATTAATAGCTTTTTTGATTCAGTGGTATTTAATGCGAGATTCGTCACATTAATATACTCAGAATTTATTGCTTCAATTGAGGTTATGTCTTCAAAAGTTAGATTACTAAATCTAGCTAATTTATTTACCCCTTCTGAACTGTCCAAAAAATGACTAAGCCATCCATAAGCAATATAGACAACAATGAAAACAGCTAAAACTTTTCTCAACTGCCAATCCTTACTTTAGAGAGCTAACGCCCGCAACAGCGGTAAATTGTAGTGGAGTATTTTTGTGTAAAATGGCGAAGCCAACACAAAAATGCGTAGCGGAAATTTGTCCGCTGCTTGCGCTTGTTAGCTGCTTGCGCTTGTTAGCTGCTTTCCCATTCGTTACTTCTGATTTTTCTGCGAATTTCTCTCTCGACAGTACCAAGGGCATATCTTTTATCGCCCTTTAAAGTACATTTACTTGTATTGCAGCGTTCACATATGAAATCTGTTTTTGGCTCCAAACCATCATGTGTATAGTCATATCTGTTTGGCGTAAATTCTGAATAGACAAGCTCACTTTTACAGGAGGGGCAAAGGCACCATAGATTTGTAATTGACCCGTTTACGTAGTACCACTGCCAATTAGCGCCAAATAAATGGTCGGATTTATATAAATCTTCTACTCCAGGTTCTTTCTGCTTGAATACTAAAGAAACAAGCTCGACAAACGTAGGTATAGCCAAAACAATTAATAGAATTATTACCCAACCATAGACTTCGTGAGAGGATGAAAGCCACTCCCATAGTGATATAAGCAGCGCCCAAACCCATGAAGCAGCTGTAACCAAAAACTCTCTAAATGGTGCCCAAAACGAGAGAATAATACCGCCTATTACTGAGGCGATAGCACCATTGCGAATTGGATGTGACTCCTTATTGCTCAAATTCACTCCTTTTGACAGCTAACGCCGCACTAAGCGGACTAAAATTGTGGGTTATAATGTGGAGCGAAGCGAAACGTAACCCACTGTTTTAGTTCCGTTTAAGTGCCTTGTTATATTTATTTTCTGAGCAATTTCTTTTTATGTTCATATATGGGGATACAGCTATCAAGCAATGTATTTACTTTACCCTCAATTTTACTTAAATAGACAATTAATTCTTCTTGTTTAGTTTCTAAATAATCAGACGTAATTTGCGCAAGTTCCTCTGGAGAGATTAAACTTTCGCCTTTTGTTTTTTGGAGTAGATGCTCTGCCTGCAGGACAGTAGTAAGCTTGTCTAATTCCTCCTCACTATAACGATCATGATGAATAACTGAGTTGCGAATGAAGCGGTACTCATTACAGGATTTATTAATGGACTTAAGCAGAGAATCAAGACCATAAGAAATTATGTGATCATTTGTAACTAACAAGCCATGACCAATAGACTCATTACTGATTCCTAGATCCAATAACCGATTAGCAAAAATCATAGTGCGGTCATAAATTGCTTGAACTCGAATAATACTATTTTCAATCAGAAGTTCTATATATGCACTTTTTTCTTGATCATTGCCTGCTGTTATTTGTTCTAGAAGCTTAAGATCCAATAATGACAAGGTTAATAGTGCTTTGTCTATTGACTGTGTCAATGGCGTCAAACTTTTACCTACAGAGAAAATGTAGCTTTCTAGTTCATTTTCAATTTGTAACGTAAAGGGACTGCCATTAGGATCAGGTTTTCGTTTCATTAATGGACTTTCATCGTCCAA
>JAOHFM010000094.1 GCA_028098005.1 Psychrosphaera sp.
TTGGTCTGATTCTTGGTTTAGTTGTTATTGTCGTTGTGACAAACACAATGCAACAACAGAAGAAAAAACAAGAAGAAGAACGCCGAAGAGAAGTTATTAAATTTCGTGCAATTATAGACGAGACAGAAGAAGCTGTTCAAAATGCAGCTGGGATCCCTCTTTCACCAGAAGGTTATAACATTCTTCTTAATCGTGAATTGAGTGCACTTAAGGGCATGCAGGAATTAACTCCTGGTAACAAAGATGTTGTTAATCGAGTTCAGCAGGTTCAATCTAAAATTGATGCTGGCGATTATCCTGCTGCAGATGCAGAGTCAATGTCACTTCCTGAAAATGAAAAGCAATTAATTGGCATTATCCAAGGAATCAAAAAGTACCGTATTATCTTGCGATCAGAGCACAGTAAAGGACGCCTCTCTAGTGAGCTGTTCATTAAAGAAGACAAAAAGTTTGAGAAGTTGCAGTTAAAAATTAATATCGAGACTCAGTTACGCCGCGGTAAAGTCGCCATGAATAAAAATATGAGTGGCTCTGCTCGTCAATACTTTGAAAAAGCTAAGATAACCCTAGAAAAACAAAATTATACAGACGAATACATAGCAACTCGATTAGCTGAAATTGAAGAGTTACTTTCGAAAATTGCTAAAGATTTGAAATCAGCCAACCTTGATGACGTTAAGAAAAAACAGGCTGAAGAAAATGACGACCTCGATGCTTTATTTGCTCCTAAGAAAAAGTGGTAATTAGCAAAACAGTTGTAGAAACTTATAAAGAGTTATCACAAAGGCCCGTCAACCAGTTTTATAAAAAGCACAAGCAGAATGTAAGTACCTGTTCTAAAGATATTATTATCATTGCGAGAAAGCTTGACGATTGCAGAGGCAATAAAATAACAGAAACTGTGAATATAGCTGGCGCTGCTCTGATACGAAATATGGGATCTAACGAAAAGCCTATTTACCTATTTCGAAGCTTATTTGTAGGACCTGTTTTTAGAAGTAATCAATTAGGTACATTAATTACAGCATTTGCACAAAATATACTCCCAAAGTCCCCACTGTACACACTGTGTGAAAACCAATTAATTAGCTTTTACAAAGCCCAGCAATTCGAAGTCTGTTTGAATACACCAAACGAATTAGCTAAATTAAATGCAAAAAAAAACCTAACACTTTTGGTTAGGCTTTAGTTTAATACAGTCAGAAAATTAGATTGTAGTTTCCAACTCTGGTAACGCCTCAAATAAGTCCGCAACTAAACCGTAGTCGGCAACTTGGAAAATTGGAGCTTCAGCATCTTTGTTTATTGCAACAATGACTTTAGAATCTTTCATGCCTGCTAAGTGTTGAATAGCACCAGAGATGCCAACTGCAATATACAAGTCTGGAGCAACTATTTTACCCGTTTGACCCACTTGCATATCGTTAGGAACAAAGCCCGCATCAACAGCAGCTCGTGACGCACCAACAGCCGCGCCCAACTTATCAGCGATACCATCTAACAGCTTAAAGTTTTCACCGTTTTGCATGCCTCGACCACCAGAAATAACAACACTCGCAGCCGTAAGCTCAGGACGCTCAGACTCTGTTAATTCTTGAGAAACAAATGATGACAAGCCTGCGTTTTGCTCAGAGTCAACGGAAACCACTTCAGCACTGCCTGCTAGGCCAGCTTTGTCAAAAGCCGCTGTACGAACTGTAATTACTTTTTTTGCATACTCAGATTGAACCGTCGCTATCGCATTACCTGCATAAATAGGTCTTGTAAATGTATCTGAACCTTCAACTGAAATGATGTCAGAAATTTGCTCTACGTCTAACAGTGCGGCAACACGAGGCATGAAATTTTTGCCCGTTGTAGTTGCTGGAGCCAATATGTGAGAATAGTCACTCGCTAATTCAACAACTAACGCACCTAAGTTTTCCGCTAAACCATGCTCATATGCTGCACTGTCCGCTAGTAAAACTTTGCTAACGCCGTCTATTTTGCTTGCTTCATCAGCAACACCAGAACAATTTAGACCTGCAACTAAAATAGTAATATCACCGCCTATTTTTGATGCTGCGTTAACAGCTTTTAGCGTATCTACTTTCAGCTCACTGTTGTCATGCTCTGCAACTAATAAAATGCTCATGCGATCACCTTTGCTTCATTTTTTAACTTTTCAACTAACTCAGCCACAGACTCAACAATAACACCACCGCCACGTTGAGAAGGCTCTTCAACTTTAAGTACTTTAACTTTACTAGTTAGTTCTACACCTAAGTCGGCAGCAGGAATCAC
>JAOHFM010000097.1 GCA_028098005.1 Psychrosphaera sp.
ACTCTCGATACAAACCGAACTCTTTAATATTTGATATTGCTTGCGCGCCTGTTTCTTCCTTGAGTTCGCGAATGAGGCCATCAAGTTGACTTTCATTTTTATCAATACCACCGCCAGGTAAGCTAAAGTCATCATAGCGCTGCGTGTAGAGAAGTAATATCTTTTCGCCATTAATGACAATGGCTCGAGTGGCCTGTCGAGTGAAAATAGAACCATTTAGATCGGTAACTAAAGGGTGGGTTGCTAACTTTAATAAACGCAAAATACACTTCTTATTCTTAAAAAAGGCGCATTGTAACAGTTTATTAAAGTTAGGCTAACGGCTAATAATTAGAGTCATTAAGTTGCATTAAAAGACACTCTTGGCGAGGCACCTTTTTGGTAATCTATTGTAGGCGAACAGCCAAGGATTCTTTTAGACTCTACATTTCCTTGGTTCACTAGGTAAGCCTTTATTTTTTCAGCCCTTAGTTGGTTTAAGCTCATTAACTCTTGAACTTGCGTTGCCGTTATTGATTTTTTAGTTACCAAGCTTTGTGATTCAACTTGATCTGCTGTTGTTGTTAAGTCAGCCACAACCCCAATAGGGCAAATTCTAATGCTGGTGGTATCGTGTTTTTTTAATACTAAGCTGAGCTGACTCAAGCGCTCAGTTTCTTGCTCATTTAATTCAGCTTGTTGTGGTTGCATAGTGAGGTCGTTAAATCTTAGCTTAAGTACATGTTTGCTGGCCGATAGGGCAAAGTTTACGACGTTTGCGTAAGGTACAAAGGTATTTATAAGGTAATCTTTAGCAGCAGACATGGTTGCACGTTGAACAATAAGCGATATAAAGCCAGTGAAGCCAACCGACGGATTATTAAGGTCACCATCAAACGGTACGTTAAGATCAACGTTACCGTCGCTATCCTTTAGCATGCTAAGTGCGTAATTAAAGGAAATGGCGCCACCGCTAAATCCACTTTCTTCGCCTTGGTTAGAAATAGCGGTTAAATCGACGGATCTCATAAGCAAATCAGCGTCTCCGTCAATCTTATTGCCAATTATTTTAGCGTTAACTTCACTATCTAGCTGACCCGTATTAATGTGATAACCCAGAGCAGAGCTAACATAAGGTGAAAGTGAAGCTAGGTCCATTTCATCCAGTAACACTTTTATTGAGTGGGTAGGTTGTTCAATAAATAACTGACTTTGGTTTGAAATATTAATTTTGGCGTAAGTATTGTTAGTGGCGGCTAAATCAAACGTAGTTACAAGTTGAGGTTGTGCACTGTCAATATCAGCCAATCTGAATTTTTGCACTTCTATCAGGGAGCGAAAGTTAGGCTCCACGCTCAAATCTAGTGTGTTTAACTTAAATGGTCCGGTATTTACTAATTCTGAAAGTTTGAGATCCATTTTTTTTGAAGTTGAGGCATCGTTATCTGAAGCCGTGTCTTCTGGTAGTGCTGTAGTTGGTAACGCTTCTTTTGGAAGCTCTGCCGCAGCTTGTACGGCGTTGTTAGCGCTTTTTTGATTAGCCTTGTTGTTTGCAATTTGTTTAACTTGAACATCATTGTTTTGCAAAGCCTCGTGATTTCTAACAGCTTCTTCATTAGCAGGTGGTGTAGGCAACACCAGATTAGCAATAGACTTATCTTTATTTACAACCACGTTAGTGACTAAAGCGCCAACCTCTATTTTTTCTACAGAAGAAAGTTGATTTGTAAAAGAGCCATTGGTTACGCTTAGGGATTCTAAATTTAGTAGTGCTGGTAGCGTTTCCTCTTTATTTGGCATGGCCTTAGAGCCAACTAATTGAATGTCTGAAAAGGCAACATCATACTCAAGAACCGCACCGGTCATGTTGATTTCTGAAGCTACGTTATTTAACGAGAGCTTTTCAAAAGTTAACATTTTATGTTCAGAGCCTATCGTGGAAACATTTAGGCCTTCAATAAATGAATTTAACAGCAAGTCACTTTTTATACCACCGACGGTAGAGGCATTTAAGTCGGTTAAATTTGTTTGCCACAAATTAAAGCTAAGTACTATATCTTGCGCGCCTGACTTTACATTGGTTTGTTGTAATTGTAATTGCAGTAATTCTGTTTGAAACTGGAGGTTGTCCGTGTTGGTTTCATCAAAAATAAT
>JAOHFM010000095.1 GCA_028098005.1 Psychrosphaera sp.
AGTAGAAGCGAAAGCAATGGGCGGTACCTGCGTAAACGTAGGTTGTGTACCTAAAAAAGCCATGTGGTTTGGCGCACAAGTAGCCGAGGCTATTCATAAATATAGCCCTGATTATGGTTTTGATGTCACGGTTAATAAATTTGATTGGAGCAAACTTGTTGCTAGCCGCGAAGCTTATATCAAAAGAATTCATGGTTCTTACGATCGCGTATTAGGAAATAATGACGTTACGGTTATTAACGGCTTTGCTAAGTTTGTTGATGCAAAAACAATAGAAGTAGATGGCAAGCAATATACTGCTGATCATATTACGATTGCAACGGGTGGTCGTCCTACTTGGCCTGCAATTGAAGGTGCGGACTTAGGTATTGACTCTGATGGCTTTTTTGACCTAAACGAACAACCAAAACGAACCGTTGTTGTAGGTGCAGGTTACATTGCGGTTGAGCTGGCTGGCGTATTAAATAGTTTGGGCACGGAAACTAAATTAGCAGTTCGCAAACATGCTCCGTTACGTAATTTCGATACTATGATTTCTGAAACACTAGTCGAAATGATGGCTGAAGACGGCATCGAGCTATTAACCAATAGCGTACCTAAGCGCGTTGTAAAACAAGCAGATGGCAGTTTAGTGCTTGAATTTGAAAATGGCACTATGGTCGAAACCGACTGTGTTATTTGGGCCATTGGCCGTACGCCAAGCACAGACAATATTAATATTGAAGCGTCAGGTGTTAAACGTGATGAGTGGGGTTACATTCCAGTTGATGATCATCACGAAACTAACGTTCCTGGTGTTTACGCACTAGGCGATATCATAGGTAAAATTGAATTAACGCCTGTTGCGGTAAAAGCGGGCCGTATTTTGGCAGAACGTTTATTTAATAATATTACCGACGTAGTGATGGACTATACGAACATCCCTACGGTTGTGTTTAGTCATCCAGCAATTGGAACAATGGGTCTCACTGAAGAGCAAGCGATTGTTCAATACGGCAAAGACAATGTAAAAGTATACAACTCTAGCTTTGCTGCTATGTATACGGCATTAACAGAACACCGCCAAATGACTAAAATGAAATTGATATGCGCAGGCGAAAACGAGCGCGTTGTTGGTATTCATGGTATTGGTCTTGGCATGGACGAGATATTACAAGGTTTTGGTGTGGCTATTAAAATGGGCGCAACAAAAGCTGATTTTGACGCTTGTGTAGCGATTCACCCTACATCAGCCGAAGAATACGTGACGTTGAGATAGTTTTACTAAAACGAAACAAGGCCCTTTTGAGGGCCTTTTTTATTTGTTGAGTGCTTTCAGTAAGTCGGCCCGTATTTGTCTAGCGCGCAGTTCTTGCGTGTTGGCATCACTGCCAATTAAGTCATCTAACATGCCTAAGGCGCTCTTGGGGATATGTTCAAACTGCTTGGCTTGATGGTCAAACACATAAGTTGAAAACAGTACCTTCCAGGCTTGACGTTGTTCAACAGGTAATGACTTTATGCTTAGTATGGCGTGCTTTAGTGCGTCCATTGGCGATCCTAGATAAGCCGGGCTTGAATGCCACCAGTAGTTGAACAATAAGTTTACGTTATCTAAGGCCTCGACGTTGTGCCACCACATACTCGGGATAAATAACGCGTCGCCGGGCTCTAAGGTCACTTGGTATCCGTGGTTGATTGCGTGGCTAAATTTGGGGTACTTCTCTAAGTCAGGCGTTTGAATGTCCACTAAACTAACGGGCTGTCCTGCGGGCGTAAAATCAAGCGGTCCAATATACAAGTTATTGTGCTGCTCTGGTGGAAAAAGCGTAAACCGGCGCCGGCCTAAAACGTTACAAGCAATGTTCTGAGGAACATCAAAATGAGTTGCTGCAACAGACTGGGTACCTAGCCAAGCACTTATCAATGGTGAGGGCAAAACAATAGGCAAGGGATGTTCAAGCAGTAAATTAGGAAAACAATAGTCAACCGATGTTGAGGCCATATACTGGAAGCCACTATCGGTATCACAACCTTGTGTTCGAGTTACTAATTCAGTTAAAAACGTTTTTAGTAATTGCGGAGATTGTGAAAAATTCTTATCAGTGAAATCGTCGGTATAAAAAAAACGGCCTTGGCTGTCATGATCCGCTTGATTAACATAAATATATTGATCGCTGGCGGATTGCTGTAAATGTTGAATTGCTGCTTCTGGCGTTTTTGCAAGTTTTGCTAACGGCCAGTGGGCAACCAAGCC
>JAOHFM010000096.1 GCA_028098005.1 Psychrosphaera sp.
TTTTCGTTTAGAATAATAACTTGAGTATTAGAAATAGCCTTCCCAACTGGCATATTTCTAGTATGCGCTATTTGCGGATGCACATGCCATGATGTGCAAAAAATAGTTGCTTCCGTAGGGCCATAAACATTATAAAGTTGTGCTCCTGTTGCATCGCAAAATCGCTTAGCAACTTCGTAAGACAGCACTTCACCTCCGCAACAACATATACGTAGCGGTAACGTGCTACTTTGAGATAATCCATCAATAAACCGAGTTAGTGTTGAAGGCACAAACGCCATCATGGTCGCATTAAATCGGATCAATTGTGAAGGCAACCACTCAGGTAAAAGCCGTCCCGACTTAGGAAAAGCCACGCTGCCTCCTGCCATAAGCGGCACTAACATCTCTATCAGCGATGGATCAAAATTAATTTGTGTGGCTTGTAGTGCTCTATCATTTGAAGTAACTCCCCAACTTTCAACAATCCAATTTAACCGATGCTTTAACGCTTGATGACTCACTGACACGCCTTTAGGCTGACCCGTGGTACCGGAGGTGAAAAGTGTATACGCAGTTGGAAAATTGACTTTGTTATACTTTACTAACTCACCTAGCGGGTAGCTTTGTTGCATTAAAGCCGGTAAATCAATGATAACGTTATTTTCTAAAATGGTTCGCTCAAAGTCGGTATTGACACAAGCGATGGTGCAACCAACCTGATTTCGTATGCTCGCAATTCTAGAGCCGGGCCAATCCAAATCTATTGGAACAAAAATTGCGCCAACTAAACCACAAGCTAGCATGGCAACTACAACTTCAGGGCCTCTTTTTAAACCCAAAATGACCGAATCACCTGCCTGTACGTTCTTTAGTGCTAAGTTTTCAGCTACCTGTGCGGCCGATACAACAAGTTGTTGATAACTAACCTCTATGTCATCAGATATTAATGCAATATTTTTAGGTACTACAAACGACGTATTAATAATATTTTGAGCAAAAGATTCTGTATCCGTTTTAGTAAGGCTTCTCTCAAATTGCTTAATTTGTAAATCTAGCTCTGCTGGTGCACAAAACGCCAAATCTGAAATCGATTTATGCTCAACGACAAGTTGCTCCGCTAAACTAATTAATCTGGCACCGAACCACTCACTTTCTGCCTGAGAAAAAAACTTGCTACCACTCTCAATAACCATTTCTATGTCTTTAGCATCTAAAAAGTTACATAACGAAATAGCCAGTGGATAACGACTGAATGGATTAAACGTCTGTTTAGTTTCAGATAGGACCGCATTTCCAAATTGACATGAGAACTCAAACTCCTCATACGAAAAGATAATATCAAATAGCCTATCTCGACCACTCCTCACAACTTCAAGACGCTTCGCATGTTCACTCAACGGGTATTTAGCGTGACGATAAGACTTCTTTAAACGACGTGATATTTGTTCTACTAACTCTACAAATGACATGCCTTTGCTGTAACTAATATTAAGAGGTAACACCGACACAAACATGCCTATTGTATCTTTATATTTTTTACCGCCTCGGTTTAAGTTAGGCACGCCAATGGTTAATTCAGTCAGGCTTTGAGTTTCAAAAATGTAAAGAGCAAGCAGACCAATATAAAATTGAAAAGGAGTAAACGCATTTTTTTTTGCAAAACTTGATATTGAATCGCCAAGGTGAGAGGAGACATGATATTTAGAGATATAGGCTTTGGCCAACTTTCCGGTTTGATCAAGCCGCCTGTAAGTTAGTTAAGGGTGAAACTGCAGATAGCATTTGCGCTTGGTACAGCACAAAACAATCGGTAGTCGTTAGCGACGTTAGAACTAGGCTTACCTTATTGTTACCAGACTACATGTTGCCACAGAAAATCATGATGATGAGTGGTTTGCCGCTGACGGCAAATGAGAAAATTGATTATAAGCAGCTACCTCTAATTAGTACCGCTGAAATACAACAAGCTGTAAGAGAGCCTATCGGGGAGCTAGAAACCAGAGTTTTAGCATTATGGCGTAAAGCATTAGGAAATAACTCACTACACGTAAACAGTCACTTTTTTGAATCCGGCGCAGATTCGTTAACTGCTGTCGTTGTTTTAAATGATATAGAACGTATTATTGATAAAAAGTTGTCGTTACACCAGCTAGTCGCCAATCCTACCGTGGCAAGTTTAGTTGAGTGTATTAACAGTGAATTAAATAAACCTAGCCTATTGGTTAGCCTCGG
>JAOHFM010000100.1 GCA_028098005.1 Psychrosphaera sp.
GGTAGACTTCACCGTAATTAACTCAGGTTTCGTAAGTGAAAATGAAAAAGCTCTAAGTTCAGTTAACAACGAGTTTGTTGACTATCAACTTGGCGCTAGCGTTTTAGTAGCGCTTAAAGACGGTAAAGAGCATCCCTTATATGAAGAGACTAGGAACGTTCATTTAATATCAGGGATAGGGAATCCAGATCGTTTTAGTAAAACGGCTCGACAGTCAGGGTTAAAGGTAATTTCTGAACATTGGTTCCCCGATCACCATAACTTTACCGAGTCTGATTTTAAGTCGATAAAGGTACAAGATAACGACATAATTGTCATGACTGAAAAAGATGCAGTTAAGTGTATGAAGTTTGCCAAGCCGAACTGGTATGCGCTGCCAGTGGATGCAATAATATCGCAGTCACTAGAAAAAAACCTCATTGAAAAAATTAAAAAATTAAAGAATTAAAACGGATTAGAACATGGCTTTTGATACAAAACTGTTAAATATAATTGCTTGCCCTATATGTAAATCTAAATTGCATTACGCGCAGAGTACCAATGAGCTGATATGTAAAGTTGACCGAATCGCTTACGCAATCAATGAAGACATTCCTGTCATGCTTGAAGGCGAAGCTCGTCAACTATCCCAAGAAGAAATTGAACAGTACAAATAGAAAAGAGTATTTATGAGCAACCTTACTACACATGACTTTATTGTTGTCATCCCAGCCCGTTACGACTCAACTCGACTACCGGGTAAACCTTTAGCGATAATAGATGACAAACCAATGGTTCAGTGGGTATATGAGCGAGGTATCGCATCTGGTGCGTCAAAAGTTATAGTAGCTACAGACGATCAGCGAGTTTTCGATGCTGTTAAAGACTTCGGTGGAGAAGTTTGCATGACGGCTAAAAGTCACGAGTCTGGAACAGAGCGCCTTGCTGAGGTGTTAGAGATTTATGGTTTTGCCGACGATACAGTTGTCGTTAATGTGCAAGGTGACGAGCCAATGATCCCGTCAGTGAATATTCAGCAATTAGCTGGAAACTTGCTTAAATTGAAAAACCAGAACGTTGGGATGGCTACGTTATCTGAAAGCATATGCTCGTATAATGAACTGACAAACCCTAATGTTGTTAAAGTAGTAACAAACAAAGATGGCTTAGCATTAACCTTTTCACGGTCTGCCTTGCCATATGACAGAGAGCAGTTCACTAAGCCAGCAGATAACATTAACTTAACTTTTCCGTATCAAAGACACATAGGTATTTATGCTTATACAGCTGGGTTTATTAAAGACTACATCAGCTGGCCAACATCGGAGCTTGAACAAATAGAGTCACTGGAACAGCTAAGAGTTCTATGGCAAGGCAAAAATATCCACGTTGACTTAGCTATTGAGCCACCACCTGCTGGAGTTGATACACCAGAAGACCTTGAACAGGTTCGAAGGCTTGTAGCGAGTTTGAAACAACAGTAAATGAAAACTGAGTTGAAGATAGACGTTGCTTTTACACACAGTGATTTTTATATCGTTATTAAACCAGCAAATATAAATTTTCATGATGAAGGCGAAGTTGGACAGGGCTTTTTTAACCGTTGTGTAAAACATTTTAATGAAGAGCTATTTCCTGTTCATCGACTTGATAAAGTAACTTCCGGTTTATTGATACTAGCGCGGAATAATAGAGCCGCCATTTGGTTCCAAAAAGCCTTTAGCGAAAGAACAATCAACAAGTATTACCTTGCAGTTTCCAATATGAAACCTAAGAAAAAGCAAGGTGCTATTATTGGTGATATGGAAAAGGCCCGCCGGTCTCAATGGAAGCTTGTTAAAACAAAACATAACCCCGCGGTAACTCGTTTTTTTAGTTTTACAAACCCTGAGAGCATTGGCGTTAGACTATATTTACTCAAACCAGAAAGTGGTAAAACCCATCAATTAAGAGTCGCATTAAAGAGTTTATCAGCACCTATTCTGGGGGACCAACTTTATGGCGGTGAAGTAAGTGACAGAGTTTATTTACACAGCGCTAGATTGGATTTTAACTATGGTGA
>JAOHFM010000098.1 GCA_028098005.1 Psychrosphaera sp.
GTAAAGAGTGGCGATACCCTTTGGGATATCAGTAAAGCCTACAACGTTAATTTAAGAAGCCTAGCGAAGTGGAACGGCATGGCGCCAAAAGATCCACTTAAGCCAGGTAAAAAATTAGCCATTTGGACTAAAACACCCAAGTCTGAGAAGCAAACAGGTGTTGTAAGAAAAGTGACCTATAAAGTGCGCAATGGCGACTCTTTGGCTCGAATTGCTCAAAAATTTAAAGTGAATGTAACAGACATTGCCAAGTGGAATAAACTAGATACCAAAAAATATCTACAGCCTGGTCAATCGTTAAAATTATTTGTTGACGTAACAAGAGGTTAGACTAGATTTAATACAGGTTATACATAGCTTATAGCCTGTATTTTGGAGGAGTTAATATTGAAAAGCTTTTTTTACTTGATGTTACTAGTGAGCTCTTTTACCGCTTTAGGTGAGGACACAAGCGCCAATGGATTTCTTTTGGAGGGTAAGCTCGTTGTAACAGACCCTTATAAAAGGGTCCATGAGAAAAATATGCCTTTAGGCTTCTCTAATGAAGGTAATATCCAAAAATTTATTATTGGTGAAAACCAGTTTAAAGTTCCGGGAAAACCTGAGAAATACAGTATCGCAATATTGTTGCAAGACAACAACTTTGTCTGGGTACAAGAATTTCATAGCAAGCCTATAAAGTCCTTTGTTTGGCAACTTGGAGAACATAAGATATCGCTTGTAAAAGAAATACTTAGAAAGCCGGTAAAAGGCGACTATATACTTTCCATAGATGACAAAGATTACTTCTTTAACAACCGATTGGCTCAAGTCACTTTCATTTTTAACGATGAAGGCATAGAGAGCTTTGACGTGAGTGGGATGGTGGCCAGCCTTGGCTTAAATCGAGCAAAAAATGAATGTAAACAAAGCTCGGGTCAAGAAGAGTCGAACGCTGGCGAAGGCGAAGCTGAAACAGACAAAGACACTGAAGAGACTAACTGTAAGCCTCCTGAATCTTAAGATGCCAATCCTAGATTAATGAACATGACATCTTAGTGGTGAGTTAATAACGGTTTGTTTACTCACCAAATTCATGATTCACAATATCGGCAATATGCCTTAGCCGTTGAGCAGCAAGCCCATTTACCGTATCTCTCGGGTAACGCCCTCTTGATGACATCACACCAGCTTGTTTTCCCGTTAAAATAGTAATTGCGTCGTCTACGGTTTCAACAGCGTAAATAGCGAATGTGCCTGCCATTACCGCTGATTGCACGGCCTCGGATAGTACTAAGTTAATACAATTAGTTTTAGGAATGATAACTCCCTGATCACCCGTTAAACCTCGTGCTTCACACAATTTGAAAAAGCCTTCAATTTTTTCATTAACACCACCAATGGACTGTACTTGACCATGCTGGTTTATTGAGCCCGTAATTGCTATTCCCTGATTAAGGGGTACTTGTGTTATAGCGGACAACAAAGTACATACCTCACCTAAACTGGCGCTATCTCCGTCGATATGTCCGTAACTTTGCTCTAATGCAATATTTGCAGAAAACGAAAGCGCAAAACCCTGAGCATATTTATTACCTAAATAGCCGCTCAATAACATCACACCTTTGGAGTGTATAGCCTTGCCAAGCTCTACCTCTCGTTCAATATCAACAACACCTGTTGAGCCTGCATAAACGGTTGCAGATATCCTAGCTGGCGTACCAAATACAGTATCGCCAATCTCTAAAACAGTAAGACCATTTAATTTACCTACCTGGAAACCATCTGTATCTATTAAAATTTGCCCTTCTTGAATATCTTCCAAAAAAGATTCACTTATCTGGCCAGAACGAACCACTTTCGCGTCTAACGCTTGGGTAATATGTTCCTTATCAATTAACAAAAGTGCTGGCGCTTCAGTTATGAATTCACTTTTGGCCATCGTTTTACGTGCAAAAAACTGAGCTTCACCAATAAGTTCAAGTACATCTGCAAATCTAGCTGAAAGCTTATGTTGATGCTCTGCCTGGCGAAAGCTAAAGTGTAACAGTTGCTCCACGGCGCTCGCCGTTAATACCATCTCATGCTCATGAGCAAACATTTTAACCTTTTGAATAAAGCTATATAA